>JAZQWV010000059.1:0-50088 GCA_045632525.1 Candidatus Fimenecus sp.
TGAACCCATAGCAACGATAACTCTTTCAGCATCGGGAGCACCGTAGTAGTTGAAGAGCTGATAGTCTGTACCGAGCTTAGCGTTAACCTTGCCCATGTATTCTTCTACGATAGCGGGAAGAGCATCATAGTAGGAGTTGCAAGCTTCTCTGTGCTGGAAGAAGATGTCGCCGTTTTCGTGTGAACCACGCATAACGGGTCTTTCGGGGTTGAGAGCTCTCTTTCTGAAAGCTTCAACAGCGTCCATATCGCACATTTCTTTGAGGTCTTCGAAATCCCAAACTTCAATCTTCTGAAGTTCGTGTGATGTACGGAAACCGTCGAAGAAGTTGATGAAGGGAACTCTGCCCTTGATTGATGCAAGGTGTGCAACAGCACCGAGGTCCATAACTTCCTGAGTGTTTGTTTCAGCGAGCATTGCGAAACCTGTCTGACGGCAAGCGTAAACGTCTGAATGGTCGCCGAAAATGTTAAGAGCGTGTGAAGCAACGCAGCGAGCTGAAACGTGGAAAACGCTGGGAAGGAGTTCGCCTGCGATTTTATACATGTTGGGGATCATCAGGAGAAGACCCTGTGAAGCTGTGTAAGTTGTGGTGAGAGCACCTGCTGCAAGTGAGCCGTGAACTGTACCTGCTGCACCTGCTTCTGACTGCATTTCAGCAACACGAACCTGTGTGCCGAAGATGTTCTTTCTTCCCTGTGCAGACCACTGGTCAACGTAGTCAGCCATAGGTGAAGATGGAGTGATTGGGTAAATACCAGCTACTTCTGTGAACGCATAAGATACGTGAGCAGCAGCAGTATTACCGTCCATAGTTTTCTTTTGACGAACTATGGGTGTCTTGTTTTCTGCCATTTTTTATTTCCTCCTTAATGGAATTAGATATAGAATTAAGTATGCCTATTCATACATTATAAATGATAACACTTTTCAATTGAAAAGTAAAGTAATTTATCCTTAAAAAATGACGAAGTTTGATAAAATATTAACCATTTTTTGTGTATTTTGGAAGATGTGGAAATTGCTCACTTTTTGGTCTATTTGACAAAAGGTATATTTTGTTATAAAATACATACTGATATTTTATGAATATCTCTATATTTTTATAAGGACGGTTTTAGTCTATGGGCACGGACCCTGGGAGTATTATTATTAAAATAGTCACTCTTTTCGCATTGATTTTTGTCAATGCATTCTTCTCAATGTCAGAAATGGCAATCGTTACTCTCAACGATAACAAAATTGATAAAATGGCTAGTGAGGGTAACAAAAAAGCAAAACAAATTCAAAAATTAACAGAAAACACAAGTTCATTCCTTTCAACAATTCAGATTGGTGTAACCTTGGCAGGGTTTTTAACATCTGCTACTGCGGCACAGTCATTTGCTGAAATGCTCGCAAATGTAATCAGACAAACAAGCATTGTGAATGTAATTCCTGTTGGTGTAATCAGCGGATTTTCAACAGTTGTAATCACACTTGTTATGTCATATTTCTCACTTGTTTTAGGTGAACTTGTACCAAAGAAAATAGCTATGAACAAGCCTGAAAAAATGGCATTTATGGCAGCGCCAATTCTTGTTTTTGTGGCAAAGGTTACAAGACCTGTTGTTAAATTCTTGGCACTTTCAACTAACGGTGTGTTAAGACTTATTGGTATTGACCCACACGCTGACGAAGAAGTTGTTACAGAAGAAGAAATCAGAATGATGGTTGACGTCGGTGGCGAAAAAGGTGTTATTGAAGATGCCCAAATCGAAATGATTAACAACATTTTCGAGTTTGATGATATTGATGTTGCCGACATTATGACTCATCGTACTGATATGGTTTGCATTGACGATGACGAGCCACTCAGCGAAGCAGTTAAACTCTCAATCGAAAACGGATTTTCAAGAATTCCTGTTTATGAAGAAGACCCCGATGATATTATCGGTATTGTTTATATTAAAGACTTTCTTAAATATGTTGGAACAAATCTTCCAAAGACAAAAACAGTTAAAGATATGATGCGTCCGGCATATTATGTGCCAGAAACAAAGCGTTGCGGTGAACTCTTTACTGAAATGACAGAAAAAAGAGTTCAGATGGCAGTTGTTATTGACGAATACGGTGGCACAGCGGGTATTGTTACTCTTGAAGATTTGCTCGAATCAATCGTTGGTAACATTCAAGACGAATATGACCAAGAAGACGAAGAAATCTCAATCATCAATGATACAGTTTTCGAAGTTGATGGTATAACAGACATCGAAGAAGTTGAAGAGCATATCGGCAAAACATTCCCCGATGGTGATTATGACACAATCGGTGGATATATCATTAGTGTGCTCGGTTTCTTGCCACAGGATGGCGAAATGAATGAAGTCACATTTGAAAATGTGAAATTCACAGTTTTAAATGTTGAAGAGCGTCGAATTGGTAAAGTCAAAGTTGAAATTCTTCCAATAGAAGAAAAAGAGAAGGAAGAAGAAAGACGATTCTTCGGCAGAAAAGAAGATTAAAACAAAATGTAAGGGCGATTCACGAATCGCCCTTTTCTTTAAGGATATATATTATGCAAAAAATTAACTACCAAAAACAACTTGATAAAATTATCGAAAATTTAGGGGATAGAGTGCCAACACTTCTTCTCCATTCTTGTTGTGCTCCTTGCAGTAGTTATTGCATTGAATATTTGTCACAGTATTTTGATATTACTGTGCTTTATTATAACCCCAATATTTATCCCGAAGCAGAATATAAAAAGCGCAAAGCAGAGCAAAAACGATTAATAGGGGAAATGGATACAAAATACCCTGTTAAAATGCTTGATTGCGATTTTGAGAGCGAAAAGTTTTATGAGATGGCAAAGGGGCTTGAAAACTGCCGTGAATGTGGTGAAAGATGCTTTAAATGTTATCGTTTAAGACTTGAAAAGACTGCAGATGAAGCGGTGAAAAACAGCTTTGATTATTTCACAACAACCCTTACAATAAGCCCACTCAAAGACGCACAGAAAATTAATGAAATAGGGCTTGAGTTGGCAAAAGAATATAATGCTCAATGGCTACCGTCAGACTTTAAGAAAAAAGAAGGATATAAAAGGTCAATAGAATTGAGCAAAGAATATAATCTGTATCGACAAGACTATTGTGGATGTGTATTTTCGCAAAACAAAACGGAGTAGAAAATCTACTCCGTTATTTTTATGGTTATTGTGGTTTATGCGTCTTGCTGTTTTGCCATTTCTGCACGTTTTTCGAGAAGTGCGTTGTGATAATCTTCTTTTGTTTTGCCTGTGAGTTTATAGAAGAAGAATGGAACACCTGCAAGGAACATCATAATACCGTGCATAATTGTATAGAAGAACAAGAGTGTAACCTTTGTGTCAAGGCTTTGTACTGGTGTTGGCATAAGGTCTGTTGGCTGGATATAGCCGATAATTGAACCATCACCATAGAGAAGAAGCGGAGCAACTGTGCTTGCGATTGCACCACTAATGAGTGTGCCGATACCAATAACAAATGGGAATGATGCGTCAAGGCGTTTGCCTGTTTTAAGCTCAATTGTTTCAAGAACATCTGCTTGGAACATTGATGGAAGAAGGTTAGATGCACCGAACTGAAGACCAATAAGGAACAAAAAGATAATGAATACAACCTGCAAAATTCCGTTACCAGTTGTGAAATAAGCGTAACCAACACCGAATGCTGCACAGTTAGCGCAGAGTGAATAGATACCACTTGCGATGTAAAGCTGACGAGCATCAAATTTCTTAAGAAGGAAGTTGATAACGAGCATACCAACTGCAGTACCGATACCAACAGGAAGAACAAAGAGAATTTTCTTTGAGATGTCACCAAGAACTGCTGCTGCGATAAATGCTTCCATATATGTAGCAATACCACGGAAACTCTTTAAGAATTCTGAAATGATAATTGTCCAAGCATATTTGTTTGTAACAATATCTTTAAAGCCCATAAGGGGATTCTTCTTTTCAGCAGTATAAACTGTTCTTTCACGAACAACCTTCATACCAAGGAGCACTGTGATAATGCCAACAACACCACAAAGAGCGGCTGAAATTATATATTGCAAACCTTCAACGCTTCGTATGCTTGTGCCTGTAACTGAATTTATAAGGTCAGTGTTATCGTTTTTCCAGATAGCACCAATAACAAGTAATACAACAACTGGTGCAGAGTTACCAACAGCACTTGAAATACTGCGGAATGAAAGAACTTGGTCGCGTTCTTTAAGGTTTGGTGTCATAACATTGGCAACCATATTGATTGAGTTACCAAATGTGCCAAGTATTGCCCAAAGAACTGCAAGTGTAATTATGTAGATGAAAAGAACAGTTCCTGAAAGCCCTGGTGGCGCCCAGAAAGAAAGAACCATAACAATTGCCATAGGAATTATAGCAAGCATAGTAAGGGGTCTAAATTTACCACCTTTGCCCATTTTTCTTCCATCAATGTACATAACGATAAAGAAGTTAAGTACAAACGGAATAATCTGTGTCAACAAATTGAAAAGTGCTGTCTGCTCTTCTGGCAAACGAAGAACATTAACGAGATATGCGTTACGGTTACCACCAACCATGCCCGTCATTGTGGTGTAGAAAAATACGCCCATCAAGTAAAGAACGAATTCATTTGTCTTTACGTGCTTTTGCTCATTCTGAGCTTGAATTGTATTAGTGTTGCTCATAAAAACCTTCCTTCAAAATAAAGTCATACTATTATAACACATATATATAAAATAAAACAGACTGCTAATTTCACGAAAAAATTAACAGTCTGTTGTTTATTATTACTACTTTTATTTCATTCTTGCTTCAAGTCGATAAATTGGCATTCCCAAATCTACAAACTTCTGCTCATATTCTGTCACAATATTACCCTCGAAATCACTCTTATGTAAATCAAGGGAAATGTTTGAAAGAACAAATCCATTCTGTGAAAAGCTTTCAAGTGAATATTCAAAAAAGCCTTGGCTATCAGTTTTTTGTGCGATAAAACCATCGTCAACAAGAAGCTTTTTATAAATATCAAGAAATTCTCTATATGTGAGTCTGTGACACTCGTGTTTGTTTTTAGGGTAGGGGGTGCTGAAATTAAGATAGATTTCAGAAATGGTCTTCTCTTTAATGAAAAGTGAAAGATATTCGGCTCTCATTTCAAGAAAACGGATATTTGTTATATTTTCATTTTTAACTTTTTCACAAGCCTCAACTAAAACACTTGGCACACATTCAATGGCAAGAATGTTTTTGTCAGGATTTCTTTTTGCATATTCGCAAACGAATTGACCTTTGCCACAACCAATTTCCATAACAATTGGTGCAGAGCGACCGAAAATCTCATCTAAATCGAAAAAGTTTTCGTGCTCTTCATTTGTGCGAAAATCAAAAGATTTAAGTTCATAAGGAATTCTTAAATCTGTACAGTTTTCTCGTCTTGTATTAAGATTTCTGATTTTTCTTGGTCTCATAAATACCCCTTAAATATGTACAAATAAAATTGATGTTGCTAAAAGTAACTGTGCGATAAAATAAGCATAAAGGCTAACGGTTTTAACTGTTTTGTTGCCCTTTGCACCACCGATAAGTCGAAGCCCTAAAGTGAAGTCAGAAACAAAGAAGAAAATTGCACCTGCTATAAGAATAAGCATAGCGGGGAGTGAGTTTTCTGCTCCATTTAAATAATAAGTAACACCGAAAGCACAAGATTTTAAAAGCATTATAATCAAAAAAATGCTATATAAATGCAATGTCACTTTCATAAAAGTGTTTTTATAATTGAACTTGAAAACAGGCTCAAGGGTTAGTGCAAATGCAACGAAAATAATTGCAAACGCAATAATTTCAGGTAATGTAAAGAATTTATAATCAGGTGTAAGTGCCATTGTTGATTTAACAAACGCTAACACATAGAAAATGTGACCGATTAAAAATGCACTTGCACCGATATAAACAACAGACATTCTTGGATTGTTTGGTGGGTGGGGGATGTGCATAAACAAGTCGCCAACCCAACCTAAAATAAGGCCTATGAGCATCATATTTGCATAATAAGACTCATTGCCTGTAATTTCCATAGCAATGAAACCAATACCAACAAATGCAGTTGCGGCAATCATTTTGCAAGTAAGAGATTTCTTTGTGGGCTCGGGCCAATATGCCTTGTCATAAAGTGGCACAAATATAAAGAATAATATATAGCAAATCCCCAATAAAACCTTCAAAAACATAAATACCCCTTATTTCCCTTTACGAAAAAGTGTACCCGATGGGAATACCAAATCACTCTTGATTTTAACAGTCATCATTGGATGTGGCGCAGATTCAATTTCGTTGTCGTTACCATCAAAAAGTTCATTTGCAGTAAAAACAACAGGTTTCTCACCGGGCATAAGAGCGTCTAACTCGTCACCACGAGAGAATTTGTTTCTCTGCTCTGCAATAATAAAACCATCTTTACACTCTTTAACCTGTGCCATAACATCATAATGGCGTTTATATCCACCATCAAAGCTGATGTTAGCATCTTCGTTTGGTGCGTTGTAATAAAAACCTGTGCAATATTCACGATAACTTACCTTATAACACTCGTCAACAATCCATTGTGGAGTCTTAAAGTCATTTGACGGATTTTTGAGATATTCGTCAATAGCCATTCGATAAGCATTTGTAATAACTGCGGCATAATAAGCAGATTTTGCACGACCTTCGATTTTAAAACTGCTAATTCCAGCATTAACAAGGTCGGGGATATGCTCAATCATACACATATCTTTTGAGTTGAGAATATATGTACCTTCTTTTGAGTCTTGAATTGGGAAATACATTCCGTCACGCTTAACTTCCATAATTGCATATTCCCAACGGCAAGGTTGAGCGCATTCACCGCGGTTAGCATCGCGATTTACGAGATAGTTTGAAAGAAGACAACGACCAGAGAATGACACGCACATAGCGCCATGAATAAAACACTCAATTTCAAGGTCTTTTGGCACTTTTGCGCGGATTTCTGCAATCTCGTGAATTGACAATTCTCTTGCAGTAACAACACGACTGGCACCCATATTATAAAACTCATTAGCAGTAACATGATTTACAATACCTGCTTGAGTTGAAATGTGAATTGGCACATTGGGTGCATATTTTTTGCAAAGAGAAAGCACACCAATATCAGCAACGATGAACGCATCAACGCCGATGTCAGCCCAACGCTCAAGATATTCAGGTAATTTCAAAATCTCGTCGTTGCGGGCTAATGTGTTGCAAGTGAGATAAACCTTGACACCTTTTGCGTGACAAAGCTCTGTTGCTTCTTTTAATTGTTCAAAATTGAAATTTTGTGGTGCTGCACGCATACCAAATGCGTCGCCACCAAGATAAACTGCGTCTGCACCAAACATCAACGCCGATTCAAGTCTTTCACGGTCGCCTGCGGGTGCTAACAATTCGGGTATAATCATATTTTTAATCATCCTGTGCGTTTACTTTTTCAATGGCTCTCTTGTTAGCACTATGCTCATCAAGAGTTGTTGCCAGATAAATCTTTTTGTTATTGTCGTGAGCAAAGAAGTAATATTGAGTTGTATCAGGGTTAAGTGCTGCTTCAATAGCGGCTGCGCCCGGATTACAGATAGCACCTGTTGGAAGACCAGCTCTTTCATAAGTGCTATAACCAAGAATAAATCCATTAATCTGAGATGGAGAAGTTACTCTTTGCGAAATTGTGTTTGTAACATAGTCTTTTGTTGAGTCACATTCAAGTGTTGGGTAAAGACCTGAACGGTTAAGACGGTTGTGAAGAACTGAAGAAACCAATTTAAACTGGTCGTGGTTTGCACCTTCCTTTTCAATAATAGATGCAAGTTTTATAATTTCATCAGTTGTTTTGCCAAGAGCTTCAGCTTTTTTTGCATATTCTTCTGTCCAGTAATTTTCAAAAGCATCAAGGAACTCACGAATAACTGCACCAGGTGTTGCACCTTGCTCAAATTCATAAGTTGCGGGGAAGAAATAACCTTCGAGAGCGTGATATCTTTCTTCTTTATTCTCGATTTTGGCAATGAAATCATATTCGTCACTGAAATCAATTTCATCAACAACTTTATAAAGCGAAGATGCCGAGCATATATCGTTCTTTTCAAGTCGTTCAAAAATCTGGTCAATTGTATAGCCTTCAGGGATAGTAACGCTTATAATCTTGCCACGCTGAACACTTGTTTTAAAGCGGGTAAGCATTTTTTCAACGCCCATATCCTCTGTGAAATAATAGATACCGGGCAAATAATTTTCGTTAGTATATCCCATCACTTTAACGAAAAGATTACAGAACATTGTGTTTTTAATAAGCCCTGCTTTGTCAAGCACACGAAGAGCTGTGAAAGTGTCTGCATCATTTGGAAGAGTAACTTCCACAATCTTTTCGTCGTCACGATTGATTGCAAGAACATCGTTGAGACAACTGAGAATTATAGATGAGCTTAAAATGGCAACAAGAATACAAACACCCAAAACTATAAGTGGCTTTTTAAATTCCTTTTTCTTTTTATTGTCTTTTTCTGTGTCTGAAGAATTTGAATCAGAATAAACGGCTTTGTGCACTGAAGTTTTGAGCGTCTTCAGCATAGTGTTGAAATTCGGCTTTTGCTTGTCATTTTTCTTTTCAATAACAGGCTTTTTCATTGCACTTTTGCTGAATTCCATAGTGTTTGAACTTTTCAATTCTCTTTCTGCATTTTCTTCTTCAAAAGATTTAATAAAACCAAAATCGTCTGCTTTTTCATTGAGTGTGTTCTTCTTTTGCACATCAATATTAATTTCAGGCTTCTTTTTTGATTCAACCTTTTTCTGTGGCACAGCAGGTTTAGGAATTCTCTTTTGTGGCTCAACCTTTGAAGGTCTGTTGCCAAGAGCATTCCCTGCATATTCATTTAAAAGGTCGTCATAACTATTGTCGGAAAATCCTTCTGAAAACTTATTCATTGGATAACCTCCTTATCTGTAACAACAATGTTGATTTTTATATCATATTTATCGGTTGGAATTTCATCTTCTAACAAAATGTCATAACAAGGTGAAACGCTCACACCGTTAAAGTCTTTTAGAAATCTGTCATAATAGCCTTTGCCGTAACCGATACGGTTTTTCTGTCTGTCGGCAGAAAGGCAGGGGACAATAACCAAATCATTTTCTTTTTGAACATATTTTTCACAAGTTGGTTTTGGCTCAAAAATGTTATACATACCTAAAACCAAATCGTCAGCATGGCTGACTTTGAAAAATTCCATATTGCCATCTCTATCAAGGCAAAGGGGATAAAAAACATCTTTTGCTTGCGCTTTGCAACACTTAACAATGTGCTTTGTGTCAAATTCATCATCAGTTGATGAGAAAATAAGCACTTGTTTTGCACTTTTAAAATAATCACTATTGCAAATTGTGTCACTTATGATTTTATCCCAATGAGATTTTGCATTTTTATCAAGACTTTTTCGTTTCTCGATAAGTCTTTTTCTTAAAACTTTTTTATCCATTATAAATCTGTAAAGATGCGCGGATTTTCTGTGCATTCTCGCGTGATGTAAGAACTTCTGCTATCTGTAAACCGAATTCAATAGCACTACCCATTCCACGAGCTGTGATAATGCTACCATCTTTCACAACATAATCTTTTGAAATGTCAGCACCGAAAAGTTCTTCTTCAAAACCGGGGAAGCAAGTTGCATTTTTGCCATTTAAAAGCCCTTTGTGACCAAGAATTGATGGTGCAGCACAAATAGCACAAACTAATTTCTCGTTTTGGATTGCCCAATCAATAGCATTTTGTACAGTTTCACTTTTTTCAAGATTTAATGTGCCGGGCATTCCACCGGGGAGAACAATTGCTTCTGTTTTTTCATCAAGTATTAAACTTTTTTCAGCAATATCACAAGCAACAGGAATCTGATGTGAGCCGATTACAAAATCTTCGCCCACGCCAACAGTGAGTACATCAAGTTCTGCACGACGAAGCACATCAACAACTGCCAATGCTTCAATTTCTTCAAATCCGGGTGCTAAAAATACATATACCATAAAATCACTCCAAAGTGATGCCTACATAGCAACACAATTTTTTTATATTGTCGTTTTCTGTTCTAATCATAGCAGGGTGTTCGTCTTCACCAAAATCAATGTTACCCTGAATAATTATATCGTTCTTTTTATATTCTTCTGGAATACTCGAAAATTCGCATTCAGCATTTCTGATAATCACATTATCGTCATCAAAAATCAAGCCGAAACCTTCAACCTTGCCACCATAGTGGATACAAGATTTTTTCCAATATTTAACTATTTCTTCGTTGAAACTGAATTCACAGTCAAAAGCGATTTTTTCTTTGATTTTGGGTGTTGTGCCATCGAAAATGTAGCTTCGTCTTAATCCGAAGTTCTGGAATCCGCACTTTTCATAATAGTCAAAAAGACTTTTTTCTGCGGGAACTAAAAACAAAAAGTCAAATCCGTTGTCACGGCAAAAATCATAAGAATATTGAAGCAAAGTTTTCATGTAACCTTTGCCACGATGACTGTAATTTGTCATGGCACAATAAACGCATTTGCCTTTGTATTCGCCAATGGTACAATCCAAGAGAAATAACGCAGATGCAATTTCACCGTCAACACGAATAACGGGTGTAATTGTGTCACCAAAGATATTCTCGAAAAAATATTCAGTTATCTCACTATCTTCAAGAAAAACACTTTGCCATAAATCTTCTAATGCTTTTCTGTCAGAATAACCTGCAAAATCAATCATAATTAACCCTTATATACTGCAGAATACTTAATAACAAGTCGGTGTGGATGATAAGAGAGTTTTGCTCGTCTTAAACCTTCACTACCTGTATCATCTTCACGGTTGATAAATTCATATCTGTCTTTAAGTTGACGGGCAAATTCACGGTTAATCATTTGATAAGCACCGCGAATATTACCATAAGCCTTTTCAACATGAGTACAGAATGTGTTGTTGTTGAGTTTCTCACCAAATGTGAATGCAACAATCTCGTTTTCAATTGTGAGAATTCCACCTTCAAGACCTAATTCAAAGAAGTTAGCAAGAGCCTTTTTTATTGCAAGATGCTCATCACCAATTTCTTCGGGATTTTTCTCGCGATTAAGTCTTTCCCAATGCTCGTTGAGAAGTTCACATTGATGAATGTTATCTTTTGTAATGGGTTCATATTTCCAATCAAAAGTCTTTTCAAAATATGAAATATGATTTCTCTTGCTTGCGAGTTTTCTACCTACAAGATTCGCTAAACTTTCACTTGTGTAAAGATAGTCGAAATAATCACGCTCTTCTGTGATTTCAAATTGTTTTGGAAAAAGGTAATTTAATTCGTCACGGTCTTTTTCTGTCATTCCAAAGAATTCAAGACTAACGCCAAGACTTTTTGAAAAGTCTATGAGTTTTTCAATAGTGGCTTTTTTGTCGCCGTCACCGATTGGATAACAGAAAACAGGCTCGTCTGTGAAATCAGCAGAAACAAAAATACCGTTATCGTTATAAATCTTATTTTCATAAATATCTGACCACATAAAAATATTACCGAAACAATATTCACAACAGTCAGTTTGTCCAAAGTCAAAGGCTCTGAGAATCCATTCTTTGTCTTTAAGAGTAGGGGAGTGAAACTCCATTATAAAATCTCCTTAACTATGTTACATATAGTATTTCCGATTTCTTCAATTGATAAAGGTTCATCACCATCATAGCATTTAACAACATTCCAACCAAAGCGGTCAGCAGCATAAAGTGCTGCTTCACGACAAGATTTAAGATATTCCACATTTGCCTCGTGAACATCTTTCTTTGTCTCTTCACCCTCATAGCGCTTTGACATAAGACGCTGTGAAATGTCAACATCCATATCAAGATAGATAACTGCATCAGGTGATGGAATTTCCATCATTTCATATTCTGTGTGGAACAACCAGTCAAGATATTTATCCCATTCTTCTTTAGGAAGCTTTACTGTTTGGTGAACAGCATTTGATGTTGTGTAACGGTCTGCAAGAATGAGAGTGCCGTTGTTATAATCATCGCCCCAGAATTTCTTGAAACTTGCATATCTGTCAACTGCATAGAAAAGTGATGCAGAATAAATATTAACATCTTGTGGGTTGCTACCAAATTCGCCACCTAGATACATTTTAACAAGTGTGCTTGATGGGTTTTCATAGTCAGGCAATTTAATTTGTCTGAGTTTAATATTATTGTCAATAAGTTTCTGTTTTAAAAGCTCAACCTGAGTTGATTTGCCACTGCCGTCAAGACCTTCAATAACAATCATTTTTCTGTTCATAGCACAGTCTTCCACCTTACATAATTATACAGATAACATTATAACAAATAATTTTTAATAATACAATAATAAATGAAAATAAAAATCAGAATTGCTTTTATAATTTTGAATTTGTCGAGATGATTTATCGTACGAATATGTTACACAAATGTAGAGGAGGGCCTCTGTGCCCTCCCGCAAGTGTACGATAAAATTACGGGCGGGCACGGAGACCCGCCCCTACAAACCAACCTAATTGGTTAAATCTATAATTGCAACGCAGTTCCGACACTCTGCACTCTGCACTTTGCGTTCTGTTCCACAAACCCTAATTTTTCTAACTCTTTGATTTGTTATTGTTTTTTATATTTTTTTATGTTACAATGAAAAACAGAAAATAAAGCAGAAAATTGGGGGATTGACAATGAGCTACGATTATAACAAAAGCACCGCATTGATTATTGGTATGACCGATACTGACGAAAAGGTTACTGCTGCGGCAGGTCGTGTTTCAACTCAGGAAGGTACAGCGCTTTCTATTTGGGATAAATCTCAGGATAAAGAGAAAAATGCTAACCTTATCGGCAAGGTTACAGCATCGGGTCACACAAGTACAGTTGAACACACATATTTTCAACTTGCGTTCCAAAATGTTACTGCTGTTGTTGAACAGTTTATTATCGAATTCAGACTTGCATCATATACAGTTAAGTCAAGACGATATGTTAATTTCAGCGACGCAGGTTTCTATGTGCCTGAGTTTAATAATGAAGAAATCACAAAGAGTTATAAAGAGCACATGAGCAAAATGTTTGCTCTCTATGATGAGCTTTGTGAAAATGGGGTTCTTCGTGAAGATGCTCGTTTTGTGCTTCCATATTGTCTTTATAGCAACTTCTTCTGTTCAGTAAACGGCAGAGAATTCTTGCACATGCTTGACGCTATGATTTATGGTCGTGGTGCAAAATATCCTGAAATTAAAGCGTTGGGACTTGAACTTTTAGAACAGGCAAAGATTAAAGCACCTGGTATTATGTCAAGTTTCAAAGAAAAAGAAATCAAAGAAGATGGTCCTGATTTGTCATTTGTGAATGTCCAGCTTGAACATACAAAGACACCTGTTGAGCTTCTTGGTGCAACACCAAATGCAGCAAAACTTATTGCAAGAAATGCATTGATTTTTGATAAGAATTGTTCAACAGAACAGGCAGAAGAAATCATCAAAGATGATGCGATTACAGAGAAAATCGTTGAAGCAGTTGCAAAATGCAAAAGACCAAGAGCGCTTGAATGTGCAAATTATACTTTCCGTTTTAACAATGTTTCTCTTTCTTGCATAACTCACTTTGCTCGTCACAGAATTCAGTCAATTGAAATTCCTGAACTCATTAAAACAGATAGATTAAGTTATATTGTTCCACCAGTTCTCAAAGATAAACCAGAACTTTTAGAAAAATATAAACAAGCATTTGTTGATACAGATAAAGAGTATAAACGTCTTAAAGAAATGGGTGTGGCAGAAGAATTGTTGGTATATTATCAACTTTCAGGTAATACACTTGATATTGTAACAACAATGAATGCGAGACAGTTAATGCTCTTTATGAGACTTCGTTCTTGCACTCGTGCTCAGTGGGAGATTCAAGAATATGCCGTTGAAGCACTTAAAATTCTTCGCAAAGCAGAGCCAAAAGTGTTTAAATTCTATGGTCCAAGCTGTTTTGTGAGCGCTTGCCCTGAAGGAAGAATGACTTGCGGCAGAGCAGGGGAAATCAAAGAGCGTTTCAAGGCTTTATAATTAAAATTCTAATATGAAAAACGGTAGAAAAAACAACAGAAAAACCTTTATTTTTCCAATAATTGCACTGTTTTCGTTGACACTTTGTTCCGTGTTGGCACTCTTATTTGTCGGTGGCGAAGAAGCTGTTTATAAACTTAATCAGCTAAACTTTGTGCCTGACGAAAAAACAGTTTGCATTGACCCAGGCCATGGTGGTGATGACCCGGGCGCATTGGGAAAAGATAGAAAAGAAAAAGACGATAATCTGCGTCTTTCTCTTCTTGTGCGAGATATACTCACAGATAGGGGATATACTGTTGTAATGACCCGTGAAAACGACAGTGGCGTTTCTTTGTCTGACCGATGTAAAATCGCAAATAAGGCAAGAGCGTCACTTTTTGTTGCTATTCACAGAAACAGTAGCACAGGTGACGGCAAGGGTGTTGAAACATGGGTTCATTCAAGGCAACCCACTGACGATATGTTGCTTGCCGAGAATTTAATGGAAAATATGCGCGTTGTTGGTTTTTCAGCGGATAGAGGAATAAATTTCGGCTATCGCAAAGGCGAAAATATGAATTATTATATAAATCGCAACACCAAAATGCCATCATGTCTTTTAGAAGTGGGATTTATCACAAGTGACGAAGACAACGAAGACTTTGACGAAAAACTTAATGCTTATGCCAAAGCTATAGCCGACGGTATTGAGCAAACATTACTAGAAATGAACGGAGATTAAACTCAAAAACTCAAAACGCAAGAACGCAGAAACGGAAAATACTTGAATTTTTTTATTGAAAAACCCTTGACAATTTAATATTGTTGATATATAATTGCTTTTGCTCGTTGGGGAATAGTGTAACGGTAGCACGACAGACTCTGACTCTGTTTGTTGGGGTTCGAATCCCTATTCCCCAGCCATAAAAATAGTCATCACTTTTGTGGTGACTATTTTTTTATAATTAGGGATTCGAACCCGTAGGGTTTTGGCGTTAAGAAAACGATTCAGTGAATCGTTTTTAGCCAAAAAGCACGAGACATTTATGTCGAGTGTGAAGTATGCAAGGCGAACGCCGAAGCAGACGGTCGCCTATTCCCCAGCCATAAAAATAGTCATCACTTTTGTGGTGACTATTTTTTTATAATTTTAACCCTAATTAGTAAAGATTCAAATGAATTTGAATTTGTCGGTTTCTTTTAAAATATATTTTGTTAATATCGGCGATGTTTGTAGGGGACGATGCGCACATCGTCCCGCAAGGTGAGATGAAACTTAAACGGGCGGATGTAGGCATCCGCCCCTACATTTGTGGTTTATATTAATTATATCTATAATTGCAACGCAGTTCCGACACTATGCACTCTGCACTTTGCACTTTGCACTCTGTTCTACAAACCCTAATTTATCTAATTCATTGTTTTTCTGTCCTTGCGTTTTGAGTTAGTTTATGATAATATCATATCGGTGATTATTTATGAAAAAACTTATGAGTAAATTAAAATACATACTGATATGGGGTTTGTGCATATTAGCTTGGTTTGTAATAATTTTTCTTTATGTTTTCTGTGGTGGTTGGGAGCTTTTTGAATCAGGCAATCCAATAAAAATTGAACTTGGTGCTGCCGTGATTATTGGCACGCTTTTCTTTGTGATAATAGACATCATATATGAATTAGAGAAACAACACGAAGAAAAAATCAAAAAACTTGAAAAACGCATCAAAGAATTAGAAAATAGGGGAGAATAATATGCAAGACTATCCAAATCCTTTTATACCTCAACGTGCTGACCCTTATGTAACAAAGGGACCTGACGGTTTTTATTATTTCACAGCATCATATCCTGCTTTTTATAATGTTGATGCAGGCTATGACCGTGTAGTTTTAAGAAAAAGCGAAACCGTTTTAGGTCTTGCAACTGCTGAAGAGCACACAATCTGGAAAGCACATAATAAAGGCGTAATGTCAAAGCATATCTGGGCACCTGAAATACACTTTATCGGTGGCAAATGGTATGTTTTCTTCGCAGCAGGGGAACAAGAAAATGTATGGAATATCCGTCCTTTCGTTATTGTTTGTGATGGTCAAGACCCAATAAATGATAGTTGGACAGAACTTGGCAAAATGCAGGCTTGTGAAGATGATGGGCGTTCATTTACTGAATTTTCACTTGATATGACATACTTTGAAAATAATGGTAAGCATTATGTTGTTTGGGCAGAAAAATTGGACGATTCGTCACTCTTTATGGCAGAAATCAACGAGAATGAGCCTAACAAACTCGTTTCAAAACCTATTCTTCTCACTAAACCTGAATATGATTGGGAGAAAATCAGATTCAGCGTTAACGAAGGTCCAGCAGTGCTTAAAACAGACGATAAAGTCTATGTTTTCTTCTCTGCTTCAGGCACAGGTGCAGAATATTGTATGGGCAAAGTTTATGCAGACAGAAATGCAGACTTGATGGATAAAACTAGCTGGACAAAAGACGAAAACCCTGTTTTGCAGACCGAAGATTTAACCGACCAGGCAGGGCCGGGACATAATAGTTTCGTAGTCGATGAAAATGGTGACTTGCTCATTGTCTATCACGCTCGTCCATTTTCACATTTTGAGAAAAATTGTGGCACATATTGTGATGAGCCACTATATGACCCTTGTCGCCACGCAAGAATAAAAAAGGTTAATTTTAATGAAAACGGAATACCAATTTTAAGATAAAAACAGTAGGGGACGACAAAAATCGTCCCTTTTTTAATTGTGCACTTTGTTATATTTTTGTCGATTTTTTCTTGCACAATGCACATATAGAATTTGTTTACAATTTATTCAAAATTTGCTATACTATATTAGTAAAAATCTGTAAAAGGAGTCTTGCAATTATGAAAAACTTCAAAAAAGTAATCTCTGTTGTTATGGCAGTGGTTATGATGTTGTCTTGTATGTCGATTTTAGGTTATGCTCGTGATAAAGAGTATGTTCCTACAATTATCATTCCAGGACTTTTTCAAAGTGAAACTTATCACTATGTAGACGGTGAAAAAGAATGTGATGCTGATGGCAATCCTCTTCCAGGCCCATTCTATTTCTCAGTTTCAAAAGAATTTATCGGTGCAGCTCTTACAACTGCTTTGATTCCAACATTGACAATGTTTGTTACTCAGCAGGATAAAGACCAGGCTGCTGCAAAAGCAGTTGCAAATCTTCTCAGCGACCTTTTGATGGCTAAACAGGCAAGTGATGCTAATGGTAACCTTGACCCTGATGTTCTTCCAGAATACTATAACGGAAGCTTTGCAACATTTACAGATGTTCAGAAAGAACATGTTCTTAAGAGCTTCCCTGTTGAAGAATATTTTGAAATTGCTGGTGAAGAAAATCTCTATGTTTTCAACTATGTTTCAACAGGTAATATGATTCAGACAGCACAGGCTCTTTATGACTATATCCAGTTTGTTAAAGCAGACACAGGTTCTAAAAAGGTTAACCTTGTTCCTGTTAGCCAAGGTGGTTCAATTGCAAATGCTCTTATGCAGCTTTATGCTGATAAAGGAAGCAACATTGCAGTTGATGTTGACAGAATCGTATTTGCAGTTCCTGCACTTGATGGTGCAAACCTTCTTGGTGACTGCTATACTTATGGTATCAACGATGAGAGTGCAGCACTTTACACAACAATGTTCACATCTCTTTTAGGTGAAAACAATGTTCTCAGTTATGTGCTCAGCCTTGCAGTCAGACTTATGCCAAAAACTGATGTAAGCAATCTTCTTGATATTATTGGTGATACACTCATTAACAAATATCTTAGATATTCAACACTTATGTGGGGTCTTATCCCATCAGGTCAATATGAAGTTTGCCGTGATAAGTACCTTGCAGGTGACGATATGGCAGAAATTCGTCGTCAGGCTGATTGGTATTACAATGCTCAGAAAAATTCTGATGCTAACATTACAATGGCAAGATTTTTAGGCGTTGAAGTGTTTGATATTGTTGACACTAATGTCACACTTTATCAACTTGCAGAATCTTATAGTTATACTCAAGCTGATGGTATTATTCAAGTTGACTCAACATCAATGGGTGCATACAGTGTAAATGTTGGAACAAAACTTCCTGCTGATTACAAGTATGAACTTGGCAATTGCTGGAATCCAAACCACGACCATACTGACCCAGAAGGAATTATGGACGTTCGTAAAGGTCTTCTTCCTGACCATACATTCTATTTCAGCGGACAGAACCATGCAACAACAGGTTCAAACGATGCTCTCATGAGCCTTATCATCCATCTTCTTACAGACGACAACTTTAAGGATGTTTTCTCATATCCTGACAGATTCCCACAGTTCAACTACAGCCGTGAAACATTACAGCTTCGTAAAGATGTAGATGAAATGAGAGAATATAACAGAGCAAATCTTAGCGCAGCTGATGCAAGAGAACTTGATGCAGCAATCGCAGAAGTTGATGCAATGCTTGAAATTACAATTGTTGATGCTGCTGCTTGCAAAGCAACAGCTGACAGATTCTATGCAATCTACGATAAGATTATGGGTAACGATGGAATGTTCAGCGATAAGAACACATCAGCAATGGCTTGTGTAGCTATCAAGGGTGTTTGCGATGGACTTTATGCAGTCTATGGCGATGCAGCTTATAGCGAAATGCCAATGCTTACTCTTAATAAAATCTTACCATAACAAAACTAAAACCCCGTAAGGCGAAAGCTTTACGGGGATTTTAAAATGAGGGATTATTATAAAAACACTTCATAAACTATTTGCTTGTAGTCTTGTATTGTTTATGGTATTTGCATTTGCATCTTGTAAGAAAACAGAGCAAAATCCACAACCCGACCAAACAACTACTACAACAACAGAAACAACCACAGAAGATATGGGACCTACTTTGAGTCCAAGTGAAGCAAAAGCCACAATAATTGGCACATGGATTTATGATGAAACAATTTCACCACAGAAATTCTATGGGAATTATTATAATGAATCAATCACAAAAACAAAGGTTCAAATGCGCACAACTTATAAGTTTAGCGAAAATGGCTCGTATAGTACTTCTCTAACAATTTTGAATATTACTGATGTGCGAAAAGAATATCGTTCATTGATGGTTGAGGGCGCAAGAATAAAGGCTGAAAACTCTGGCAAGTTTCTCACAACTAATGATGTAGTTTATTATGAAAACTATGCAGATAAAGTGCTTGACGATATTTTAAAAGATACAAAGGGCACTTATCAAATTGATGGTAATAAACTTATATATAGTGACTCTACAACAGAAGTATTTGCTTTTAAAGGAAATCAGTTGATAATTAAAGGTAATTCACAAGATACTGGCGAATATAAAATTGTATTTAATAGAAAATAAGAAAAGCACCAAGGGTTTAAAACTCTTTGGTGCTTTGTTTTATTCTACAATATATTTTTGAAATCTGTCGGCATAATCTGTTGGGATAATCACCTTTAAAAGTGTGCCATCTGCGGTGTATTCTTCACTTAAAATCTTTGCATTATTTCGCAAGAAATTCACTTCGCCACCATCAGAAAATGGAATAAGCAAGTTTATTTCAATAATTTTAAGGGACAACGCTTTTTCAATTTCTTTTAACAATAGGTCAAGGTTAATTCCTTTTAATGCACTAATCATGACAGTTTTGCCCATCGAAAGAATATCAAAAATATTTTCGGCTTTGTCACATTTGTTCATAACAGTTATGATGTTGTCGCCATTGCAACCCAAATCTTTTAAAATGCCCGTCGTGATTTCAATATGCTCACTGCAATGCTCGTCAGATGCATCACACACATTTAGCACAATATCAGCACTTGCCGCTTCTTCAAGAGTTGAACGGAATGCCTTGACTAAATCGTGGGGAAGACGGCTGACAAATCCAACTGTATCAATAAGCATAACATCTTGTCCGTTAGGTAAGGAAAGTTTTCTTGATGTTGGGTCAAGTGTGGCAAAAAGCTTGTCTTCTGCCAAAACTCCTGCATCTGTCAGCGCATTCATAAGCGTTGATTTGCCTGCGTTGGTGTATCCAACAAGGGCAACTGTTGTAACATCGTTTTTCTCTCGTCTTTTGCGGAGAAGTGCACGACGCTTTTCAACTTCGTCAAGTTGTTCTTGCAAAGCGTACATTCTGCGCATAATGTGACGACGGTCACTTTCGAGCTTTGTTTCACCGGGACCACGAGTACCAATACCACCACCAAGACGGGAGAGCTGTTTACCCTTGCCTGTAAGACGGGGGAGAGCATATTTTAATTGTGCCAATTCAACCTGAAGCTTACCTTCACGGGTTTTTGCTCTGAGAGCGAAAATATCAAGAATTAATTGAGTACGGTCAATAACTCGCACATCAGTTGCGTTTTCAATGTTACGGATTTGCGACGGTGTCAATTCGCCATCACAAATAATCAAATCAATTTCTTGGTTATGACAAAAAAGCTCTGCTTCGGCTAAACGCCCCTTGCCGATATATGTTGCACCGTCGGGGTTTTCGCGTCTTTGAATAATTGAGCCAACAACAGAAGCCCCCGCACTTTCTGTGAGGAGCGTGAGTTCTTCTATTGAACTTTCTGCGTCAAAATCACCTGTGTCAACACATAAAAGCAAAGCCTTTTCAGGTGAAGAGTCAATTTCATAAAATTCCATAAGTTAATTCCATTCCAATAAAATGGTGGGGACAATGCCCCCACCACCATTATTATTTTAATGTCTTTAATTTTTAAACATAAGTTTTGACATTAGCAGCAGCCACAGTCATAATCTCTGCGAGCGCAGCCACAACCATTGTTGTTGTCGCAACCGCAACCGTTGTTGTTATCTGTGAGAAGAATTAAGATGATAATAACAATCAACCAAGAGTTGTTACCGAAGAAGTTACACATTCATTTTTCCTCCTTCCCATATTGAACTTACATTACATTCTATGGGAAATAGGGGAATGTGTTACACTATCAAACAGTAACTTTATAAACTGTTGTTGTCTTTACAACTTCATCCTTATCAAATACACAGTTATAGAAGGATGGAGTGTTTGTAGCATTTGGATAATATTGTGTTTCAAGGCAGAAACCGCAACGGAAATCCATTGGAGTATTGTTCTTACCGATTTTGCCTTCAAGGAAATTACCAACATAGAGCTGCATACCAGGTAAATCTGTAAGGCAGTCAAGTCTAACTCCATTAGGTGCAGTAACAGTTGCTGCAAGACGAAGCTTCTTGTCATAATTGTTAATGCAGAAGTTGTGGTCATAACCATTACCTGCATCAAGTTGTTCATAATCTGCACCAATATCTCTGCCAATAGTCTTTGGCTCTCTGAAATCGAATGGAGTACCTGTTACATCACGGATTTCACCTGTTGGTACAAGTCCTTCACCCATAGGTGTGAAAGCATCTGCATTGATATAAAGAGTATGGTCAAGAATATCACCATTCTGGTAACCTTTAAGGTTGAAATATGCGTGGTTAGTAAGGTTGAATGCAGTTTTCTTGTCTGAAACCGCTGTGTAATCAATAATGATTTCGTTTTTATCAGTAAGTGTATATCTTACTGTTACCTTTTTGTTGCCAGGGAAACCTTCTGTACCATCAGCGCTGAAATATGAAAACTCAACAGAGTCAGAGTCAACGATAATCGCATCCCAAACAGCAGTTGAAAATTCTCCATTACTGTGAAGAGTTACATCACCATGAGTTGTTGTAACAGGAATTTTTTTACCGTCAATTGTGAGTCCACCTTTGCTGATTCTGTTAGCAACAGGACCAACAATTACACCCTGATAATCGTGACGCTTTTCAAAACCTTCCATATCGTCGAAACCGAGCAATAAATCAAGCTCGTTTTCATCCTTATCCTTTACAAGAATGCTCTGCAAAGTAGCACCCCAAGTGATAAGATTGATTTTCATATTATTGTTGTTTTCAATGAGAAAGGCGTCAACCTGTTTGCCATCTTTTGTAACACCGAAAACTGATTTTGTAATACCCATATTTTCTCACTCCTATAAGAGATTTATACAAAAATATTATATATTTTATAAGGGGCAAAGTCAATAAAAAACGCAAGAACGCAAAACGCAGAAATAAAAAAACATTCTATCATTCTGCATTTTGCATTTTGCATTCTGCATTCTTCTATATCTTGTGATTGCAAAAAAAATAAAATTATGTTATACTTATTGTCCCTGACCATATTCAACGAAAGGAGAGATAAAAATGTTCAAAATTGCACCAAAAGTCTATTCGTCAATGTTTTCTTTACCAACAGAAATCGCTGATAAAGGGCTTAAATTTGCAAGTGGTGAACAATTAAAGGTAATCATCGCAATTTTCAGAAATCCTGAAACAAACGAAGAAGAAATTTCAAAAGTTACAAATCTCTCACTTTCAACAGTTAAAGAATGTGTTGAATATTGGGTTGATAGCGGAATTTTGCAGACAGAAAAAGCAGAAGCGACTGTTAAAACTGAAAAACAGACAAATCCCGTTGAAAAAATCAAAGTACCATTGCCCGAAATTCATTTTACTAATCCAACACAGGATGAAATTGAAAAAGTGCTTAAAAAGAATGGCTCAATGAAACGACTTTTCAACGAAGCACAACAGATTTTAGGCAGAACTTTTGGTTTTGCAATGCAAAGCACAATTTATTCAGTTGTTTATCGTTATGGAATTAAGCCCGATGTTGCTAACTGTCTTTTGCATTTTGCCAAGAGTATTGATTCAACAGGGCACAACGATATTTTGAAAATTGCAAAATATTGGGCAGAAAATGGAATTACAAATCTCTCATCTGCTGACGATTATATCAGAGAAACTGAAAAATCTTTGGCTCTGTTTAAAGAATTAGCAAAGCGTACCAATAACGACGATTCCGCGCCAAGCTTTGCAGTGCTTGAACTTATAAGTGAATGGATTCGTTGGGGATATACTATTGACGAAGTTGAAAAAGCATTCAATATAATGAAAAATGAAAAGCAGACCGGCAGACTTGTCTGGGTGAATATGCGCCATATTAACGGAATAATCAAAAAATGGCATAGTGCAGGAATGCTTACAGTAGAGGATATTGAAAAGGGTACAAAGAAATTTGAAACCAAAGCTCAAAAGCAAATCAAAACGAAAGAAACATCTTTTGATATAGAAAAAGCCGAAGAAAAAGCAAGGTCTAACAGAAAAGATTTCGGCGAAATGAAAAATAAGAGAAAGAAAGTAAAGGGGGCATAATTTTTGGCATATTCAATTGAACTTCACGAAAAAGCAAAAGCAGAAATCAAGAGAAGAAAACTCAATGCAGAGAATACTGCTACACAACGAAAACAAGAAATGTCAGAAAATTTCCCTGAGTTTCAATTGATTGAAACCGAACTTTCAAAAGTAGGCTTTGAAATTTTGTCCGTTTATGCGGGGAATAAAGAGGATATAGCAGAAAAACTCAGCATCGTTCGCAAAAAGAACGAAGATTTAAAAACAGAAAGAGCAAATCTTTTAAAAGCACTTAAACTTCCAGAAGATTATTTTGATGTGAAATACACTTGCCTTAAGTGTCAGGATACAGGCATAATCGAAGATTATGACGAAGAAAGAAAAGTGTCCTATGGCTCAAAATATTGCGAATGTTATATGGATATTTTAAAGAGATTTGCAGTGAATGAACTTACCCGTTCAACACCATTAGAACTTTCAAGTTTTGATGAATTCAGTCTTGATTATTATCCAAAAACAAAGATAAATGGTGATTCACCATATAACGAGATGTCTGACGTGTTTAATTCTTGCAAAAAATATGCAGAGAATTTTGATACAGATTCAACATCACTTTATTTCTATGGTAGAACAGGGCTTGGCAAAACTCATCTTTCACTTGCCATCGCAAATGAGGCTATTAAAAAGGGTTACAATGTGCTTTATGGTTCGGTAATCAATTTCCTTAATAAAATGGAAAAAGAGAAATTCGGCAGAACAGAAAGTCCAATAGACACTGAAGAATTGCTCATTGATGCTGATTTGTTGATTCTCGATGATTTGGGCGCAGAGTTCTCAACTGCTTACACGGTTTCAGCACTTTATAATGTAATAAATAGCCGAGTTGCTCGCGGTGTTCCAACAATTATCAGTTCAAATCTTGATTTAGAAGAACTTAAATCAAGATACCCTGAAAGCATAGCATCAAGAATTATTGGAACTTATGCCATTGTTCCGTTCATTGGTAAAGATATCCGACAAATAATAAACGAAAAATAAAAATTGTTTCTTTTTCCGCAATACTTCGCGGCTTTCGGCTCGCGGTATACCCGATACAGCTTCGCCTTTGCCACATTGTCTTGCGAAAAAATAAATCAATTTAAAAATTTTTTAATAGTATTAATTATTTTTAAGATATAAGAAAGAAGGAAATACAAATGGAAAACAAAAAGTCAAAGAAAATCATAATTGGTGTTATTTGTGCAGTTGTTGCAGTAGCATTGATTGTTGCAATTCTTGCAATTACAGGTGTATTCGGTAAAGACCCAAGTGAAGACCCAAGCAATTCAACAACAGAAAGCACAACAAAAGCACCTAAATATGACCCAACAAAATATGCAATCCAAGGTGTCGACGACAAAGCATATTTAGTTATGCTTGATGAAGACGGCAATGCAATTATCAATGATAAAAATCAAATTGTAGTTGTTGATAGAGATGATAAAGGCAACATCATTAAAGACGAAAAAGGTGAGCCACAAACACACCTTGAACAAATCGAGAATAAATATGTAACAAAAGATTATATTTATGCTACTGACTATACAATCAATGTTGTTGAAGGTTGGGAAGGATTTGGTAGTGGATACATCGTTAAAGAAGGTGACGCAACTGGCGGCTGCCTTATGAAATGTATGACTCTTCCTGATATTGATGGCAAAAAGGTAACTCTTGAAGAATATCTTGCTGATTACAATGTGAAACGCATTAAACAGAAAGAATCAAAAGAAAAACAAGGATTTACTATAAAATACGAAGAAAAGAAGATTGAATTTACAAATAAAAAAATTCCTGCAACTTATGTTATTGAAGAAACTCGCAAAGCCGATGGCAAGTTGGCAACTTATTATGAGATTATCTATTTTGAATTGAATGGCGTAAATTATAGATTCCAGTTCCTTTGCACAGGCGAGGATAACTATAATGCAAACAAGGATTTTGATTTCCTTGATTATGCAAACAAAAATTTTATCGCAAAATAAAATTCTAAACTACCTGATTTTTTCAGGTAGTTTTTTATTTATATTCGATTTAATAAAATTTGACCTTTTTTGACTTTTACTATTGACAAGTGAAAAATCATTGCTATAATAGTAACTAGAAAGGTCAAAGAAAGTCAAAGTCAAACTTTGATTAAAGGAGATGACAAAGTGAATATCAGTAATATCATAGCAACAATGATTCAAGAAATGATAGAAAACGAGGGTTACACCGAAATTCAGCGTAACGAATTGGCACAAAAAATCGGTTGTGTACCAAGTCAGATAAATTATGTAATCTCATCCCGCTTCACACCGGAGCACGGCTATATTGTTGAAAGTCGTCGCGGTGGTGGGGGATATATCAAAATTACAAGAGCAACCGTTGATAGAAACTCAATAAAAATGCACATAATCAATTCGATAGGTAATATGCTCAGTGAAAATGTCTGTCGTGCTCATTTAAAAAACTTATATGAAAACGATATTATAGATGAAAAAACGGTCAAAATATTTTTATCAGCATTGACTGGTAATGCATATCGTGACATTCCACGAGAATATGGTGATATTATCCGAGCATCAGTTTTCAAACAGATGATACTTAATATATTGTAATTGCAGTTAGGAGGAATTTATTATGTTATGTCAAAATTGTGGTAAGTATGAAGCAACAACTCATGTGAAAAGAATTATAAACGGTGAATCTGCCGAAGCACATCTTTGCTCTGATTGTGCACATGCGTTAGGATATAACGATGTGTTTGGTGGATTCGGAAATACATTTTCTGACCTGTTAGGCTCATTTTTTGGTGAACCCGCTGTGAGTGCTCTCAGTTCAAGAACAGTACGCTGTGAGAAATGTGGCAACACATTCAACGATATTGTTAACAACGGCAAATTAGGTTGTGCCGATTGTTACATCACTTTCTATGATAAACTTTTACCGTCATTACAGAGAATTCACGGTAAAACCCGTCACGAAGGCAAAGTGCCACTTATCCGTAATGCAAGTGTAGAAACACCAAAGGTAGATAAAATTGAAATTCTTTCAGAAGAACTAAAAAAAGCGATTGAAAATCAAGAATTTGAAAAAGCAGCAGAACTTCGTGATGAAATCAATAAAATGAAAGAGGGTGGCAATAATGAGTAAATGGTATATTGGTGCAGGCGAACAAAGTGATATTGTTGTAAGCACAAGAATAAGACTTGCAAGAAATATCACAGAATATCCATTCCCTAATAAATTAAATACTAAAAGCCGTATGGAACTGAATAATGTAATAAAAGAGGCGTTAGAGAGCGATAATAAATATAATCTTCGTTTTCTTGAAATGCGAACTCTTGCAAGATTTGAAGCAGCATCCATGGCAGAGCGTCATATAATCAGTCCTGAATTTGCGTCTGATTTAGACGGCAGAGCGCTGATGCTTTCCCCCGAAGAAGATATCAGCATAATGCTCAACGAAGAAGACCATATACGACTTCAAGTGATGAAATCAGGATTTGCTCTTGACGAGGCTTATAGCGTGGCGAACGAAATTGACGATGTGTTGGGTGCTAAATTCAATTTTGCATTTGACGAAAGAATCGGTTTTTTAACTCAATGCCCAACAAATCTTGGCACAGGCATGAGAGCATCTGTAATGCTTCATCTTCCAGCTCTTACTCTCAGCGGACAAATCCATAAACTCATTAACACCGTATCAAAACTTGGGCTTACATTCCGTGGTGCATTTGGTGAAGGTACAAATGCTGTGGGTGATATGTATCAGTTAAGCAACCAGATTACACTTGGAATTTCAGAAGAGTTTGCAATAAAGAACTTAAAAGCAATCACATTGCAACTCTGTGCACAAGAGAGAACAGCAAGAGAAGAAATGCTTAAGGATGTGAGAACCGAAGACAGAATTTTCAGAGCTTACGGACTTCTCAAATGGGCTCGTCTTCTCTCAACAAAAGAGCTTATGGAAAATCTTTCATTTGTGCGACTTGGTTCAGTAACGGGTAAAATCAATATCCCAATTGAAACAGTCAACGAATTGATGGTTTCAATGCAACCTGCAACAATCAATGCAAGAGCAGGACAAAAGTTACCAACACAAGAAAGAGATGCTGTCAGAGCAAGTGAAGTAAGAAATAAGTTAAATTAAAAAAATATAGCGGGGGAATGATTATTCTCTCGCTATTTTTATCTCTAAAAATGATTATGAGGTGAACGAAATGTACAATTTTACAGGTTTTACAGAAAAGGCAAATATGGCGCTTAATAAAGCGGTAACCGTTGCCGAAGATTTGGGACACACCTATATCGGTAGTGAGCATATTTTGTTAGGACTTTTAGAAAGTACTGATAGTGTAGCGGGCAAATTGCTTACATTAAAGGGTGTCACATACAGAAAAATATATGAAATGATAAAACAAGGCGTGGGTGCAGGTCTTCCGACTGAATTAGCACCAACAGATTTTACACCACGAAGCAAGCATATTGTTGAAGGTGCTCTTGTGCTCAGTAATGGCATGAAACAGAGCTTGGCGGGTACAGAGCATATTCTCTTTTCAATGTGCCGTGAGGGGAATGGTTATGCTTGCGATTTGCTTAATCGTGCAGGGGCAAGTCCACAAAGCATTCTAAAAGAACTTGGCAATATGGTTGGTAACAATAAACAACCAAAGCAGACAAATCAGCAGAAAGACGATAAATCAACTCTTTCAAAATTCTCAAGGGATTTGACCACTCTTGCTAAAGAAAACAAAATAGACCCTGTTATAGGCCGAGAAAATGAAATTCAGAGAGTTATTCAAATCCTTTGCCGTCGCACAAAGAATAATCCTTGCTTAATCGGTGAACCCGGCGTTGGTAAAACAGCAATAGCTGAAGGTCTTGCACTTAAAATTGCAAAAGGTCAGGTGCCTGAAATATTAAATGACAAAAGAATTTTTTCTCTTGATTTAACGGGTATGGTTGCGGGTACAAAATACCGTGGTGACTTTGAAGACAGAATAAAGAAAATTATTGACGAAGTGAGAGATGCAAAAGATATTATTCTCTTTATTGACGAAGTGCATACTCTTATGGGTGCAGGTAGTGCCGAAGGTGCAGTTGATGCGGCTAATATTTTAAAGCCATCACTTGCTCGTGGTGAATTGCAGGTAATTGGTGCAACAACTATTGACGAATATCGTAAAAATATCGAAAAGGATGCAGCACTTGAACGCCGTTTTCAACCTGTAACCGTTGGTGAGCCAAGTGTTGAAGATGCTATTGAGATTTTAAAGGGAATACGCGATAAATACGAAGCACACCACAAAGTTAAGATTACTGACGAGGCAATTAAAAGTGCTGTGAATTTGTCTGTGCGCTATATTGGTGACAGATTTTTGCCCGACAAAGCAATCGATTTAATCGACGAAGCATCATCAAAAGTAAGGCTTACTACATTCACAGCCCCACCTGAAATTAAAGAGATGGAATCGCGACTTCAACAAATCGAAGCCGAAAAAGAAATGGCTGTGGGCAGGCAAGATTTTGAATCTGCAGCAAAACTTCGTGATGAAGAAAAAGAACTTTTACAAAAATATAATACCGAAAAAGCCAAGTGGCAAGCAGATGGCTCAAACCGTGATTTGCAAGTAACTGAAACAGAAATTGCCGAAATCGTGTCAGGGTGGACGGGTATTCCAGTCACTCAGATGACCGAAGAAGAGAGTGCAAGACTTTTAAAACTTGAAGACGAGTTGCACAAAAGAATTGTTGGGCAAGAAACAGCAGTCAAAGCAGTATCGCGAGCAATTCGTCGTGGTCGCGCAGGGCTTAAAGACCCCAAAAGACCAATTGGCACATTCATTTTCTGCGGACCAACAGGTGTGGGCAAAACTGAACTCACAAAAGCATTGGCAAATGCAATGTTTGGTGATGAAAATGCAATGGTCAGACTTGATATGAGTGAGTTTATGGAAAAACACACCGTGTCAAAACTTATCGGCTCACCACCGGGATATGTGGGCTTTGACGAAGGGGGACAGCTCACAGAAAAAATTCGCAGAAAACCATATTCAGTAGTCCTTTTTGACGAGATTGAAAAAGCACATCCCGATGTTTTCAATATGCTTTTACAAATTCTTGATGACGGCATTTTAACAGATTCACAAGGTCGCAAGGTTGACTTTAAAAACTGTGTGATTATAATGACATCCAATGTGGGCGCAAGGCTTATCACCGAAGAAAAAGCGTCGTTTGGTTTTGTGGCAAATAGCGATAATTCTTCAAGTGAAAAAATAAAAGAGTCCGTCTTGGGCGAACTCAAAAACACATTTCGTCCTGAATTTTTAAACAGGGTGGACGATATAATAGTCTTTAACCGACTCACAGAAGATGAAATCAAACAGATTGCCAAAAATCTTCTCAAAATCCTTGAAGAGAGAATGCAAGCACTTGAAATCACAATGACCTTTGATGACAGTGTTGTGGACTTTGTGAGCAAAGCAGGTTTTGATAAAATATATGGTGCAAGACCTTTAAAGAGAGCAATCCAAACAAATATTGAAGATGTGCTTTCAGAAAAAATCCTTGAAAAATCCATTGAAAAAGGCAAAATATATATCTGCTCAATGTCAGAAGATAAGTTGAAAATTGAGAACTGTTAGACAAATTCAAATTTATACACCAAACAAAAAAGGAGAGTGAATTTCACTCTCCTTTTTTCATTAATCTAGAATTATATGCATTCCACTGTTTCGTGTTTGACTTATTATTGCATCAATAATAAGAACTACTGACAAAACGGATACGGGGTCAACACCATCGACAATATCAACACCATAGGCATCACCCCATGTGAACCATTCCTTTGAAATTGTTGCGATTGTATAGTCACCGCGAAAAATTTCATATTCGTGCGCGAAAAAATCACCAGCAATTTCCCAATCATAACCATTGATATAATATTTGTGCTTGAAAAGTGTAATTTGCTTTACGACTTCTGCAACATCTTGACCATTTATTTCTACAAAATATCGTGGCATGAAAGATAGAACTTTTTGGTGAATATGGGCTTTATGGTTGTTATCCTTATCAAAAAGGTCAAGTTTCTTACCAAATGAGAAAAAATCACCCTCAACCCAATATGCCTCATTTTCTTGTTCGTCATAGATTGTGAATTTGTCAACAAAACTCATAACTTTTTGCTTCATATAGAATTTCATCTTTCACCCTCCGTTCTGCACTTTGCATTTTGCATTTTGCACTCTGCACTTTATAACGCTTTTCCGTCTTTTGTGAATAATGGTAATTCTTCAAGGAAGATAATATCGTCACGCTTTGCAGCGTCACCTTCAGCCAAGATGAACATTCTACCGCAAACAATGCCACCCGCATCGTTAACGAGCTTCTCAACTGCTTTAAGAGATTCGCCAAGAGATACAACATCATCAACGATAAGAATTCTCTTGCCTTTCATTAAATCTGCATCTGCTTTGTCAAGATAGAGTTTCTGTTCACCCTTTGTTGTGATTGAATTAACAGTTGACTCAAAAACGCCTGTCATATAAAGCTTTGGCTTTTTGCGAGCTACGAAATACTTTTCATTATTCTGAAGTCTTGCCATTTCATGAGCAAGGGGAATACCCTTTGCTTCTGCTGTGATTATGTAATCATATTCTGGTGCTTTGTCGAGCAATTCTTTTGCACAAGCAGTTGTAAGCTCTGGGTCGCCGAAAATAACAAACCCTGCAATCATAAGCTCTTCGTTAAGTGGGCAAAGTGGTAAATGTCTTTCAAGTCCTGCAATATTCATTTTGTGAAACATAATAATTTTCTCCTTATAAAAAGATAAACGGTGGACATCAAATCCACCGTTTTTTTGTTAATTAGTTAGCCAATGCACGTGTGAGCCACACTTCTGCAATATCCATTGCTGCATAAAGACCTTTTTTCTCACTTGATTTAACAATTCTCTCACGGGGACTAACATCAGGGTCAGTGTTAAGAAGCTGAATTGAAACTTTTGAAGCAACTTCAACGTCATCAACAGGTTTAGTTGCAAGAATCTGCATCATAATAACATATTTTTCTGATGGGTCGCCATAATAAAGGGTATTGCCGTTACGAACTAATGGCTTGCCTTTATAAGTGAGGAACTTTTCGTTTTTAGCCATGAAAATACACCTCTTAATTATTTGATTTTAAGATATTCTTTTACAAGGTCTTGCAAAAGTTCATCTCTGTCAAGGCGGCGAATAAGACTTCTTGCATTGTTATGAGTTGTGATATAAGTTGGGTCTTCTGAAAGAATATAACCAACAATCTGGTTGATTGGGTTATAACCTTTTTCAACCAAAGCGTCATAAACTTGCATAAGAGTCTGTTTAGTAGCCTCTTCACGCTCATCCTTTAATGAAAACTGTATTGTCTTGTTAGGGTCAAGCATTTACGCCACCTCCTAATAATAATTAAATATATTATATACTTTATTTTATTAAATTACAATAGTAAAAAATAAAAAAGTGCAGAACGCAGAGTGTAGAACGCAGAACGAATGGTTTATGATACAATTATAATCACAACTAAGCTCCAAAACTCTGCACTCTGCACTTTGCACTCCGCACTAAAAAACTCCCCGAAGGGAGTTTTTTATTATGATTTCAATGCAATTCCGTCTTTTGCAAGAGCATCAATAATGCCGTTTGCAACTTCCATAACTTCTTCAGTTGTGAGAGTTCTTTCAGGATTTGAGAAAGTGATTCTTGTTGTGATTGATTTGCCGTTTTCATCACGGTATGTGTCAGTCACTTCAACTTTCTTAATAAGTGGACAATTTGCATTTTCAATTGCTTTACCGATTGGTGCAAATGTTTCACTTACAAATGAAAGGTCGATTTCCATGTTAGGGAATTTTGAAGGCTCTGCATAGTGAATACCAGCGTCAGTAAGTTCTGAGAACATTGGAACATCGATTTCAGCAAATACGATGGCTGCTTTCTTGTCAATCTTCTTTGCAACTGTTGGGTGAACAACACCAATTTTACCAAGAACTACGCTATCACAAGAAATTTCATTAAGGTTTCTTGGATGTTCATAAGAAAGAGTAGCATCCATTGGAATGAATGTGAGTGCCTTGTGCTTGATGTTGTCAGTAATAACTGAAAGCATTGTTGCAAGCTCAATATAAAGTGTTTCGAGAGACTTTGTCTTGCTGAAAAGTGTAACGCAAAGTTTCTTTCTTTCGTCGCACATTCCATCTGCTTTAAGTCCGTTTACAGTTCTGCCGATTTCAAACACACCAAAATCAGTTGAGAAATTAGTGTTTGTCTTAACCTGACAAAGCTGTGTAGGAATAATTGACTTACGGATTGTTTCAATATTAGGATTTGTAGCGCTCTGGAGCTTGATGTTTTCTTCAATTTCCATGCCTAATGCTTTGTATTCATCATAATACTGCCATACATAAGAATGAAGTTCATGAAGTGAGTAACGGTGAACAAGCATATCCTTGATTCTGTCTTCAACTGTTTTTTCTGTCTTTGCACGAACAGGGTAGAGTGGAGCAGCTGCTGTGTGAATATCGAAGTTATCATAACCATAAATACGAGTAATTTCTTCAACAATATCAGCTTTGATTGTAACGTCCTTTGTTGCTCTCCAAGATGGAACTTCTACTGTGAAGTTGTCACCGTCGTTAGAAGCCTTAAAGCCAAGTGAATTAAGAGTATTTACAATAGTATCATTTGCAATTTCAATACCTGTGTACTTGTCGATAAATGCCTTATCGAAATCAAGTGTAACTGATGGATACTTGAATGCATATTCATCAGTAAGTGCTGAAACAACCTGTGCTTCAGGGTCAATTTCCATAAGAAGATTAACAAATCTTGCAATTGCAGGAACTGTCATTTCAGGGTCAAGGCACTTTTCATAACGGTTTGAAGCGTCAGTTCTGTGTGCAAGACGAACAGTTGACTTACGGATTGAAGCAGCATTGAATGTTGCTGATTCAAGTGTAAGAGTTGTTGTATCTTCTACGATTTCACTATCAAGTCCACCCATAATACCTGCAATAGCAACAGGAGTGTTGTCGTTGCAAATCATAAGTGTATTTTCGTCAATATTTCTGTCAATTCCGTCAAGTGTCTGGAATGTGAAAGGTTTATCGAAACGCTTAATTCTGATTTTTTCAACTTTTCTTGAGTCGAAAGCGTGCATTGGCTGACCCATTTCAAGCATTAAATAGTTTGTAAGGTCAGCAAGGAGATTGATTCCTCTCATTCCGCAGTAGAAAAGACGGATTCTCATGTTAACAGGGCTTACATTCTTCTTGATGTTTGCAACCTGTAAGCAAGAATATCTCTGGCAAAGGTCATCTTCGATTTTAAGGTCAACCTTTGGAAGATTGTCATACTGTGAAAGGTCAACCTGTGGCAATGGCTTTAATTCACGACCTGCAAGAGATGCGAATTCACGAGCAATACCATAGTGACCCCAAAGGTCAGGACGGTTAGTAAGAGATTTATTGTCAACTTCGAAAACAATATCGTCGATTTCGTAAAGGTCCTTAAGGTCAGTACCATTCGCAACTTCGTCAAGAATGTCCATAATACCTGAATTGTCGTCAGAAATGCCGATTTCTTTTTCAGAACAGCACATACCGTTTGACATATATCCTGCAAGTGGTCTTGGTGCGATTTCAATTTCACCGAGTTTAGCACCAACTTTTGCAAATGCAGTTTTCATACCAACTCTAACATTTGGTGCACCGCAAACAACATCAACTAATTCTGCTTCACCGATATCTACTTTGAGAAGGTGGAGCTTTTCTGATTTTGGATGGTCTTCTACTGATTTGATTTCAGCAACAACGATACCGCTAAAATCACTACCTTTAAAGAAAATTTCGTTTTCAACTTCTGCAGTTGAAAGTGAGAATTTACGGATTAATTCCATTTTGTCAAGACCCCTAAGGTCAACGAAATCACTAATCCAGTTCATTGATAAAAACATAATCTAACTCCTCCTTCCTTAATTTTCGTCGTCTGTGAACTGTGTAAGCACTTTAAGTGAACCACTGTTCAAATCACGAATATCTTTAACACCATATTTCATCATTGCAAGACGAGTAAGACCAAGTCCGAATGCGAAACCTGTGTATTCTTCAGGGTCAATTCCACCTGCTTTAAGCACTTCAGGGTGAATCATACCACAAGGGCAAAGTTCAAGCCAACCGCTGTGCTTACATGAAGGACAGCCTTCACCACCACAGATAAGACAACTGATGTCAAGCTCGAAACCAGGTTCAACGAAAGGGAAGAAACCAGGACGAAGACGAACTTTAATATCCTTCTGGAAAACTTCAGAAAGCATTGTTTTCATAAAGTAAATAAGGTTTGAAATTGAAATATCCTTGTCAACCATAACACCTTCCATCTGGAAGAATGTGTTTTCGTGACAAGCGTCAGTAGCTTCATTTCTGAAACAACGACCCGGGAAAATAGCCTTGATTGGCATACCATCGTTTACGAGTGCATCCTTATACTTTTTATAAATAGCATTCTGTGCTGCGGATGTGTGAGACTTAAGCAACTGACCATTATCAAGGTAGTATGTGTCCTGCATATCACGAGCAGGGTGGTCCTTTGGAATGTTAAGTGCCTCAAAGCACTCATAGTCAGTAACGATTTCACTGTAGTCTTCAATATGGAAGCCCATTGAACGGAAAACGCTTTCACACTGACGCTGAACAAGTGTGATAGGGTGGTATGAACCACGAGTTAAGTTAGCAGGAACAGAAATGTCGAAAACAGGTGTGCTTTCGATTTCTTTCTTTAATTCAAGTTCTTTGAGTTCCTGACTCTTTTCTGCAATTTTCTGTTCAACAAATGCACGAACTTCGTTGACAATCTGACCCATAACAGGTCTTTCTTCTGCTGATAATGAACCCATCATTTTAAGTAATGATGTAAGTTCGCCTTTTTTACCAAGCACCTGAACTCTAAATTCTTCAAGTTGACTTTGCTCAGTAAAGGTGCTGAGTTCTGCTTCCGCACGAGCACGGATAGCTTCAAGTTTTTCTCTCATCTTTTCTTCCTCACTTTTTTATTTTTCGGAAACAGGGAATAAAAAAATCCCATACTCCAGAAGAGCATGGGACGAATAAAATCCGCGGTACCACCCAATTTTTTGCAAAAAGCAAACACTTTCCGTATCCTGTAACGGGAATAAGCCGTTGCTGTCTAATTGTTACCGTTCAACAGCACCACTCCAAAGGGAACTTCAATTAAGCTTTCGACTTATGTGCTTTCAGCCACGGCACAATTCTCTGGTAAGCGTAGTCACTTAATCTACTTTCTTTTTCATCGTGTTTTCAATATCCTGTGTATTATATCAAAAGGAAAAATATAAGTCAAGCAAAACGGATAGAAATTTGCGCTCTATTTAATTTAATAAATTCTACTTTGTCAAACAAAATATTTATTCAACCACAACTTTTAATATTTCGCCCACATAAATTCGGTGGAAATCATTATTTGCATAGTTGTTCATAATGCTGTCGTCAATAAATCCATCAGGTTTCATATCCTGATAAGCAAGTTTTTTCATATAAACAGTAATCTTTGCTTCTTTAAAGCCTGTTGAATTGTCAATACTAATAGGTGTAAATCCTGTTGCTTCCATTTTGTCAATATCACGACCTGATTTGCTTCCACAAATACCAAGTTCTTTTTTATACTCGCCACCAAAGAATGAAAGGGTGAAATAATCGTTATTTTCAATAAATTGATATGTGTATCTCTGTGGTCTCACAAAAAGAAATGCAACATCTTTGTTCCAAAGTTCACCAATGCCACCCCAACTAACAGTCATTGTGTTGAAACGGTCATCTTTACCCGCTGTGAGAAGTGCCCAATCTTCGCTGAGCATTTTTACAAAATTACCATCTAATTCTCGAATTGAAATTTCTCTTGACATAAAATCATATCCAATCATAAATTTTTATTGTATATAATTATACACTTAATATGGGCGAAATACAACCCGACAGATATAAATAAAAGTGTATAATTAAAACTTATCTATGCACAAATTGTCGAAAACACTTGTAAAACTTAACAAAAATTTCTATAAAAATTTGTATAGTTATTTTTATTCTACATCTTCACAAAACAAAAAAACTATGATAATATATCAAGGCTAATTCCTGCCGTGTAAAGAAACGGCATAATTTTTTGAGGGTGTAGAAATGAATTTCAGCGAAAGATTAAAATATTTAAGATGCGCAAAAATCCCAACAATCACACAAAAAGACTTGGCAAATGCTTTAGGCATAACACAGAGAAAGGTTTCTTTTATGGAAACAGGCACAACAGAGCCTTCACTTAGTGATATTAAGGCTTTGTGCAACTATTTCAATGTGTCTGCTGACTATTTATTAGGTTTGCCAAAAAATATGAATTATCCGGAGTAATCTAATGACAAAGAAACAACGAGCGAAGCTTCTTGTAGAGGGACTCAAAAAAGAATATCCTGATGCGATTTGTTCACTGACAGCAGATAATCCCTTTGAATTGCTTGTGGCAACTCGTCTTTCAGCACAATGCACAGATGCGAGGGTTAATTTAGTAACCCCCGCACTTTTTGCTAAATATAAAACACTTGATGATTATGTTAATGCAGATGTGAAAGACATTGAAGATATTATCCATTCTTGCGGTTTCTATCACGGAAAAGCTCGCGATATTATCGAAATGGCAAGGGGAGTAAGGGATAGATTTAACGGTATTGTCCCCGATAATATTGAAGATTTGACATCTTTGCAGGGTGTGGGCAGAAAAACTGCAAACTTAATTGTGGGTGATGTTTATGGCAAACCCGCTGTGGTTGCGGATACTCATTTAATACGACTTACCAACAGAATGGGGCTTGTTGAAACAAAAGACCCTAAGAAAGTCGAGATAGAACTCAAAAAAATTCTTCCACCTGAAGAGAGCAATGATTTCTGTCATCGTGCAGTGCTTCACGGCAGAGCAGTTTGTACAGCTCGAAAGGCATATTGCGAAAAATGTGCAGTAAATGATGTTTGCAAAAAGATAATATAACGAGGTGTAAATATGCCTGTTTATGAATCAGGAGATTTTAGTGGTAAAAATCCTGTGTGGTATTGGTATGATGGATTGCATGATGCGAGAATTAAATCTGCAAAATCAATTAAAGAAGATTTTGTAATTATCCTTGACACTTCTGGTGTGGTAGGAAATAGAGAAATCAAATCCATATCATTTGAGAATTATAAAATTAGAACATCTACTTTTGAAATGTCTTGGCACTGGTGGTTGCAAGATAAGTTGTATTTTGAGAATGGTAGATTTGTAATTGATATTTTATTGACTGATGAGAATGAAAAACATAAACATCTTATTGTAGAATTTGACGATGCTAAAATAGAAATATAAAAATACAGGAAAGTTTTCTTTTTTATAATCAGCGTCGCAGACCCGAAATTCTTCATTCTTCATTATTCACTATTCACTCACAAATTGTTGTATTTTTACAATAATGTGTGCTATACTATTTACATATTATGGAAAAGAGGTATTTTTATGGACCCAATTAATGTTGATTTTGGTGGCAACAAAGAAAGAGTAAAAAGCGTTGAACCAAAGGGTAGCACACTCAAAAGAGTAATCATCAGTCTCTTGATTACTTTGGTTTTAGGCGTAGGTGCTTATTATTTAATGCTTCCTGCTCTCAATGTTAAAGCATTTGAACTCTATCTTTATTTAGCAGTTGTGATTTTTATCTATATCGGTGTATTTGGTATAGTATCAAAAGCGTATTTCCGTCCTGAATATATGGAATATGCAAAAAATAAGGTTAAAATTCCGATTGCTTTGATTTTAGTGATTGCAGTAATTGTTGGTATCGGTTATCTCACAGGTATTGAGTTCTTCCGTGCAAAAGATTATGCAGAACTTATTGAAGTTAAAGAGGGTAACTTTGCAGAAGAAATTGCTGAAATTGATTTCTCATCAGTACCTCGTCTTGATAAAGACTCATCAAATATGATTGCGACTCGTGCACTTGGTGAACTTTCAGACTATGTTTCACAGTTTGTTGTAAATTCATATTATTCAACACAGATTAACTACAAAGGAACACCTGTTCGTGTTCAGTCACTTGACTATGGCGATGTTTTCAAATGGCTCAAAAATACAAAAGACGGTATTCCTGCATATATTATCGTTGATATGACAACACAAAAAGCAGAAACAGTAAGACTTGAAGAGGGTATGAAATATTCTCCTGCAGAGCATTTTAATGAATACCTTATCCGTCATGTTCGTTTCAAATACCCATCACTTATTTTAAGTGAACCATCATTTGAAATTGACGAAACTGGCAGACCTTTCTGGATTGTTCCTGTTCTCGATAAAACAATCGGTCTCTTTGGTGGTACAGATGTAATCGGTGCAGTTATTGTTGACTCAATCAATGGTGATACAACCCTTATTTCAACAAGCCTTGACGGAACAACAAAACTTCCAACAGATAAGTTTGTAACAGATAAAGAATACCAATGGATTGACAGAATTTATTCTGCAACCATCGTAAATCAGCAGTATAATTTCTACGGTAAATATAACAATGGTTTCTGGAACTCAATTATCGGTCAAGAAAATGTTAAAATCACAAGTCAGGGTTATAACTACTTGGCACTTAACGATGACGTTTATATGTACACAGGTGTAACATCAATAAGCTCTGACCAATCAATTATCGGTTTTGTTCTTATTAACCAGAGAACAAAAGAAGCAAATTATTATCAGGTTTCAGGTGCTCTTGAAAACACAGCACAGACATCTGCACAGGGTAAGGTTCAGCAATATGGTTACCGTGCAACATTCCCAATTCTTCTTAATGTGAGCGGTGAGCCAACATACTTTATGGCTCTTAAAGACTCAAGTGAACTTGTTAAGATGTATGCAATGGTAAATGTTAAGCAGTCAACAGTTGTTGGTGTTGGAACAAGCCTTGCAGAATGTACAGAAAACTATGCTGCAGAACTTAAAAAGAATGGCGTTAATGTAGAAGTTGATGTTGACTCAATGGGTGAAGACACAACACCTGATACACCAAAGACAGAAACAGTTGACATTACAGGAACAGTTGCAGAAATCAGAAGCGTCATCACAGGTGGCGAAACTTATTTCTATATCAAACTTGCAGATAATAGCGCATATTATAAAGTTGCTGTAAAAGATGCTGAAAGAATTGTAATTCTCAATGTAGGTGACACAATCACATTCACAATAGATAAAGAAGCAACAGGTGATATTATCACTGTAAACTCGGTTAAATAATATAAGATAATTATTCGGCTCCCTCTGATGAGGGAGCTGTCTTTTTCGCAGAAAAAGACTGAGGGAGAGAAATATATAAAACAGCGTCGCAGACCATTTACTTTGCACTTTGCGCTTTACATTTTGCATTTAAAGCTTAATTTTATACATTATATTATGTATATATGCATAAAAATTCGCGTTTATGTAAACAAAATGCATAAAACAAGGGATAATATTCATAAAATATGCAAAATATTGTATAAAAATACAAAAAACTTTAAAAAATATGCGAAAAACTCTTGATTTATTAAATAATGGGTGTATAATATAACCCATACTACAAATTGCACAATGCAAAGGCAATTTTTTCGGAGGAATATACAATGCAAAAGAAAGACATTAAAAAGGTAGTTTTAGCTTATTCAGGTGGTCTTGATACATCAATCATCATCCCTTGGCTTAAAGAAAATTATAACAACTGTGAAGTTATTGCAGTATCAGGTGACGTTGGTCAGGGTACTGAACTTGACGGTCTTGAAGAGAAAGCAATCGCAACAGGTGCTTCAAAGCTCTATGTCCTTGATTTGAAAGAAGAATATGTTGAAGAATACATCTGGCCTTGCCTTAAAGCAGGAGCTGAATATGAACAATATCTTCTTGGCACATCTCACGCTCGTCCTTGCATCGCAAAGGGACTTGCTGAAATCGCAATCAAAGAAGGCGCTGACGCAATTTGCCATGGTTGCACAGGTAAGGGTAACGACCAGGTTCGTTTTGAATTAACACTTAAAGCATTTGCACCAGAAATGGCAATTATCGCTCCATGGCGTGAATGGGATATTAAATCTCGTGAAGAAGAAATTGCTTATGCTGAGGCTCACAATATTCCTCTTAAAATTAATCGTGAAACAAACTATTCAAAAGATAAGAATGTTTGGCACTTATCTCACGAAGGCCTTGACCTTGAAGACCCAGCAAACGAGCCATTATATAATAAAGAAGGCTTCCTTGAAATGGGCGTTTCACCAGAACAAGCACCAGATGTACCAACTTATGTTACAATCCATTTTGAAAAGGGTGTTCCAACAGCTATTGATGGCGTAGAAATGAAAGGCCTTGCAATCGTTGAAAAGCTCAACGAAATCGGTGGTGCAAATGGTATCGGTCTTCTTGATATCGTTGAAAACCGTCTTGTTGGTATGAAGAGCCGTGGCGTTTATGAAACTCCAGGTGGTGCAATTCTTTACAAAGCACACGAATTACTCGAAATGATTTGTCTTGACCGTGACACATCACACTATAAGAAGCTTGTGGCACAGAAATTCGGCGAAGTTGTTTATAACGGACTTTGGTTCACACCACTTCGTGAAGCTCTTTCAGCTTTCGTTGACGAAACACAGAAAACAGTTACAGGTGATGTTAAACTCAAGCTCTACAAGGGCAACATCATCAACGCTGGTATCACATCACCATATTCACTCTATGATGAAAATGTTGCATCATTCGGTGACGATGGCGGTGCTTATGACCAGAAAGACTCAGCAGGATTTATCAACCTTTTTGGTCTTTCAATCAAGGTTAAAGCACTTCTTGACAAACAGCGTGGAGAAAACTAATTTTGTCTTGTTTTCTGTTATGCTTCGTCGCTCTCAACTCGTGGTATACCTTATACAACTTCGTTTCGGCAACTTTGCCTAACGAAAAACATTTACAAAATTAGAGATATATCAATGCAATTTGATATTGCAAAGAATTACAATACAAACGACAAAGGGAATATTCTCTTTGTCGTATTGTGCTAATATAGACATAAATTAAGGTGAAGAATATGCAACTCTGGAAAGGCAGATTTTCAAAAGAAATCGACCCAAAAACCAACGATTTTAACTCATCAATCAAGTTTGATAGCCGAATGTATAAAGAAGACATTGACGGCAGTCTTGCTCATGCAGCAATGCTCTGTGCACAGGGCATTATCTCTGCAGAAGACCTTGCACAGATTACTGACGGATTAAAAGCTATCAAAGCAGAAATTGAGAGCGGAGAATTAGAAATTGACCCAAATGCAGAAGATATTCATACATTTGTTGAGGGTGAATTAACTGCTCGTATCGGCTTAGCAGGTAAAAGATTACATACAGCAAGAAGCCGTAACGACCAGGTTGCAGTTGACATCAGACTCTATCTTCGTCACGAATGTGATGCACTCTATAATCAACTTACTGAACTTGTAGATGTTCTTTGCAAAAAAGCAGAGCAATATGCAAGTGCAGTTATGCCGGGTTATACACATCTTCAAAGAGCACAACCAATTACATTTGGTCATCACTTAATGGCTTATGCTGAAATGCTTCTTCGTGATAAAGAGCGTCTTTTACAAGCAACAGAAAGAATGAATTATTCACCACTTGGTGCTTGTGCATTGGCTGGTACTACATATAACACAGACCGTGAAATGACAGCAAAAGCTCTTGGTTTCAATGGTGCTATGCAAAACTCTCTCGACTGTGTATCTGACCGTGATTTCTGTATGGAACTCGCATCAGTAATTTCAATTATTATGGTGCACCTTTCACGCTTTTCAGAAGAAATCGTTCTCTGGTGCTCATGGGAATTCAAATTCATTGAACTTGATGACGCATTCTCAACAGGCTCATCAATTATGCCACAAAAGAAAAATCCTGATATTACAGAATTAATCCGTGGTAAGTCGGGCAGAGTATTCGGTGACCTTACAACACTTCTCACAATGATGAAAGGTCTTCCACTTGCTTATAACAAGGATATGCAAGAAGACAAAGAAGCAATTTTTGATGCATTTGATACAGTTAAAATGTGCCTTACAGCGTTTATTCCAATGCTCGATACAATGACAGCACTTCCTGAAAATATGAGAAAAGCAGCAGCAGGTGGCTTTATCAATGCAACTGACTGTGCCGACTATCTTGTAGGTAAAGGACTTCCTTTCCGTGATGCTTATAAAGCAACAGGTGAGCTCGTTGCCCTTTGCATCAACAAAGGTCTTACACTCGAAACATTACCTCTCGAAGAATACAAAGCAGTTTGCGACATCTTCGACGAAGGTGTGTTCGATGCAATCAATCTTGATAAATGTGTAAACGACCGTACATCTCTCGGCGGACCTGCTCCACAGAATGTACTCAGTCAGGTAGAACATGTAAAAGAACTTAATAAATAAGGATAATATATATGACAAAAATATTCATCGACGGTAGTCAGGGTACAACAGGACTTAAGATTTTTGACCGTCTTGCAAAAAGAGAAGATATAGAACTTATAACTCTTCCTGAAGATTTAAGAAAAGATACTGATGCTCGTAAAAAGGCGCTCAACTCTGCTGATATTGCATTTCTTTGTTTACCCGATGCAGCAGCTATTGAGGCAGTAAGTCTTATTGAAAACGATAACACAGTTGTAATCGACACATCAACTGCTCACAGAACAAATGATGGTTGGGCTTATGGTTTCCCAGAACTTAGCGAAGAATTCGAAAATAAACTTAAAAATTCAAAGAGAATCGCAGTGCCGGGTTGCTATGCAAGTGGATTTATCGCACTTGTAAAACCTTTGGTTGATGCGGGAATCGTGGATAAGGACATTTGTGTTGCTTGTCACGCAATGTCAGGCTATAGCGGTGCAGGTAAAAACGGAATTGCTCAATACGAAGACGCAAATCGAGATGTGCTTTTAGATGCTCCAAGAGAATATGCTCTTACTCAACAGCATAAGCACTTAAAAGAAATGAAAGCGATTTCAGGACTTCAGAACGAGCCGATTTTCTCACCATATATCTGTGACTATTTCAGCGGTATGGTTATGACAGTGCCACTCTTTAAAAAGGATTTAAAAGATGGCAAAACAGCAGAAGATATTAAGGCTCTTTATAAAGAAAAATACAATTCAGATATTGTGAAATACAAGGAAAGCATTGACGAAAACGGATTTATCGCAGGTAACAAAATGAGCGAAAACGATGGTATGGAAATCACCGTCTGCGGTAACGAAGACAGAATTTTGCTCATTGCAAGATATGATAATCTCGGCAAAGGTGCTTCTGGTGCAGCCGTTCAATGCTTGAATGTGAAAATGGGATTAGACCCAAAATTTCAATTAAATATATAAGATTTGGTGAAAATTATGCAATTTATCAATGGTGGTGTTACTGCACCAAAAGGATTCAAAGCGAGTGGTATTCACTGTGGAATTCGTAAAAATAAAACAAAAAAAGATTTAGCACTTATTCTCTGTGAAACTGAATGTGATGCAGCAGCAGTTTACACACAGAATTTAGTTTATGGTGCACCTATTACTGTTACAAGAAATAATATTGCAGACGGCAAGGCTTATGGCGTAATCTGCAATAGCGGTATCGCAAACACTTGTAATGCAGATGGCATCGAAAAAGCCGAAGCAATGTGTGAAATCGTTGCAAATGCAACAGGACTCAAATCAACTGATTTCGTTGTTGCGTCAACTGGTGTTATAGGTCAGCCAATCAACATTGAGCCAATTCAGAATGGTATGGCACAGCTCGTTGCAGAGCTTAGTGAAGATGGCTCTGACAACGCTGCTCAGGCCATTATGACAACTGATACAGTTAAAAAAGAGTTTGCAGTTGCTTTTACACTTGGTGATAAAGAATGTAAAATCGGTGCTATCTCCAAGGGTAGCGGCATGATTCATCCAAATATGGCAACAATGCTTGGATTTATCACAACTGATGCTAATATCTCAAGTGAAATGCTCAAAAAGGCTCTTTTAGAAGTTGTTAAGGATAGTTTCAATATGCTCTCAGTTGATGGTGACACATCAACAAATGATACTGTTGCTGTGCTTGCATCAGGTCTTTGTGACAACGAGAGAATTGAAACAGAAAATGATGATTACTTTGTATTTGTGGGGGCACTCAATGCTATCTGCGAAAAGTTAGTTAAGCTTATGGCAAAAGACGGTGAGGGCGCAACAAAGCTTGTTGAATGTCAGGTAAGCGGCGCAAAAACTAAAGAAATCGCAAAGGGTTGTGCAAAGAGTGTTATTTGCTCTTCACTTGTTAAGGCTGCAATGTTTGGTGCAGATGCAAACTGGGGCAGAATTCTCTGTGCACTTGGTTATGCAGGTGTAGATATTGATGTAAACAAAGTTGATGTTTCATTCAAGTCAAAGGGTGGAGAAATCGCAGTTTGCAAAGACGGTGCGGGTATTGAATTCTCTGAAGAAATTGCAAAACAAGTTCTTATCGAAGACGAAGTTTATATCATTGTTGAACTTAATGATGGCGACTACAATGCAACTGCATATGGTTGCGATTTGACTTACGAATATGTAAAAATTAATGGTGATTACAGAACCTAATTTCCAATAGCACATACATTTTGCATTTTGCGCTTTGCATTTTGCATTTATCCGGAGGATAATATGGATATTTCAAAACTTACACACGCTGACCGTAGTGAAGTGCTTGTTCAAGCTCTTCCATATATTCAGCAATATCACGGAAAAACAGTTGTTATCAAATATGGTGGCAACGCAATGATAAATGAAGATTTGCAAGAAGCAGTTATGACAGATATTGTTCTTCTTCGTTCAGTTGGCATCAATGTTGTTCTTGTTCACGGTGGTGGACCTGAAATCAACGAAATGCTTAATAAAATCGGCAAAGAATCAAAATTTGTTGACGGACTTCGTTATACTGACGAAGAAACAGTTGATATTGTTCAGATGGTTCTTGCAGGTAAAGTTAATAAGCGTCTTGTTCATCTTCTTCATCACCACGGTGGCCACGCAATCGGTATCTGTGGTCTTGATGACGGAATGATTAAGGCAAAGAAGGTCGAAAAGGACATCGGCTTTGTTGGTGATATTATTGATATCGACACAACTTTGGTTGACGGTATTCTTGACCAACACTATATCCCCGTAATCTCAACTGTTGGTGGTGGAGAAAACGGCGAAGTTTTCAATATCAATGCAGATACTGCAGCAGCAAAAATAGCAGCAGCATTGGGCGCAGAAAAACTTCTTCTTATGACAGATATCCGTGGTCTTTTAAGAGATAAAGACGACGAAGAAACACTTATTCATAGTGTTAATGTCAGCGAAGTGCCACAGCTTAAAAGTCAGGGCATTATCAAGGGTGGAATGATTCCAAAGATTGATTGCTGCGTTGAAGCAGTCCGTCGTGGCGTTAAGCGTACACATATTATTGACGGAAGAATTCCACACTCAATACTTATCGAAATGCTTACCGATAGTGGTATTGGTACAATGTTCTTATAATTTGGTGATACATAATGTTAGAAAATATAAAATCTCAGGCAGACAACAGTTTAATGCCAACTTATGCGCATTTTCCTGTTTCAATTGAAAAGGGTAACGGTGCAACCTTTATTGATAGTGAAGGTAATGAAGTTATCGACTTTGGCTCAGGTATCGGCGTTAACTCATTGGGTTATAACAACGAGGGTTGGATAAATGCTGTTACAGAGCAACTTAAAAAGGTTCAGCATACATCAAACCTTTATTATAACTCTACTGTTGCAGAGTATGCTGAAATGCTTACAGAAAAAGCAGGTTTTAACCGTGTTTTCCTTTGCAATTCGGGTGCAGAAGCAAACGAGTGTGCAATTAAACTTGCTCGAAAATATAGTTTTGATAAATACGGTGAAAACCGTTACAATATAATCACTTTGGTGAACTCATTCCATGGTAGAACAATGGCTACCATTACTGCAACAGGACAAGAACATTATCACAAATTCTTTGACCCATTTGTTCAGGGATTTAAGTATGCAGAGTCAGGCAACACAGAGCAGTTTATAGAAATGGCAGACGACACAGTTTGTGCAATTATTCTTGAAATTGTTCAGGGTGAGGGTGGCGTTGTTCCAACAGACTTTGAATACCTTAAAACTGTTGAAAAAATTTGCAAAGAAAAAGACATTCTTTTAATTATCGACGAAGTACAGACAGGTATGGGTAGAACGGGCAAACTCTTCGCTTATGAACACGCAGGAATTTCACCAGATGTTGTGACTTCTGCAAAGGGTATCGGTAACGGACTTCCAATGGGTGCTTGTCTTTGTACAGAAAAGTGTGCAAATGTGTTAACAGCGGGTACTCACGGAACAACTTTCGGTGGCAACCCTGTTGCTTGCGCAGGTGCAAAATATATTCTTAATACTCTCACAGACGACTTTTTAAACGAAGTCACAGAAAAAGGGGAGTACATAAGAGAAAAACTTGCAGAAATAGACGAAGTTAAATCAATTACAGGTCTTGGTCTTATGCTCGGTATTGAATTAAAGACTAAAAATGTAAGTGAAATCGCAAAAAAATGCAGTGAGAACGGACTTTTAATTCTCACCGCTAAAACTAAACTTCGAATGTTACCGCCTTTAGTAATTTCAAAAGAAGAAATCGACAAAGGAATCAACATATTGAAAAATATTATTGCAGAGGTATAAACTATGAAACATCTTTTAAGTATGCTCTCACTTTCAACTGAAGAGATTACAGAAATTTTAAATCTTGCAGACCAGTTGAAATATGAAAATAAAAACGGAATCAAACATCATAGACTTGAAGGTCAGACTCTTGGTATGATTTTCCAAAAATCATCAACACGTACTCGTGTTTCTTTTGAAACAGGTATGTATCAATTAGGTGGTCAGGCACTTTTCCTTTCAAATCGTGACCTTCAAATCGGTCGTGGTGAGCCAATTCAAGATACTGCTCGTGTGCTTTCTCGTTACCTTGATGGTATCATGATTAGAACTTTCGAGCAAAGCGAAGTTGAAAACCTTGCAAAATATGGTTCTATTCCAATTATCAATGGTCTTACAGACTTCTGCCATCCTTGTCAGGTGCTTGCAGACCTTATGACAGTCCGTGAGCATAAAGGTCACCTTGATGGTCTTAAAATGACTTATATCGGTGATGGTAACAATATGGCAAACTCACTTATCGTCGGTGGTCTTAAAATGGGTATGGATGTAACAATTGCTTGCCCTGAAAACTATGACCCAGACCAAAGAGTTCTTGACTTTGCAAAGGATTATAAAGGATTCGGTCTTTATCGTGACCCTGTTGAAGCTTGTGCCGGTGCAGATGTAATCTTCACAGATGTTTGGGCATCAATGGGTCAAGAGCAAGAAGCTTATGAAAGAAGACAGATTTTCCAAGGCATCTATCAAATCAATGATAAGTTGTTAGAAGCAGCAAACCCAGGCTGTATGGTGCAACATTGTCTTCCTGCTCACCGTGGCGAAGAAATCACAGAAAAGGTGTTCGAAGAACACGCAGACGAAATCTTCGACGAAGCAGAAAACAGACTCCACGCACAAAAGGCAGTTATGGTTGCTTTAATGGAACGCAAATAAGTGCAAAATGCAAAGTGCAAAGCGCAAAATGTAAGGGACGATATTTCTATCGTCCCTTTTTTTGCATTAATTACTAATTATTTAACCCACTTAGCAACTGCTGTTTCAACAAGTTCAACAACTTTGTCAACGATTACCTCGTCACCATCCTGAAGATTAAGGAGTGGCTCTCTAACACCACCAAGCTCGAGTCCTGCTCTCTTTTTAAGAGCAGCCTTAGCAGTTGCATACATATTACCCTTAGTACTGCACATTGTGTAAATAACTTCGTTGATGTCATCCTGCAATTTATATGCTTCTTTAACATCACCGGCTTTAATCATATTGTTAAGAGTAACAAAAAGTTCAGGCATAACACCGTATGTACCACCGATGCCACCTTCAGCACCAATCATACGACCACCGATAAACTGTTCGTCAGGACCATTGAAAATAACAACTTCACGGTTGTTGAGTGCTGCTTGACGACGGAACATCTGAATGTCCTGAATTGGCATTGATGAGTTCTTAACACCAATTACTCTTGGATTTTTAAGCATTTCGTCAAACAATGGCATTGTGAGTGCAACACCTGCAAGCTGTGGAATGTTGTAAATAACATAATCTGTATTTGGTGCTGCTGCAGAAATATCGTTCCAATATTTTGCAATAGCCTTTTCAGGAAGTCTGAAATAAATTGGTGGGATTGTTGCAATAGCATCAACACCGAGTGCTTCAGCGTGACGAGCAAGCTCGCAACTGTCTTTTGTATTGTTACAAGCAACGTGAGCAATAATTGTGATTCTGCCTTTATTTGCTTCCATAACTGCTTCAAGTGTCTTTTTTCTGTCTTCAACACTTAAATAGATGCATTCACCTGAAGAGCCACCAACATAAAGACCGTCAACACCTTTTTCGATAAGGAATTCAACTAAAGCCTTTGTGCCTTCAACTGAAACATCACCGTTTTCATCATAACATGCATAGAATGCGGGGATAACACCCTTATATTTTTCAAGACTCATTTTAATTAACCTCTTTCTTCAATTTCTTTCATCATTTGGTCAAGCATAATAAGACATCTTGGCACATGGAAAGGTCCTTTAAATGTTGAACCAATACAAGCGGGGAGAGTAGGGTTGCCGTCACGACGGAGATAACCATACCATTCACCACAAGGTGCTACTGCAAACTTGTCCTTTGTATATTCGAACAACTGATTAAAGATATCGAGATATTTTTCGTCATTAGTATCTCTGTAAATCATCAAAGCAGCAATAAGCGCTTCATTGTGTGGCCACCAGAGCTTCATGTCGTGTTCATAAGCTTCAGGTGGATTGCCAAGACAGTCGAAGAAATAGAGAATTCCACCGAATTCCTTGTCCCAACCTTTTTCGAACGCCATATCAAAGATTTCAATAGCTGCTTTATGTAATTCCTTGTCACCAGTCTGATTTGCTCTTTCCATCAAGAACCAGCTGCATTCAATATCGTGACCAGGGTTTACAACTCTGCCTTCAGTAATATCAAGTCTTGGTGTACCGTCAAGTGCAACTGTTTCAAGAGTGCAACCTAAATCCTTTTTAACGTGATATTTTAAAATATCATTTACGCATTCATTTGCACGCTCGTTATAAATTTCTGCATTTTCAGGGTCAACACGAAGAAGAATTGATGTAACATTGAGAAGAATCATTGGAGCACCCAATGCTCTGCCTGTACGTGTTTCTGGGTCAGTTTTTGGACCAAGACCTGTTGGGTCAGGCATACCACGGTGATTAAGATTCCAATACATATCATAAGCTTTTCGAGCTCTTTCTAAATGCTCTTTTTCACCTGTGATACCATAATATTCTGCATTAGCAATACAATAAAAAGCTTCTGAATAGCAATATCTTCTTTGACGAAGTGGTTTACCGTCTTCTGTAACTGTGAAATAAAGTCTGCCGTCAGCGTTCTTATTCACACAATAATCTTCAAGAAAGTCGATACAACTTTTTGAAGC
>JAZQWV010000060.1:0-2592 GCA_045632525.1 Candidatus Fimenecus sp.
TCAGTAAACTGCAAACGCAAAAACTTAATTTCTTTTTCTTTTGCTATTTTGAGAATGTCTTCAACTGTGTAGCTCATTGGAGTTACCACCTTTCATGCAAGTATTATACATATAAATACCCACTTTAATAGTAATATTATACCATTGTTTTTAAAGATGTCAATAAATAAGTGCAGAACGCAGAGTGCAGAGTGCAAAACGAAAGCGGGGTCAAGACCCCGCTCTACAGCTTTATTCTTTTTTAGATTTTTTATAAAGAAGGTAAGAATAAACGGTTGGAACAATTACCATTGGAATAAGTACAATAAAGAAGAGCCAAAATGCACCTAAAAATGCTGTTGCCATTACAACAATTCCACCGATTACCCAAAGAAATCCTGCAAGGCGGTGTGTTTTGTTCCAGTTTTCTTCGTCATCTAAAGTCCAAGGAAGTTTGATGCCCATTGTGTAACTCTGCTTGCATTTTGGAAGATAGTTGCCGATTACAATAAACAAAGCGCCCATAAACAGTGGCATAATTATTTCAACGCTGACCTTATGACCTAATGCTGTTGCATATACCATTGAATTACAAAGCAACGATATAACAGGAATAATCCACAAAACAAGAGTAAACATTTTATCGTTAATGTTCTGCTTTTTAGGGTCAAGCAATGTTCCTAAAACACAAATCCATTGAAACACAACTAACACCAAAGGCATTAGAAATACTGCTTGCATTTTATTAGCATAACCATCAACTGCACCATTTACATCCCAATGAATTGGGACTTGGTCCGGCAATTTATCCCAAAGTATAAGACCGATTACTACTGGAATAAGAATTATTAATGATGTGATTATAAGTTTTGGCAAATTCTTCTTAATCATTACTATTATCTCCTTTCAAATCTGTTATCCAAAGCATAATTTCTTCAAGCACAGATGCGTTCAATTCATAGATTATGAATTTTCCATCCCTTTTATCACGGACAAGGTCGGCTTCTTTTAAAACTGACAAATGTCGAGAAATTGCAGCACCTGTTATATCGAATTTTTCGGTTATCTCCCCTGCTGTCATCTGACCACTTTTAAGCATATTGAGTATTTCTCTGCGTACTGGGTCAGAAAGGGCTTTTAATGTATTTTGAATTCCCATAAAATACCTCCTTTAACATTTAACTTAAATGTTAAATGTATTATAGCATGGTATTTCGGTATTGTCAATAGGGAAATTTTGGTTTAACAAATTGAGGGTTGTAGAATAAATGCAAAGTGCAAAACGCAAAATGCAAAATGTTGGGTCTGCGACGCGAATTATAGATGCAACTAATTTAGTCGGTTTGTAGGGGCGAGTCTCCGTGCTCGCCCGTAGATAATATATCCACTTGCAGGAGGGCACAGAGACCCTCCCCTACAAGATTACATAACAATATAAAAGAGCTCGACAAATTCAAATTTGTAAAACAAAACGGCGAGGTTAAAACCTCGCCGTTTGTTGTAAATATTTAATTACATAAGTGAAAGATAGAGTTCTTTGATTTCTGCAACGCTTGTATCTCTTGGGTTACCTGGACGGCAAGCATCGTCAAATGCTGACTGTGAAAGGAAGTCAATATCTTCTGCTTTAACAATTTCTTTAAGGTCTGTTGGGATTCCAACATCAACTGAAAGCTGTTTAACAGCGTCGATTGCTGCCTTTCTTGCATCTTCAAGGCTCATAGCATCAACATCTGCTACGCCCATTGCTTTTGCGATATATCTGTACTTTTCACCTGTTGCAGGAGCGTTATATTCCATAACTGTTGGAAGAATAATAGCATTTGCAACACCGTGAGGTGTGTCATAAAGAGCACCAAGAGGATGAGCCATTGAGTGAACGATACCAAGACCTACATTAGAGAAGCCCATACCTGCAACATACTGACCGAGAGCCATACCTTCTCTACCTTCGTCTGTGTTTTCAACTGCACCGCGAAGTGATTTTGCGATGATTTCGATAGCTTTAATATGGAACATATCTGAAAGTTCCCAAGCACCCTTTGTGATATAACCTTCAATAGCATGTGTGAGAGCATCCATACCTGTTGCTGCTGTGAGTCCCTTTGGCATTGTTGCCATCATATCAGGGTCAACAATTGCAACAACTGGAATGTCATGAACATCAACACAAACCATTTTTCTGTCTTTTTCTACATCTGTGATAACATAGTTGATTGTAACTTCTGCAGCTGTACCTGCTGTTGTTGGAACTGCGATAATTGGAACGCAAGGATTCTTTGTTGGTGCAACACCTTCAAGTGAGCGAACATCAGCGAATTCTGGGTTTGTGATGATGATACCAATAGCCTTTGCAGTATCCATTGATGAACCGCCACCGATTGCTACGATACAATCTGTGCCTGCTGCTTTGAAAGCTTCAACACCAGTCTGAACATTTTCGATGGTTGGGTTTGGTTTGATATTTGAATAGATTTCGTATGCAATTTCTGCACCATCAAGAATATCTGTCACCTTTTTAGTAACGCCGAACTTGATAAGGTCAGGGTCAGAGCAAACGAAAGCCTTTTTAAAGCCTCTTGCTTTGATTTCGTCAGCAATAGCAGCGATTGC
>JAZQWV010000061.1:0-14187 GCA_045632525.1 Candidatus Fimenecus sp.
CAAGGCTTATCCTTGCTTCTGCACTCCTGAAGACCTTGAAGATATTAGAAATCGTCAAGAAAATGAAGATATCAAGGGTTATTATGGTGCTTATGCAAAATGCAGAGATTTAAGCGATGATGAAATCATTGAAAAAATCAATGCGGGTGTGCCTTTCACTGTGCGACTTCGTTCAGTTGGCGACATTCAAAGAAAAATTGCTTTTGACGATATGATTAAGGGCAAAATTGAAATGAGTGAAAATGTGAATGACGTTGTTATTCTCAAAACTGACGGAATTCCAACTTATCACTTTGCTCACGCAATTGATGACCACTTAATGCATACAACTCATGTTGTCCGCGGTGACGAATGGATTGCATCAGTGCCACTTCATATTGAGCTTTTCAAAACTTGTGGCTTTAAGCCAGTTAAATATGCTCACATTGCTCCGATTATGAAAGAAGAAAACGGTGGCAAGAGAAAGCTTTCAAAGAGAAAAGACCCTGAAGCAAATGTTTCATTCTATATTGAAAAGGGATATCCTGAAGCATCAGTTAAAGAATATATGCTCACCATTCTCAATTCAAACTTTGAAGACTGGCGCAAAGCAAATAAGAATGAAGACATCAGCAAATTCCCATTCAATCTTAAAAAGATGAGCGTTTCGGGTGCACTTTTTGATATGATTAAGTTTAATGATGTATCAAAAAATGTTATTTCTGTTATGACTGCAGAACAGGTTTATAACCTTATCGTTGATTGGGCAAAGGATTATAACAAAGTGCTTTATGACCTTTTTGTAGCAAACAGTGACAAGGCAAAAGCAATTATCAACATTGACAGAGATAATCCAAAGCCAAGAAAAGACCTTGCTTGTTGGGAAGATGTAGAAAATTATGTTTCTTTCTTCTACAATGAACTTTATGCTCCTGATTACACTCTTCCTGAAAACATCAAAAAGGAAGATGCAATAGAAATTCTCACAAAATATAAAGATGTTTATTCTGAAAGCGACAGCAAAGAAGAGTGGTTTAACAAAATCAAAGAGCTTTGTTCAGCTTGTGGATTTACACCAAATGTTAAAGAATATAAGCAAAATCCTGACGCATTCAAAGGTCATGTGGGCGATGTTTCAACAGTTATTCGTGTTGCTATGACATCTCGCACAAATACACCTGATTTGTATTACATTATGCAGATTTTAGGTGTTCAAGAAGTAATGAACAGAATTGACAACGCAATAAATTCTTATAAAGAGGCTTAAAAATATGGAAGAAATTACAAACATTTCAAACTTTATACACGACTTCATCGACGAAGACCTTGAAAACGGTGTATATGACAAAGTGCAAACTCGTTTTCCACCTGAACCAAACGGATATCTCCATATAGGTCACGCAAAAGCGATTTGCATAAACTTTGCTACAAGCAAAAAATATAAGGGCGAGTGCAATCTTCGTCTTGACGACACAAACCCACAAAAAGAAGATACAGAATATGTTGACGCAATCAAAGAAGATATTGAATGGCTTGGTTTTAAATGGAACAAATGCCTTTTCGCATCAAGTTATTTCGATTTCATCTATGAATGTGCTGTAAAGCTTATTGAAAAAGGTTTGGCTTATGTTGATGACCTTACTGCTGACGAAATTAGAGAATACCGTGGCACTCTCACAGAAGCAGGTAAAAACAGCCCATACAGAGATAGAACAATTGAAGAAAACCTTGATTTGTTCAAGAGAATGACCGATGGCGAGTTCCCTAACGGAGCAAGAGTTCTTCGTGCAAAGATTGATATGGCTGCAGCTAACATCAATATGCGTGACCCCGTTATTTACAGAATCGCTCATGTGCCACACCACCAGACAGGTGATAAATGGTGCGTTTATCCAATGTATGACTTTGCTCATCCATTGTCAGACGCTAAAGAAGGTGTTACTCACTCTCTTTGTTCACTTGAGTTTGAAAACCACAGACCACTTTATGACTGGTTCTTAAAGGCTCTTGATATTCCAACTCCTCCAAGACAGATTGAATTTGCTCGTCTTAACTTGAACTATTGCCTTACAAGTAAAAGAAAGTGTCTTGCTCTCGTAAACGAAGGTATTGTTGATGGTTGGAACGACCCAAGAATGGCAACACTCAGCGGTATGAGAAGACGCGGATACCCCGCAGCAGCAATTCGTAATTTCTGTGAAAAAATTGGTGTTTCAAAAGCATATTCAGTTGTTGACTATGGTCTTTTGGAATCTTGTGTTCGTGATGAACTCAACGCAAATGCACCAAGAGCTATGGCTGTGCTTCGTCCATTAAAGGTTGTTATTGATAACTATCCTGAAGACAAAACAGAAGTTCTTGAGGTTGAAATTCATCCTGACCACCCTGAAATGGGCACAAGAAAAGTAACTTTCGGCAAAACAATTTATGTTGAGCAAGAAGACTTTATGGTAGAGCCTGTTAAAAAATATTTCAGACTTTTCCCAGGCAATGAAGTTCGTCTTAAGAGTGCATATTTTGTTAAGTGTGTAGGTTATGACACAGATGAAAATGGCAATGTTACTTGTGTTCACTGTACTTATGACCCTGAAAGCCGTGGTGGCAATTCACCTGACGGAAGAAAGGTTAAAGGTACTCTTCATTGGGTAAGCGAAGCAGACTCATTCAAAGCAGAAGTTCGTCTTTATGACAGACTTTTCAACAAAGAAAACCCATCTGACGAAACAGCAGGTGCTTTTACAGAAAACCTTAACCCAGACTCTCTTGTAATTCTTAAAGATTGCCTTATTGAAGGCGGACTCAAAGACGGTCTTAAAGCGGGCGACACATTCCAGTTTATGCGTCAGGGTTATTTCTGTGTAGATATTACATCAAACGAAGAAAACATTGTGTTTAACCGTACGGTACAACTCAATTCTTCTTGGGGGAAATAATATGAGTAAAACAAATAAAATCAAACAAAAAACTACTGGTTTTGATATTCTTTTCAGAGTAGTTACTGCTATTGCTTGTGTTGCAATTTATCCTGTGTTTTATTTTGCTGATTTAATTCACATTCTCATTACTCACAACGATATTTCAGATTTACTTAACAAATTTAGTGGCGAAAATACTCTTCAAGCAACAGAAGAGTCAATTTCTCTTGCAGAACTTCCAAAATGGATTAATATGTTTGCTGGTTTTACAAATGAAGAATTTGATTTTAAAGCAAGTATTCTTCAAAATGAACTTTACAGACCACTTGTAGTTGCTGCTGTATTTATTATCATCGCACTTGTTTTAGGTCTTGTAATTCTTGGTTTTGCCGTTTTCTCAAACAAAATCAAAGTTATTATCGGTCTTTCAGGTGCAGGCTTTTTAAGCACGCTTGCAGCATACTTTTCATTCAGCGCTTTTGCAAATCCACTTATGGCTGGTGAAATTTCACTTTCACAGGCACTCAATATTGACGGAATAATCTCATCTTTGATTGTTGGATTTTTAGGTGATGTTGCTTCTTTCACACTTGATGCAGCTTTCTGGGGCGTATTGTTCATTATGCTTGGCATCTGCGCTTGGTCAGTTTCTGTGCTTATTGTAAACATTAGCGACGAAAAAGAAAAAGCAATGAAAAAAGCAGAAAGACTTAATAAATAAAAATCAAAAAATTAAAGCCTCGGTTAAACCGAGGCTTTTTTTGTTTAGTTATTCTCTAAATTCTTCTGTGACTGCATTTTAAGATATGCATTGATAAATCCGTCAATGTCGCCATCCATAACAGCGTTTATATTACCGTTTTCAAAAGATGTTCTGTGGTCTTTTGCCAATGTATATGGCATAAACACATAAGAACGAATTTGGCTACCCCATGCGATTTCTTTGTGGTCACCTTTAATATCTTCAATCTTTGCAAGGTGCTCACGCTCTTTAATCTCAATAAGCTTTGATTTGAGCATTGTCATTGCAACTTCGCGGTTTTGGTGTTGGCTTCGTTCAACCTGACAAGAAACAACAATACCTGTTGGCTTATGAGTAAGACGAACTGCAGATGATGTTTTATTAACTTTCTGACCACCGGCACCACTTGCACGATAAACAGCCATTTCAATATCATCAGGGTTAATGTCAACATTTGTATCTTCGTCAATTTCAGGCATTACTTCAAGAGATGCGAATGATGTGTGGCGTCTGCCTGATGAGTCGAATGGTGAAACACGAACAAGACGGTGAATACCAGCTTCACTCTTCATAAAGCCATAAGCATTTTCACCCTCAATAAGAATTGATGCAGATTTAAGCCCTGCTTCGTCGCCGTCAAGATAATCGAGTGTTGAAACCTTATATCCGTGACGCTCGCCCCAACGATTATACATTCTGAAAAGCATCTCTGCCCAGTCTTGTGCTTCTGTACCACCTGCACCAGCATGGAATGTGAGAATAGCATTCTTTGAGTCATATTCACCTGTTAAAAGTGTTGCAAGAGTCTGAGCATCAAGTTCTTTTTCAAAGTTTTCAACGCTTTCTGTGCATTCTGGAACAAGAGATTCGTCATCTTCTTCGTCAGCCAATTCAATCATAACAAGAGCGTCTTCAAAATCTGCTTTGAGTTTTTCATAAGCAGCGACTTTATTTTTAAGTCCACTTGTTCTTTGCAAAACTTTCTGAGAATTCTGAATATCATCCCAAAAACCTTCTTGCGCAGCCTGTTCTTCAAGATTTGCGATTTCTTTTTTCATTTTTTCAAGGCCCAACGCCTCAGCAAGATTTTCGAGTTCTTCGCTGTGAGAGTTGAGACGCAACTTTAATTCTTCATATTGAAGCATATTTTTACCTCGCTTAATTTATATGCTAATTTTATTATTTATTATGTGTCACTTGTCCGTTACAAAAACATAAAATGGTATTAAGACTACCGTTTCAATAAATCAAAAGTAAGCCTTGCTTTTTAACAGCTTTTGTTTTTAACGGATATGATATATTTAGGCTGTTGTTGATTCAGTTTCTGACTCAGCAACAGTTGTTGATGATTCACTTGCAACTACTTCAGCCTGACCTAACAAATCAAGGTTTTGAGTAGTTGTTTCTATTTTTTCTTCAGTTGTTGCAATTTCAGGTGTTGATGTATTCTGAATTGCAGAGATATAATAAGCACCATCTTTTTCACGAAGAGTGATTTTAAGATGTTTGTCTGGAATAGGCGCTTTCATTTCGCCGTTTTCACCTTGTTCCCAACCATCACCTGCAAGACAAGCAACTGTTAAAACAATTGAGTTTGGCAAAGTTGTTTTTTCAATAACATCTGGTGTGTAAAGTGGTGTAACACCTGTAAGTGGCACGGTGTATGTTCCTTTTTCAGAATCAAACTTAAAGTCCATACCATAACCTTCGATAGTTGAATGGACAGGAGTCACTTCTGTACCAAAAAGTTTAACAAATTCAGCTTCAATGTCTGCTTTTGGAATTAAAAGACCTTCACCTGTTGATTCATATTTGTCAGGTGAAATATCACTTTTAAGCAATGACCAGATTGAGATTTCAACAAGCTGAGTCATTGGAGCTTTTGTAATATCGTCAAAAGTATCAGGGGCAATGAGCACTACAGGAGTAAGCATTTTTTCATATTCTTCAAACTTTTTGCTCTTGTCAATAGCGTTATCAATGCCCTTAACCGCTGAAAAAGCAACAGTTATAAGCCCGATTATTGCAAGAATTGTAACAAGCACACCAACCGGAAATGCAAGTTTGTGAGTACCTTTGTGCTTTCTGTTTTCTGACATTCAAAACACCTCTTTATCTGATTTGACCATTGCCATAAATCTTATATTTGAATGAGTTTAACTGTGGAAGTCCCAACGGACCTCTTGCGTGAAGCTTCTGCGTTGAAATGCCGATTTCTGCACCGAAACCAAACTCGCCACCATCAGTAAAACGAGTGCTTGCATTATGATAAACCGCAGATGAGTCCACACTGTTTAAGAATATTTCGGCATTCTCTTTGTTGTTTGTGATAATGCTTTCACTGTGTCCTGATGAGTATTTTCTAATATGCTCAATTGCATCTTCAAGTGAAGAAACAATTTTAACTGACATTTTATAGTCGAGATATTCACGATAATAATCATCATCTGTTGCCACTTCGATATCAGGGCAAATTTCTCTTGCGATTTCGTCACCATAGAGAGTAACATTTTTTTCGTCAAGACGAGCCTTGATTGCAATTAGTGCATATTCTGCAATATCTTTATGTATAAGCAGACTTTCAGCTGTGTTGCAAACTGAAATTCTCTGTGTTTTTGCATTGAAAATAATATCAGTTGCCATGTCAATATCTGCTTCGCTATCAACATAAATATGACAATTGCCAACACCTGTTTCGATTACAGGTACAGTTGAATTTTCAACGACAGCATTGATAAGAGATGCACTTCCACGAGGAATGAGCACATCTACATACTTATTCATTTTCATTAAAGCCGTTGCACTATCACGAGAAGTATCACGCACAAGCTCAATAATGTCAGGGTTAAACCCTGTTTTTTCAACAGCTTCTCTCATGCTATCCATTATAGCAGAGTTTGAGTTGAACGCCTCTTTGCCACCACGAAGAATAGCTGTGTTACCTGCTTTGACTGCAAGGGCAGCCGCGTCACTTGTGACATTTGGACGAGCTTCATAAATAATACCAACAACACCCAATGGCACGCTGACTCTTTGAATTTTAAGTCCATTAGGACGCTTTGTTTCCCAAAGGATTCTGCCAACAGGGTCAGGAAGATTTATTACATCTTCAATGCCCTTTGCCATACCTTCAATTCGGTCTTTGTTAAGCATAAGTCGGTCAATTAATGACTCTGACATATTGTTTTTGCGTCCGTTTTCAATATCAATTGCATTTGCTTCTAAAATCTTGTCGCAATTTTCTCTTAATGCATTTGCCATTGCGAGAAGTATTCTGTTTTTATCTTCAGTTGATGTTACTGCCAATTTTGCAGCAGCATCTTTTGCTCTTTTACCGATTTCTGTGAGCATAATTATTTCCCCTTAAAGAATGTACCAACCTGTTTTCCGTCAAGCGCTTTATAAATTTCAGTTGGATTTTCACCATTCATAACGATTGTGTCAATGCCAGCACTCATTGTGATTTCTGCGGCGTGAAGTTTTGTTACCATTCCACCCGTGCCAAGAGTTGAGCCCTTGCCACCTGCGATTTTATATAAATCTTCGTCAATTTCTGTAACAACAGGGATAAGCTTTGCATCTTCATTCTCGTTTGGATTTGCATCATAAAGACCATCAATGTCTGAAAGAATAATAAGTGCATCTGCGTTAACAAGTTTTGCAACAATCGCTGAAAGCGAGTCGTTATCACCATAAACAATTTCTTCAACTGCAACGCTGTCGTTTTCATTGATGATTGGGATTGCGCCAAATTCAAATAATTTGTTAAATGTGTTTATGAGATTTTCTCTTCTCTCGTCATTTTCAACGTCACTTTTAGTTATGAGCAATTGACCAACTGTGTGACCATATTCACCGAAGAGTTTGTCATACATAAACATCAATTCGCATTGACCTATTGTAGCGGCAGCTTGCTTGCCCGCTGTATCTGCAGGTTTTTCTTTAAGTCCTAATTTACCAACACCAACACCGATTGCACCACTTGTTACAAGTGCCACTTCAATACCTGAATTTACAATATCAGAAAGCACAGAAACCAACTTGTGCATTCTTCTAATATTTGTCTTGCCTGTTGAGTATGTAAGTGTTGATGTACCAACTTTTACAACTATTCTTTTTACATCTTTTAAAACAGCCATAACTATACCTTCTCACCATAGAAAAGTTTAATCATAACATTTTACCATATTTTTTTCTATTTAACAACTGCTATTTATAATAAATATAATTATCTCTTTGTTGAAAACACAGCTATCTTGTGCTAAAATATGTTTATATATGCAAATAAAACTAGGTGATACAAATGGATTATTATTTTTCAAAAAGAATTTCAGGACTTGCCCCTTCTGCAATCCGTGAAATATTAAAGGCAACTCAAGACCCTGCAATCATTCCTTTTGCGGCGGGTAACCCTGATGTTGCAACTTTCCCTATGGAAGAAGTTCAGAAAATTTCAGCAGAAATTTTCGCAAATGAACCTGTTACGGCTTTGCAATATGGTGTTACAGAAGGTTACACACCACTTCGCAACCGTTTGACAAAATTTATTAAAGATAAATACAATATCGGCAGAGATTTTGACTCTCTCATTATCTCATCAGGTGCACAACAGGTTATGGACCTTGCAACAAAGGCTCTTTGTGATTTGGGTGATACTGTTATTTGCGAGTGCCCATCATTTATCGGTTCACTCAACTGTTTCCGTTCTTATGGTTGCAAACTTGCAGGCGTAAGCGTGGAATCAGATGGCATGAATATTGAAGAACTTGAAAAGGCTATTAAAAATGCACACAACCCAAGATTTATTTATACAATTCCTAATTTTCAGAATCCATCAGGTGCAACAATGAGCCTTGAGAAAAGAAAAGCAGTTTATGAACTTGCTAAAAAGTATGGACTTTTAATTGTTGAGGACAACCCTTATGGTGATTTGAGAGTTTCAGGTGAAGATGTTCCATCAATCAAGAGCATGGACGAAGACGGAATCGTTATTTATGCTGGCTCTTTTTCAAAACTTTTAGCACCCGGTATCCGTGTTGGTTACATCTGTGCTCCTGCACCAATCGTTGCAAAAATGACAGTTGGCAAACAGGCAGCAGATGTTCACACACCTGTTTTCTCACAGATGCTTGTTGACAAATGGATGGAACAATATGACATCGATGCTCATATTGAGAAAATCAGAGCAATCTATCGCGAAAAACTCAATCTTATGTGCGACCTTATTGACTCAGAATTGGGTGATTTCGTTAAATATGTTCGTCCTGAAGGTGGACTTTTCGTATGGTGTGAATTGCCAGAAGATGTTGATATGCTTGAGTTTGTTAAAGAATGTATCAACGAAAAGGTTGCACTTGTGCCGGGCTCTGCATTTATGGTAAATGACGAAAATACAAATTGCTTTAGAATGAATTTCTCAACACCATCAAATGACAAAATTGTTGAGGGTATGAAAGCCCTTGGTCGTGTTAAAGCTAAATTTACAAAGTAAGGATTATTAAAGTGGAAAAGAAAAATTACACACTCACCGACATTTCAACAATTAAAAAGGTTATGGGAGAAAACGGCGTCACCTTTTCAAAAGGATTGGGACAAAACTTTCTCGTGAACCCAACTGTTTGTCCACGAATGGCAGATGCTGTTCGTCAAAGCACAGACGGTAAAATTGGTGTGCTCGAAATTGGTGCAGGTGTAGGTGTTCTTACAAAAGAGTTGCTCGAAAGATGTGAAAAAGTCGTTTGTGTTGAGCTTGACACTCGCCTTTTCCCTGTTCTTGACGACACTCTTTCAGGTTATGACAACTTAACCCTTATCAATGCTGATATTTTAAAAGTTGACCTTGAAAAAGTTATCAAAGAGCATTTTGAGGGTATGGAAATTTTTGTTTGTGCAAACTTGCCTTACTATATTACATCCCCTGTTATTATGCGACTTTTAGAAGAGAAACTCCCCTTCAAAAAGATTATTGTAATGGTGCAAAAAGAAGCTGGTGACCGACTTTGCGCAAAAGTTGGCACAAGAGAAAGTGGCGCTGTTACTGTTGCGGTTAATTATTATGCAAAAGCTCGCAAACTTTTTGATGTTTCTCGTGGCTCGTTTATGCCAAGCCCAAATGTTGACAGTTGTGTAATTGAACTTGACCTTACACAAAAGGGCGATTACAAGGTCAAAGACGAAAAACTTTTCTTCAAAATGATTAAATCAGCATTTGCTCAAAGAAGAAAAACAATACTCAACTCAATTTCAAGTGGAATGGGAATAGACAAGGCAAAACTTTCACAGGCTATTGAAAATGCAGGTCTTTCACAAACTGCAAGAGCCGAAGCGCTTACAATGGAAGATTTGACAGATTTATCAAATAAAATTTATGAGGTAATATAAATGGATTATAAATTTAAAACAAGTGGAACTTGTGCAAGAGAAATCAAGTTTAAGCTTGAAGATGGAATTGTAAAAAACGTTTCTTTCTTCGGTGGTTGCAACGGCAATCTCAAAGGAATTTCTGCTCTTGTTGAGGGCAAAAAAGCCGAAGAAGTTATTCCGCTTATCAAAGGTATAAAATGTGGATTCAAAAGCACATCTTGTCCTGACCAATTAGCAAAAGCTCTCGAAGAGGCGCTCAATGAACAAAGCAAATAATTTTAAAAAAGCCTCTGAAACTGCTGTAAAAATGCTTAAAGACCGCGGTTTTGAGGCGTTTTTAATTGGTGGCAGTGTTCGTGATTATATAATGAAGTTGCCAATCGGCGATATTGATATAACCACGAGTGCAACGCCAACAGAAGTCCAGAAAGTTTTTAAAGATTTTCGCGTGATAGAAACAGGCATAAAGCACGGCACAGTAACTGTGCTTATCGACAACGAGCCTATTGAAATCACCACATATCGAAGTGAAAGCACTTATTCAGATAATCGTCATCCCGACAGCGTTATTTTTTCAACAAGTCTTAAAGATGATGTCATTCGTCGTGACTTCACCATGAATGCCATTGCTTATGACTTTGAGCAGGGATTTGTTGACCTTGTTGACGGCAGAAATGACATAAACGAGCAAATAATTCGTTGTATCGGTGATGCCGAAACAAGATTTCGTGAAGATGCTCTTCGCATTCTTCGTGCTCTGCGTTTTTCTGCTGTTTTAGGTTTTGCTATTGAAGAAAAAACATCACTTGCAATACACAAATGCAAAGATTTGCTTAAAAACATTTCCGCGGAGCGAATTCAGGTTGAGTTTTCTAAACTTATTTGTGGAAAAAACGCATATAATGTTTTGGAAGAATATGCAGATGTTGTTTCTGTGTTTATTCCTGAAATTAAAGAAAGTATCGGCTTTGAGCAAATAAACAGACATCATATTTACGATGTTTATACTCATTCTCTCAAAGCATTGGAGCAAAGCAAAAATGATTTGCACATTCGTCTGGCACTTCTTTTGCACGATATTGGCAAACCATTTGTTGCTCATTTTGACGAAAAAGGTGAACAACATTATTACTCTCACCCCAAGAAAAGCACAGAGCTTAGCGAAAACATTCTCAACCGTCTTCGTTTTGATAATGACACAAAAGAAAAAGTTTTAACTCTTGTGAGAATGCACGACACACCGATAATGCTTGATAAAGAAGATAATCCAAGCAAAAAAAGACTTAAAAGAATTCTCTCGCAAATTGGAGTTGACTTGACTTTCGACTTAATTGAAATCAAACGTTGCGATAATTCAGCACAAAACCCCGAATATTATCGTGGTGATAATTTTTACAAAGCAACCTATGATATGCTCAACGAAATAATCAACGGAGACGAGTGTTTTTCTATTAAAGATTTAAAAATCAATGGTAATGACCTTATAAAACTTGGTTTCAAAGGCAAGGATATTGGCAAGGCATTACAAAAATGTCTTGATGGTGTTATCGCCGAAAAGGTTCAAAATAATTTTGACGATTTAATCAAATTTATAAAAAAATAAAGGACAGAGAAATTAATCTCTGTCCTTATCTTTTGTTTTAATTAGTCGTTGTTTCTTCTTCTGTTGAAACGACGGTTGTTATCGCGCTTTTTTGGTTCTTCGTCAATATCGTTTTCTGGAACAAGACCTTTAACTTCGATAAGAGCATCACGACGAGAAAGGTTAAGTCTGCCTTGGTCATCAATTTCAAGCACCTTTACAAGCACTGTGTCACCAACATTAACAACATCTTCAACCTTTTCTGTACGCTTAACATCAAGACGGCTGATGTGAACAAGTCCTTCTTTACCTGGAGCAATTTCAACGAAAGCACCAAAGCTCATAAGACGAGTTACAACACCGTTGTAGATAGCGCCGATTTCAGGGTCTTTTGCGATAAGTTCAACAATTGAAAGAGCACGCTTTGCATTGTCAATATCAATACCTGAAATGAATACGCGACCATCTTCTTCAATGTCAATCTTAACTTCGCAGTCAGCCTGAATCTTCTGGATAACCTTACCCTGCTTACCGATAACATCACCGATTTTTTCAGGGTCAATCTTTGTTGAAAGCATCTTTGGAGCATATTTTGAAAGCTCTGCTCTTGGTTCTGAAATGCAAGGAAGCATAATTTCATCAAGGATATAATCTCTTGCCTTGTGAGTCTTTGCAAAAGCTTCTTTAATGATTTCAGCTGTAAGGCCGTGCACTTTAAGGTCCATTTGTATTGCTGTGATACCTTTCTTTGTACCTGCTACCTTAAAGTCCATATCGCCATAGAAGTCTTCAAGACCTTGAATATCAACCATTGTCATGAAGTCGCCATAAACGCCTTCATCACCTGTGATAAGACCGCAAGAGATACCTGCTACAGGAGCTTTGATTGGAACACCTGCTGCCATAAGAGCAAGAGTTGAACCACAGATTGAGCCCTGTGATGTTGAACCGTTTGAAGAAAGAACTTCTGATACAACGCGGATTGCATAAGGGAATTCATCAACTGATGGAAGAACAGGAACAAGAGCTTTTTCTGCAAGAGCACCGTGACCGATTTCACGGCGACCTGGACCACGAGATGGCTTTGTTTCACCAACTGAGTATGATGGGAAGTTGTAGTGGTGGATATATCTCTTTTCTGTCTGTTCATCAAGACCGTCAAGCTGCTGTGCATCACCCATAGGTCCGAGTGTTGCGATTGAGAGAACCTGAGTCTGACCACGAGTGAACATACCTGAACCGTGTGCACGAGTGATAAGGTCTACTTCTGCATTAAGTGGACGGATATCGTCGATACCACGACCGTCAACACGCTTGTGTTCATCTTTAAGCCATGCACGAACAACATGCTTTTGAACAAGATACATAATCTCGTCAAGCTTTGCTTCGTTGCCTTCAAATCTTTCGTCAAACTTAGCATGAACTGCTTCATAGATTGGAAGAAGAGCTTCGTCACGAACGAGTTTATCGTCAGTATCAAGAGCTTTCTTAACATCTTCAATGCAGAATTCTTCGATTTCTGCCATAATTTCTGGGTCTGGGTCTGATGATGTGTAAGCGAACTTTGGCTTACCAATTTCATCTACGATACCCTGAATGAATTTAACAATTTTCTGGTTTTCAGCGTGACCTGCCATGATAGCGTCAAACATTGTATCATCGTCGATTTCGTTTGCGCCTGCTTCAATCATAGCAACAAGGTCAGCAGTAGAAGCAACTGTCAAAACAAGGTCTGTTTTTGCTCTCTCTTCGAGATTTGGGTTGATAACGATTTTGCCGTCAACAAGACCAACATTAACGCCTGAAACAGGACCTGCCCAAGGAATATCTGAAATTGCGATTGCTGCTGAAACACCAATCATAGCTGTGATTTCAGGTGAGCAATCAGGGTCAACTGACATTACAGTTGCAACAACTGAACAGTCGTTTCTAAGGTCTTTTGGGAAGAGTGGACGAATTGGTCTGTCGATACAACGTGATGTAAGGATAGCCTTTTCACTTGCTCTGCCTTCTCTTCTCTGGAATGAACCAGGAATGCGACCTACTGAGTACATTTTTTCTTCATAGTCAACTGAAAGTGGGAAGAAATCAACACCTTCTCTTGGCTTTGCAGAAGCTGTTACTGTACAAAGAACTTCTGTTTCGCCATAACGAGCAAGAATAGCAGCGTTAGCAAGACCTGCCATTTTGCCTGTTTCAAGAGTCAATTTTCTGCCTGCAAGTTCAGTTTCCCAAACTTTAAAATTCTTGAAAAACATAATTTTTTACCTTCCTTAAAATATTTTTATTTGCAAGGCAAAAACCATTCTTTAGCAATAAACACAACTCTTAAAAATTCAAATTTAAGAACTCTGTTTACCGCTAAAAGCTAGGGTTTCTGCCTTTATTTACATTACCTTTAAAAGCAATTCAAGGCAGACTGAGTAAAAATCTCTGTCTGCCTTAAAGTGTTTTGATTACTTACGAAGACCAAGTCTTGCAACGATTGCACGGTATCTTTCGATATCCTTCTTCTGAAGGTATGCGAGAAGATTTCTTCTGCGACCAACCATTTTAAGAAGGCCACGACGTGAGTGGTGGTCTTTCTTGTTAGCCTTAAGGTGCTC
>JAZQWV010000062.1:0-7722 GCA_045632525.1 Candidatus Fimenecus sp.
CATTCAACCGTCAGCGTTATTGGGGCGAGCCAATTCCAATTGTTCATTGTGACAAGTGCGGTATGGTTGCAGTTCCTTATGAAGAACTCCCATTAAGACTTCCTGATGTTGAAAATTTTGCTCCGGGTACAGACGGTGAAAGCCCACTTGCAAAGATTGATTCTTATGTGAACTGTAAGTGTCCAAAATGTGGTGGAGATGCAAAGAGAGAAACTGACACAATGCCACAGTGGGCAGGTTCATCATGGTATTTCTTAAGATACATTGACCCACATAATGACAATTGCCTTGCAGATATGGATAAGCTTAACTACTGGATGCCAGTTGACTGGTACAATGGTGGTATGGAACATGTTACACGTCACCTTATCTATTCTCGTTTCTGGCATAAGTTCCTTTATGACATTGGTGCAGTACCATGCAAAGAGCCTTATGCAAAAAGAACTGCTCAGGGTCTTATTCTTGGACCTGACGGTGTTAAGATGAGTAAATCTCGTGGTAATGTTATCGACCCTAACGAAGTTGTTGATGTGTTCGGTGCTGACGTTCTTCGTACTTATGTACTCTTTATGGGTGACTATGAGCAGGCTGCTCCTTGGTCAGAAAGCTCAGTTAAGGGTTGTAAGAGATTTGTTGACAGAATCTGGAATCTTCAAGAAATTCTTGTAGATGGCGACGAATTCTCAAAAGAACTTTCTTCTTCGTTCCATAAGACAATCAAGAAAGTTACAGAAGATATTGAAACTCTTAAATATAACACAGCTATTGCAGCTCTTATGACATTGCTCAATGCGATTTATACAAAGGGTTCAATCAATAAGGCTGAACTTAAAGCACTTCTTCTCCTTGTTAACCCATTTGCTCCTCATGTTACAGAAGAAATGTGGGAAGTTTGCGGTTTCGGCAAAATGATGGCAGCAGATGGTCAATGGCCAACTTATGATGAAGCAAAGTGCATTGACGAAACAATCGAAATTGTTGTTCAGATTAACGGTAAAATCCGTGCAAAACTCAATGTAGCAGCAGATATCGAACAAGCAGACGCTATTGCAGCAGCTAAAGCAGACGAAAAAGTTGCAGCAGAGCTTGATGGTAAGAATATCATCAAAGAAATCTATGTTAAGGGCAAGCTTGTAAATATCGTTGCAAAATAAAAATATTTGATGGTGGTTTTATAGCCTCCCTTGTTAAAGGGAGGGGGACCGCCGTAGGCGGTGGAGGGATTCCTTTACCGCTATTTTTATAACAAGGTGATACTATGTTCATTTGTCCCATTTGCAAATCAAAACTGAATATCCAAAACAAAATTTATTGTTGTGAGCATAATCATTCTTTTGATATTGCAAAACAGGGATATGTGAATTTGTTGCCCGTCAACAAAAAGCATTCTGACAATCCCGGCGACTCAAAAGATATGGTTTTGTCTCGTCGAGAATTTCTTGAAAGCGGCAATTATGATTGTTTTGCGGGGAAAATATGCGAGATAATAAACAAGCATTTTAGTAATAGTCAAAAAATATCTATTGCAGACTGCGGTTGTGGTGAAGGCTATTATGACGGCAAATTAAAGGTAATAATTTGTGACTTTGATTTGTTTGGTTTTGACATTTCAAAAGAAGCGGTCAGATATGCAGCGGCTAAATATAAAGATTTTCATTATGCTGTTGGCAGTTGTTTTGATATGCCATTAGAAAGTAACTCATTTGATGTTGCACTCAATATTTTTGCTCCAATGGTCGAGAGTGAAATGGCAAGAATTCTCAAAAAAGACGGTATAATGATTTATGCTGTTCCCGGTAAAAATCATTTGATGGGGCTAAAAAAACTTCTCTATGAAAATGTTTATGAAAATGAAGAGAAACACACAGAGTATGATGGTTTTGAGTTTTTAGAAAGATATTCAGTTAAAAGTGAAATCACATTAGATGGTGAAATGGGTGTAAATCTTTTTAAAATGACACCATATTATTTTAAAACCGAATTGGGCGCAGAAGGAAAAATCAGAAAAAATAGCGGTTTTACAACAGAAATCCATTTTGATTTTCTTGTTTACAGAAAGATATAAGAATGTTAAAATGATTTTATAAAAACACGGGGTGAGATTATGAAATTTATTGATATTTCAAAAGATGTAATGACTTGTGAAGTTTATCCGGGTGACCCGACACCAACATTAGAACAAGTTAAAACAATTGGTTATGAAAATGAATATAATTTGAGCACAATAAATATGTGTCTTCACAATGGTACACACATGGATGCACCATTGCACTTCTTGCCAAATGGCAACGATATAACAGACTTTCCACCCGAAGTGTTTATTGGTCCTTGCGTGGTTGTTGAAGTGCCAGATATTATTATCACAGGCGCATTTGTTGAAGAATATTTCCCGAGAAATGCAAAAAGAATATTAATAAAGAGTCACGGCAAAGCAACTTTGCACGAATCAGCAGCATCAGAGCTTTCTCACCTTGGGTATATCCTTGTGGGTACAGACGGCATGACCATTGAGCCTGAAGAAAGTGACGGCAGAACTCACAGAATGTTTATGGTTGACAATGTGGCTTTGCTTGAAAATCTCGATTTAGAGAATGTGCAGTCGGGGGACTATTTCCTTATGGCAGCACCTATAAAAATCAGCGGTGCAGAAGCTGCCCCTGTGAGAGCTTTTTTGGTGCCTGATTATATCTTCTGGAGTGGCGAACAGAAATAAGTTAAAAATCATCTAAAACATATTTTGGAGAAAAAACAGAAATGGTTAAAAAATTACTAAGCCTATTTTTAACCTTTGCAAAAATAGGTGGAATCACTTTTGGTGGTGGTCTTACAATGTTACCACTGCTCACAAGAGAGATTGTCGAAAAGAAAAAATGGTCAACTGAAGAAGAACTTTTAGACTATTATGCGGTTGGTCAATGCACACCGGGTATTATTGCGGTCAACACAGCAACATTTATAGGTTATTATCAAGCGGGTGTACTTGGTGGAATTTTTGCAACACTTGGCATGGTCGCACCATCGGTAATAATCATTACAATCGTTGCATCTGTTTTGCAGAATTTTATGGACTATCCAATAGTTTCATCTGCGCTTACAGGTATCAATGCAATTGTCTGTGCATTGCTTTCACACACAGTTATCACACTTGGTAAAAAAAGCCTTGTGAATGTGATTTCAGTTGTGCTTTTTATAATCGGACTCATTGCTTGCTTTGTATTTGATATAACACCAATTCTTCTTGTTATTTTTGGTGGGGTTGTTGGTGTTGTTTACAATAAAATCAAGGAGGTAAAAGCAAAATGACCTTCTTGAAATTGTTTTTTGAATTTTTTAAAATAGGACTTTTCGCTGTCGGCGGTGGCCCTGCAACTATTCCATTCTTGCAAGACTTGGCAAGAAGTGATTATGGTTGGTTTAACCCTGAAGAATTAGGCGTTATGATAGCCATTGCAGAAAGTACACCGGGACCAATTGGTATAAACATGGCAACTTATGCGGGCTATAACGCAGGTTTCGGTGAGTTGGGCTTGTTAGGTGGCATTTTAGGTGGTGTTATTGCAACTCTTGGGCTTGTTACACCATCAGTAATTGTTATTGTTATAATTGCAGGCTTCTTAAAAGCCTTTAAAGAAAACAAATATGTAAAAAGCACATTTGCGGGTATTCGTCCTGTTGTAACTGCGCTTGTTCTGTTCGCAGTTTTTGGAATTGTCAAACCTATTTTCTATGTTGACGGTGCATTTGCCTTACCCGTTATTGCAATTTCCGTTGTTGTATTTGGTTTGATGTTTATCAAAAAGTTAAAGAAATTACACCCTGCATTTTGGTTGGCACTTGGTGCGGTTGCAGGTATATTATTAAAGTTATAAGGTGTTTGTATGTCACTTCAAAAAAATCAAGATATACAACTGAATATTGAGGGCTATACTGCCGAGGGTAATGGCGTTGGGCATTATAATGGTCAGGCTGTGTTTGTTTCGGGTGCAGCTAAAGGTGATACAATCATTGCTCACATTATCAAGGCAAAAAAGACTTATGCAATCGGCATTATAAAGCAGATTTTAAAGAAATCTCAAGACAGAATAGATGTTGATTGTGCCCATTTCCGCTCTTGTGGTGGTTGTGCATATCGTCACATTTCTTATGAAGCAGAAAAGCAACTCAAAAAGCAAAAAGTGATTGATGCGTTCCAGCGTCTTGCGCATTTGGATGTGCCTGTGAACGACATTATCAATTGCAAAACAGAGCGTTATCGTAATAAAGCCCAATACCCTGTTGGGTTTGACAAGGGTATTATTGCGGGATTTTATGCACAAAAAAGCCATAGAATAATAAATTCTTCTGATTGCATTTTGCAACCTGAAGAATTTGCAGATATAGTTGAAATTGTGAAAAACTGGATGACCGAATTCGGCATCTCAGCTTATGATTCAATCAGTCACACAGGGCTTGTTCGCCATATTTACATAAGAAAAGCATTTGTTACAGGACAGATTATGGTGTGCCTTGTTGTAAATGGTGACGAAATCCCAAAAGCACAAGAACTGGTTGACGATTTGTTAAAAATCAAAGGACTTTCAAGTGTTTCTATCAATAAAAACACAGAAAAAACCAATGTGATTTTAGGTCTTGAATGTAAAACCCTTTGGGGTGCAGATTATATTGAAGATGTGCTTTGCGGAGTGAAAATTCGACTGTCACCATTGTCATTCTATCAGGTTAACCACGATTGTGCCGAATTGTTATATAACAAAGCAAGTGAATATGTTGGAGCAACAGGGGACGAAACCATCCTTGACCTTTATTGTGGTGCAGGCACAATAGGACTTTCAATGGCAAATAAGGTAAAAAAGGTAATCGGTGTTGAGATTATCCCCGAAGCCATTGAAGATGCAAAGGTCAACGCAAAAAACAATAATATTAAAAATTGCGAATTTTACTGTGGCGATGCAAAGGATGCAGTTAAAATTATTAAAGACCAGAATATCGAGCCTGATGCAGTAATTCTTGACCCACCAAGAAAAGGCTGCGACAGAGAAGTTTTAGAATATGTCGCAGAAATGAAACCAAAGAAAATCGTCTATGTTTCTTGTGATGTTTCAACTCAGGCAAGGGATTGTGCAAAACTTAAAGAATTAGGCTATGAAACAAAAGAAGTAACACCTGTTGATATGTTCCCAAGAACAAGTCATACGGAGTCAGTTGCGTTGCTAACTAGAAAGGAAACAATATGATTTTATATAGACCAGTTGGTGAAAAGGAAAAAGAACTTATTGAAGAAAGTGGCTTTACTTCTTTTCCACCAAGATTTCAATGGCAACCAATTTTTTACCCTGTATTAAATCAGCGTTATGCTGAAGAAATTGCAGGAAAATGGAATACAAAAGATGAGAATTCAGGGTATAAAGGATATATTACTCAATTTGAAATTGATGATGAATATATATCAAATTATGATGCTCAAACTGTTGGTGCATCATATCATCAGGAATTTTGGATTCCTAGTGAAGAACTAGAAAATTTCAATAAGAATATCATCGGTAAAATAAAAATTATAAAAGTAATAGATGGAGAATAAGTATAAACCTTATAATAAGGAGGAATAAATATGGCACTTTCTTCAAAAGTTAAAGACGTTTTTGCGACAAAACCGGGTTGGACAACCGAGCCTGTTGAAAGATTGAGTTATTATTCATATTTTGCAGGTCAGAATATGATTTATACTCTCTTCAACACCTGTCTTGCAACCTATCTTCTGTTTCTCGGCATCCATCCGATAAAATCTGCGGCGGTTATTTTCGCTGTTAAGGTGTGGGATGCGGTAAACGATACACTTTTCGGTGTTATCTTTGACAAAATAAATTTTAAAAGCGGCAAGAAATACCTGCCCTGGCTCCGCGTTTCAACGGTGCTCATCCCACTTGCTACAATACTGACCTTTATTATCCCCAACGGCACAAGTGAAACCTTCAAGCTCTCATGGTTTGCTATTGCTTATGTGCTCTGGGATACTGCATACACCCTCTGCGACGTACCTATCTTCGGTATTCTCACATCTATGAGTCAGAGCGTTGACGAAAGAACCAGTATTCAGTCCTATAAGAGTATTTTTACATACGCAGGTGTAGGCATCACCTCCACTGTAACAACCGTCCTTATCAGCGAAAAGGTCGGTATGAGTTACGGTATGATTACACTTATAATCAGTATTGCCGCCTTCCTTCTTATGACTCCCGCCTCCTTCAAGCTCAAGGAGCGCTTCAAGGGTGAAACCGAAGAAGGCTTCACAATCAAGGCTATGCTTTCATACCTTGTAAGAAACAAGTACCTTCTTATATATTATGTAGGTCTCTTCTTCTATTCCGCACTCAATATCGGTAACGCCTTTACCCTTTTCGTTTCATATTATCTGTTCCACAGCACCCTTTTCTCAATTGTTGTAGGTGCAGTCGGCACAGTACCTCAGCTTATTGCCGCCCTCGTTCTTCCCAAGCTTATCCGCAAGGTCGATAAGATGAAGGTAAATCAGATCTGTCTTCTTCTTTACGTTATTCTCAGCGTAATCACATGGGCAGTCGGATACGGCAACATCACCGTTTATATCATTCTCTTTACCATCCGTTCTGTACCTCTTGCAGTTGTTGCACTTGAAATGTTTATGTTTACTCCCGACTGCGCAGAGTACGGCTATTACAAAACAGGAATTGAAGCAAAAGGCATTACCTTTGCTATACAGACCTTTATGGCAAAGCTTACAGGCTCTATTTCAGGTGCTCTCGGTATGCTTATTCTCGGTCTTGAATCAGTGGGCTGGAAGGTCGTAGAGGTATCCTCCTTTGAGGAGCTCGAAAAACTCGGCGTTGAACAGACTCCCCACGCACTCAATATGCTCTGGTTCATCTTTATGCTTGTGCCTGCTATCGGCGGTCTTCTTGCATTTATTGTATGGAGCTTCTACAGACTCAAGGACAAGCACGTTCAGATTATGATTGACTGCAACACCGGCAAGATTTCCCGGGAAGAGGCAACGGTTCTCCTCAATCAGGAAGGCTACAGGGGATAAAAAGCATCTCTGTCAATATTGACCTGTAAATAAATTTTTGGAGGAAGCATTATGAAGAAAACTAAAAAAGTCATTTCACTTTTAATCAGCATTGTCCTTTGTCTGCAGCTCGGCTCTATTTGTATTGCAGCAGAAGCTGTAACCGATTACACAATCACCAATCCTTATGAGGACGTTATCTGGAGCGGTGACAATGCCTGGGGCGCTTATAAGGGCTCTCTTCACTCACACTCAACCTATAGCGATGCTGACGAAACCCTCGAAACTATGGTCAAGGAAGCCTACAGACAGGATTACGATTTCCTTGCAGTTTCCGATCACGGAATCACGGGTATTGATTGGGACAAGGCTCCCTTTATGCATCCCCTTTATCTCTATCAGCCTGTCCTCGGCAACGCCTTCAGGCACCTTACCACCGAAGAGTACGAGGCTATGAAAAACGGCACCTATGAAAACAGAGGCAAAAAGATTGTCCCCGTTTTAGGTGCAAACGAATTCAACAACCTTTCACTTTCCAAAAACCATGTCAACGGTCATTTCCTTGACTCATGGGAGGGTAATGCCTTCCCCGGTGCGGAAAACGAAAGAGGCTATGAGCAAGCCATAAAGTACATTGATGACCACGGAGGACTTTCATATATCAACCATCCCGGTGACTG
>JAZQWV010000063.1:0-14178 GCA_045632525.1 Candidatus Fimenecus sp.
CTTGAAATGATGTCACTTGTAAATCCGGGTATTCTTTGTCCTTTGCCATATTTGTTGCTTATAACATTATTTATGGTAGTGGTTGAAAAGTGTGATGATGGTGAATATCAAGAGAAAATCTATATCCGCAAAAAACGCGAATTACCTAAATTTTCTAAAATAAAAGAAATGAAAGAAAAGGCTTGACATTCAGGCCTTTTTTTGTTACAATTCATATTTGCTATGGATAAATATTTCTAAATCCATATCCTTCCTCTCGAGGAAAGTTCGAGGGGCAAAGTCCACAAGGAGGTGTAACAAGAATGGCAAAGTATGAGACTATTATGGTTTTCTCACTCGCAAAGGGTGAAGAAGCTACAAAAGAGCTTGTAGAAAAATTCAAGGCTCTTATGGAATCAAACGGCACTCTTGAAAGCGTTGATGAATGGGGCAAGAGAAGACTTGCTTACCTTATCAATGATGAAGCTGAAGGTTATTATGTTCTCTATAATTATGAGGCAAAACCTGAATTCCCAGCTGAGCTTGAAAGAATTGCAAAAATTACTGACGGTGTTCTTAGAACATTGATTGTTAAGAAGTAATCGGAGGAAAAAGAAATGTTAAACACAGCTATTATTATGGGCAGACTTACTGCTGACCCCGAACTTCGCAAAACAACCAGCGGACTTTCCGTGACATCTTTTACTGTTGCAGTTGAACGTAACTACAAGAGCGGTGAAGAAAGACAAGCAGACTTTATTAATGTTGTTGCTTGGCGTGGCACAGCAGATTTTGTTTCAACTTATTTCAAGAAGGGACAAATGATTGCTGTTCAAGGCTCAATTCAAACAAGAAACTATGAAGATAAAAACGGAAACAAGCGTACAGCGGTTGAAATTGTAGCAGACAATGTTTCATTCTGCGGAAGCAAAGCAGAAAGTGGCAACACTTATGGCGCAGCAAGACAAGAAGCACCAGCTGTTTCTTATCAGAGTGCTGATGCAGGCAGCTTCTCAGTTTTACCCGATGACAACCAGGGATTCCCATTCGGTTCAGACGATGACGAAGGACTCCCATTCTAATTGTAACCACTAATTGAATCGCAATCGTAATTCTCAGCGGTTACTTTTCCGTTATAACTCGTCAAAAATACTCGTTAATACGCAAAGTATTGTCTGCGTTTTTTGACGGCTCTAACAAAAAACTATCTCGCTGATAATCACAATACGATTCAACCAGCGGTTACCAAAACCTTAATAGGAGGAAACTAAAATGGCATACGATAAGAATGCAAGACCAAACAGAAAAGGTCGCAAAAAAGTTTGTGCATTTTGTGTAGAAAAAATCGACACAATCGATTATAAAGATACAGCAAAGCTCCGTCGTTACACATCAGAAAGAGCAAAGATTCTCCCTCGCCGTGTAACAGGTACATGTGCATACCACCAGAGAGAGCTTACAACAGCTATCAAGAGAGCAAGACAAATCGCTCTCATGCCTTACACAAACGACTAATCAACAGTCAAAGCTACTCGAAAGAGTGGCTTTATTTTTTTAATTCAATATCTTTTCAGTTAGTTTATTCGCACTTTCTCTTGCACTTTCAATATTACAATATCCTTTTGTCAAATCTGCGATTTTAAATCGAGCGTCCCGTCCGTTGAAAAGTGAGAATACACATTTATCCAAGAATGTGTTTTCTGCAGACAAAAGACTTTGCAGTTTTTCATCACATTCAAGATATTCACTGTTCAAAAATCGTGTTGCACAGATTTTCTCATAGGCTTTGAAGGGCAAAATGCGGTTTTCATCAGTAATTATTACGCAAACACTAGCAGATGGGAAAATAATAGTGTCAGGAATATCGCTTGAAAAGTAGGAGGGGCTAATAATAAGTGGGATTTTCTCTCTAACGGCATAATCTTTTAACACACCAAGAATTACCGAACCTGTAAACCCCGAAATATCTTGAATTTCAACAACTTTTTCTATGTTGTCGAATAAAGTGTCGAAATGTGTGTGAATACCAAGGGACGTTGGTGAAGTGAGAAGTCGCATTTTGCCATTGCCCCTTTCTTTTGTATCCCGAAAATTTCGCAGACAGAAACGACTTATAAAATTTATGACTTTTCTGTCATTGAGATATGGCGATATAGTTTCGTGAATCTTTTCGCGAGTTTTACAAGCTGTTTTCAGATGCTCGCATCCTTTTTTATAAAAGTTATTTTCTTTAATTTTGAGTGTGAGAATTTCTCGTCTTAAATCTAAAGGGTAGTTTTTGTCGGGGGAGATATTTATCTGTTTTTCCCAAGCACCGAGAAGAACGGGTGAAATTTTGCTATATCCGCTATCAGAAATGATATATGTATTCAAGTTTTCAATGTAAATTCCGTCGGGGGATTCGTCAAAAAAAGGATTGAACACGCTCAAGTTGAATCCACGAAAGTTTTTGACTAGCTGATTAAAGAAAGTGGCTCTCTCAAAATCGTCACAAGTGTTTGCAATAAAAACCTTTGCTGATGGGTCGTTTTTGTAAATTGAGTGGTATGTACTGATATATCCTTTATTACAAATGGCGCTTGAAAAATACTTTTTCATAATATCACCTCATATCCATATTATTCACGGCTTTTAATTTTGTTAATTTGTTGACATTTATCTGTGCGTGATATATAATAACGGTGGAATTTTTTTAAGGAGTGTATTAAATTATGCCATTAGTAAATGCAAAAGAAATGCTTACAAAAGCAAAAGCTGGTCACTATGCAGTTGGTCAGTTCAATATCAATAACCTTGAATGGACAAAAGCAATTCTTCTCACAGCACAAGAGATGAATTCTCCTGTTATCCTTGGTGTATCTGAAGGTGCAGGCAAATATATGTGTGGCTACAACACAGTTGTAGGTATGGTTGAAGGTATGCTTGAAACACTTAACATCACAGTTCCTGTTGCTCTTCACCTTGACCACGGTTCATACGAAGGCGCAAAAGCTTGTATTGAAGCAGGTTTCAGCTCAATTATGTTCGACGGTTCACACTATCCAATCGACGAAAACATTGCAAAGACAAAAGAGTTAGTTGCAATTTGTGAAGAAAAAGGTCTCTCAATTGAAGCAGAAGTTGGTTCAATCGGTGGCGAAGAAGACGGCGTTGTTGGTGCAGGCGAATGCGCAGACCCAGACGAATGCAAAATGATTGCCGACCTTGGCGTTACAATGCTCGCAGCAGGTATTGGTAATATCCACGGTAAATACCCAGAAAACTGGGCAGGTCTTTCATTTGAAACTCTTGCAGCAGTTCAAGAAAAAACAGGCACAATGCCACTCGTTCTTCATGGTGGTACAGGTATCCCTGCAGATATGATTAAAAAGGCTATCTCTCTTGGCGTTTCAAAAATCAACGTTAACACAGAATGTCAGCTTGCATTCCAAGAAGCAACAAGAAAATATATTGAAGCAGGTAAAGACCTTGAAGGCAAGGGCTTTGACCCAAGAAAGCTCTTAGCTCCTGGTGTAGAGGCAATCAAGGCTACAGTTAAGGAAAAAATCGAACTCTTCGGTTCAGCTAATAAAGCTTAATTTTCCGTAATACTTCGTCGCGTTCACCTCGCGGTATCTATATACAGCTTCGGTTCCGCGACATTGTCTAACGAAAAATTAAATATTTTGGTTTGTAATACCGCGTGTCTTTTAGCTCGCGGTATTTTTTTTATAGTTGACCGTGTGATTTTTGCATTATATAATTAAAGAAAAAGATGAAATGCAACTACTGGTTGCGGTATTTCAAGCCTTGCTTTATAGATTAGTAGTTGTGAAAATGTTAATATATTGAAGAAAGGGGAATGAGTTTATGAAATTGTATGAAAAAATAGTTGTTTATCGCAAAAAGTGTGGGTTATCACAAGAAACTCTTGCTGAGAAAATCGGAGTTTCACGTCAAGCAGTTAGCAAGTGGGAAACGGGCGACACTTTGCCTGAAATAACAAAACTAAAAGCCCTTGCAGATTGCTTTGGGGTAACTGTTGATTTTCTTTTGGATGAAAATACAGATGAATATCAGCTCGAAAAGAATGAAAAGCCAACCGGTTTTGACCGGCTTGTTGAAAAGTTTGAAAAACTTGTTCCTGTTTTTGGGAGATGTGGTTGGATAGTTGGGTCAATTTTTGTTCTGCTTGGCGTTTATATGATTGCAAGGGGTGCTATAGTAGCAATAACAGTTTTACCCTTTGTAGACCGTGGTGCGATACCAATTATATTTCTGATGCTTCTGCTTCCTATTACAATCATTGCACTTGGAGTGCTAATGATGATTGGTGGTATAATTATAATTAAAAAATCTAAAAAGAATAATTCTTAGTGAAAAAATCGGTATTTACTTATGTACATACCGATTTTTTTGTGCTATAATAATTTAAATATGTGTGAAAGTGTGTCCTTTTTTAGAGTTTGGGGTGAAATTTGTGGTATCAACAGTTAAATTATATGAAAATAATTCTTATATAAAATCTTTTGACGCTACTGTTTTATCTTGTGAAGAAAAAGACGACAAATATCTCATAACTCTTGATAAAACTGCATTTTTCCCCGAAGGTGGAGGGCAATATGCAGACAAGGGTAGTCTGTCAGATGCAAATGTCCTTGATGTGCAGATTAAAGATAACATTATTTATCATTTAACTGATAAACCCTTGAATATTGGTGACACCGTAACAGGCGAAATTGATTGGGATACCAGATTTTCTCGAATGCAGAATCACACAGGTGAGCATATCGTTTCAGGTGTAATCCATAACCTTTATGGTTATAACAATGTTGGATTTCACATGAATGACCGCTTTATAACACTTGATGTTGACGGACCATTGAATGAGCAAGATATTGCAAAAATTGAGTTGGAAGTCAACAAAGTGATTTATGCCAATAAAAAAATCAATGTGATTTATCCAACTGCTGACGAGTTGCCAAATTATGATTACCGAAGTAAACTTGATATAATTGAAAATGTCCGTTTAGTAGAGATTGAAGATACTGACCTTTGTGCTTGTTGTGCACCTCATGTGGCATTTGCGGGCGAAGTGGGGATAATAAAAATAATCTCATTTATCCCATATAAAAAAGGCACAAGAATTGAAATGGTTGCAGGTCTTTTAGCCTTTCAGGACTATTCAATGCTTCATAATATCAACAAACAGACAGTGAATCTTCTCTGCACCAAACGAGAAGAAACTTTCAGCATGACACAAAAAATCCATAAGGATTTAGGTGACATAAAAGCAGAAAACAAAAAAATGTCATCAGAATTGGCACTTCTCAAAATCGAGAAAGTTGCAATAGGCAATGGTGTTTGTGCATTTATTCAAAATGCTACTTATGACGAATTGCGATTCTGCTCAAATTCTTTAATTAAAGAATTTGAATATTGCTGTGTATTCTCAAAAACAGAGAATGCGGGGTTTATATATGTTGTTGCAAGTGAGAATAAAAACATAAAAGACATTGTTTTATTCTTGAATTCTACCTTTAATGGTAGGGGTGGGGGCAAAGATTTTTATGCCCAAGGTACAATTAATGCAACAAAAGAAGAAATAGTTAACAAATTGCTCGAAAGAGCATCATTATAATTTTCAGAAAGGGGTATTTTCTATGTGTGAAAAGCCAAAGTTTTACATCACAACCGCTATTGCGTATACATCACGCAAGCCACATATCGGTAACAGCTATGAAATCGTGTTGACCGACGCTATTGCGAGGTACAAACGAATGCAGGGCTTTGATGTTTTCTTTCTGACAGGTACTGACGAGCACGGTCAAAAAATCGAAGAATATGCAAAGGACGCAGGTGTTAGTCCTAAGGAATATGTTGATAAGGTTGCAGGCGAAATCAAAGATATCTGTGACTTGCTCAACACAACTTATGACCATTTTATTCGTACAACTGACGATTATCACGAAAAAACTGTTCAGAAAATTTTCAAAAAGCTCTATGACCAGGGCGATATTTATAAGAGTGAATATGAAGGTCTTTATTGTACTCCTTGTGAGTCTTTCTGGACTGAAAGCCAATTAGTTGATGGCAAATGTCCTGATTGTGGCAGAGATGTTCACAAAGAAAAAGAAGAAACATATTTCTTAAAACTTTCAAAATATCAGAAACAACTTGAAGAATTCATTGAAAACAATGAAAACTTCATTTATCCTGAAGCACGCAAAAAAGAAATGCTTAACAATTTCATTAAACCAGGTCTTCAGGATTTGTGCGTATCTCGTTCATCGTTCAAATGGGGTGTTCCTGTTTCATTTGATGACAAGCATGTTATTTATGTTTGGATTGATGCCCTTTCAAACTATATTACTGCTCTTGGTTATGACCCAGACGGTAGTGGCGAAAAATATAATAAATATTGGCCTGCTGATGTCCATATTATTGGTAAGGATATTGTAAGATTCCACACAATTTACTGGCCAATTATGCTTATGGCACTTGGTGAGCCACTTCCAAAACAGGTTTATGGTCACCCATGGCTTCTTTTCGGTGAAGACAAAATGAGTAAATCTCGTGGTAATGTTATCTATGCTGACGATTTAACAGAAATCTTCGGCGTTGATGCTGTGCGCTACTATCTTCTTTCAGAAATGCCACATGCTAACGACGGCTCAATCACTTATGAAGCAATGATTGACAGATTTAATTCTGACCTTGCAAACACTCTTGGTAACCTCGTTAACCGTACAATTGCAATGCAGAATAAGTATTTTGACGGTGTAATTCAAGCGCCAACTTGCCCAACTGAATTTGACGAAGATTTGAAAGAATGCGCAAAGAAAGCACTTGCAGGCTTTGATAAATACCTTTCAGAATACAAGATGAGTGACGCGGTTGAATGTGTAATGAACTTTGCTCGTCGTTGCAATAAATATATTGACGAAACAATGCCTTGGGCTCTCGCAAAAGATGAAGCTCAGAAAGAAAAACTCGGCACAGTCCTTTATAATCTTCTTGAAGGTATCCGTGTGCTTTCTGCTCTCTTTGCACCAATTATGCCTGAAACTGCTGTTAAAATTGCAGAGCAGATGAATATCGAGTCTGCAACTTATGAAAGCATTCAAGAATGGGGTGGACTCACAGCAGGCGTTAAAGTTGGCACTGCTACACCACTCTTCTCTCGTATTGACGGTGAAAAACTCATCGCTGAATTACAAGCTAAAAAAGAAGTAGAAATGAAGGCGAATGCACCTGCACCAAAAATCGAAGGTCTTGCACAGATTGAATTCAACGATTTTATGAAAGTTGAACTTCGTGTTGCAGAAGTTAAAGATTGTGAGCCAATCAAAAAGGCAAAGAAACTTTTAAAACTCACTCTTGATGATGGCACAGGCACAGACAGAATCGTTGCAAGTGGTATTGCAAAATGGTATAAACCAGAAGACCTTATCGGCAAAAAGATTATCGTTGTTGCAAACCTTAAACCTGCAGTGCTCTGCGGTGTTGAATCAAATGGTATGATTCTCGCGGCAGATGTTACTGAAGAAGACGCAAAGGTAATTTTTGTTGATAAAGATATGCCAAACGGAGCAAGAATAAGATAATGTATCACAATATTTTTGATTCACACGCACATTATGACGACGAGCAGTTTGATATTGATAGAGACGAACTGCTCAGTTCGTTTTCTCAAAAAGGAATATCGGGCATTATATGTTGTGGCGTAAACATAGAAACAAGTGAATTTGCAGTAAAACTTTCTCATAAATACGATTTCGTTTATTCGGCGGTTGGTTTTCATCCCCTTGATAATGATGAATATAAAGACGGCGATTTAGAGAGAATAAAAGAACTTGCAAAGGACGAAAAATGTGTTGCTATCGGTGAAATCGGTCTTGATTATCACTATGAAAAAGAAAGTCGCGAACAGCAGTTGATTCTTCTTGAAAAACAAATTCAACTCGCAAATGAATTGAATTTGCCAATTATTTTCCACGACAGAGAATCTCACGAAGATACTCTCAACATCTTGAAAAAGCACAAGCCAAAAGGCGTTCTTCATTGTTTTTCAGGCAGTGTTGAAATGGCAAAAGAGATTATCAAGCTCGGTATGTATATCGGTCTCGGTGGTGCTGTCACATTTAAAAACGCAGTTAAACCTTGCGAAGTTGCAAAATTTGTGCCAAGTGACAGATTGTTAATCGAAACTGATGCTCCATATATGACTCCCGTGCCATTTCGCGGTAAGAGATGTGATTCTTTGCATATTCCTTATACTGCAGAAAAAATCGCAGAATTACGTGGAGTCACAGCACAAGAAATTCTTGATTTGACAAATGAAAATGCACAAACATTATTTAATATAAGGTGATATTATGCTCAAACATATCGTAATGTGGAAATTTAAAGACGCAGAAGGCAAAACAAAAGAAGAAAACATTGAAATCGTTAAAAACGGTCTTGAAGCTCTTCCAGAAAAAGTTTCTCACATTAAAAAACTCACATTTCTTAAAAATCAGGTTGAATGTGAGAGAAATTTTGACGCTCTTTTAGTTGTCGAAACTGAAAATGAAGAAGAATTAGAAAAATATAAAACTCATCCCGAGCATAAAGCAGTTGCTTCTTATGTTGCAAAGGTAACAGAAAATCGTGGAGCTGTTGATATTTGGGAATAACAGGAGATTAAAATGAAATCTTTTTCCGTATTGAAATGGATAAGTAACATTATCGGTAAAAATAAAATATGGATTATTCTTCTCACTCTGGTACAATCTGTTCAGGGTGTTTTAGGCGTGGTGTTTGCTCTTTCGTTGAGAGAGGTAATTGACTCTGCAGTTGCCAAAAATACAGAGACAATGACAAAAGATATTGTTGTTCTTTGTGTTGTTTTGATTTTAATGATAACAAGCATCGCATTGAACAAATATCTTGATGAAAAAGCAAAAGCAAGGCTTGAAAAAGATTTCAGAAACCAAGTTTTTTCAAAACTTCTTCGCCGCTCTTATGCGAACGTAACAGATGTGCATTCAGGCGAATGGATGAACAGAATTACATCTGACACATCAGTTGTAATCAATGCGGCGGTGCAGATTATACCGGGACTTTGCGGCACATTGGTGCGACTTGGTTGCGCGTCGTTGACACTTTTGGCTTTGATTCCCCAACTTGTTGTGCTTTTAATCCCTGCGGGCATTCTTTTGGCGGTGTTCTCTCTTGCGGTTAGAAACAAGTTGAAACAATTCCACACAAATGCACAGCAAGCCGATGGCAAAGTCCGTTCATTTATGCAAGAAAGAATAAATAATCTCATTATTGTAAAAACATTCATTCAAGAAACAGAAACTGAACAAGAGGCATCAGATTATTCAGACGAGCTTGTTAAAGCAAGAATGAAACGAATTCATTTTGTGAATGCGTGTACAACGGCGATGCATCTTGCGATGCGTGGCGCATATTTTCTTGGTGTAATTGTTTGTGCAATCAACATTTCAAAAGATGCCATGAGTTATGGCACAATGATGGCTGTTTTGCAACTTATAAATCAGGTTGAAACACCATTTTCAAATATTTCTGGCTATCTTCCACAGTATTATGCTATGATTGCCAGCGCAGAGCGTTTGATTGAAATAGAAAATATGGATACTGATTATGACGGCGAAATCCGTTCCAATGAAGAAGTCAAAGAATACTATAATAAAGATTTTTCGGCGGTTGGATTACATAATGTGTATTTCTCTTATGCAGAAATGGGCAACGGAAAAACCCATGTTCTCGATAAGAAAAATATTGAGATTAAAAAAGGCGAATATGTGGCTTTTGTGGGTAAATCGGGTTGTGGTAAGAGTACTGCAATGAAACTTATGATGAGTCTTTATCCTTTGAATAAGGGTGAAAAGTATTTGCTTAATAAAGACGGCTCAAAAACAGATTTGTCAGCAGAATGGCGTGGGCTTTTCTCCTATGTTCCACAGGGCAACTATCTTGTCAGCGGAACAATCCGCGAGGTGTTGACTTTCGGTAATGCCGAACTTATGAAGAAAGATGATGAAATTTATTCGGCGCTTAAAATTGCTTGTGCAGACGACTTTGTGAAAGAACTTCCTGATGGACTTGATACAGTTTTAGGTGAACAGGGCTCGGGACTTTCAGAGGGACAAATTCAGCGTCTTGCAATTGCCCGTGCAATAATGTCAGAAAGACCAATTCTGATGCTTGACGAAGCAACAAGCTCGCTTGACGGCACAACAGAAGAACAATTGCTTATGAATTTGCGCACAATGACCGATAAAACGGTTATTCTCATTACCCATCGTCCCGCTGCGCTTTCAATATGTGACAGAAAAATTAAATTTTAACAAAATTTTCAGAGAGTGGTTTAACCACTCTCTTTTTTTGCATTTTTTCAAAAATACGGGTAAAAATATTTATAAAGAAAATTGGAGGGAAAATATGATTACCCGTCTTGGAAGATATACACTTTTATTAGAAACAAAACCGTCTATAATCGGCAGTGCCGCTGTTGTTGGCAAAACCGAAGGCGAAGGTCCACTTGCTAAAGAATTTGACCATTGCTATGATGACGATTCTATTGATGGTTGTCCATCTTGGGAAAAAGCAGAAAGTGCATTGCATCGTGAAGCCGTAACGCGTGCCATTGCCAAAGCAGATTTATCCCCAAAAGATATTGATTTGATTCTAGCGGGGGATTTGCTTAACCAATGCATAGGCACTTCTTTTGGTATCAGAGAAATGCAGATGCCATTTATGGGTATGTATGGCGCTTGTTCAACAATGGCACTTTCAATGGCGACCGCAAGTGTGCTTGCAGAGTCAGGTGCAACAAATTATGCGGTTGCATCAACATCATCACATTTCGCATCAGCAGAAAGACAATTTCGTCTGCCTCTTGAATATGGTGGACAAAGACCACCTGCAGCTCAACGAACTGCAACCGCTTCAGGCGCATCGGTAATAACAAGTCACCAAGAAAATACACCTTGTATTTCAGCGTGCATTTTTGGTAAAATCACAGATTTAGGCATAAAAGATGCTAATAATATGGGCGCTGCAATGGCTCCTGATGATGTTAAAATAAGACCATACCCAACAAACGAGGTATGGTCTTTTTCTACACACAAATCCAGTATTTAAGGGGGTTTAGAGCACTTTTTAAGGATTTTTTAGGGCATAAATAATAAAGAAATTTGGGGAGAAAAACAAACCTACCGAGTATAACTTTCTCCCAAAGATAAGGAGGTCAAAATGAATTTACTAAATTATTTAACCGACAAATATGGTTGCAATAAACCTATATTGTCAAATGAGATTGAGTATGAGAATTTACCAAAGCAACAAATTTATAAAGAGTTAAGCCAACTTTGCAAGGCTAAAAAAATAGTCCGTCTTGAAAGAGGAGTTTACTTTATACCAAAGAAGACTAAATTCGGCACAATGATTTTTAATCCGATGAAAGCAATAGAAAAGAAATACATATCTGAAGATGAAAATGTTTTTGGTTATTATTCAGGTGCTTATCTTCGTTATCTGTTAGGACTATCGAAACTCAAGCCAAACACCATTGATATTTATACTAATAACGAAACACAGAAAACACATCGGATTAAAATTGCAAATCAAAATCTTATACTCCGCAAACCAAGAACGAAAATTGATAAATTTAACGCACCTGTCCTATGCTTCTTGGAACTAATGAACGGTATCGATGTAGAAACCCTTGACGAGTATAAACGCAAACTTATATCCGATTATATTAACGAAAACCGTATAACCCAAAAGCAAATCACCAAATACATACCGTATTTTCCCGATAAGACCTGCCGAAATTTAATTGAAAGCGAGGTAATCTACCGTGTACCGCAGTAATAGTTGTATGGTATGTACATACCTAATCGAACTTGTAGCAGGAATAATGACCGGTTACATATTTATCTATCTTGACGATGCCATCGTGATGAGATTTGCACTTTCGATTTTATATATCCCAGCCGTTCTTGTGCTTGTGGACGCCAAATCAAAAATGGTGCGATTTTTAGTCTACTTAATGCTGACCGCTGTCTGCTTTTGGGGAGTGCTTTATGCCATCTATTTCCGCCGTCCATTTGGCTTTTCACTTATCTTTTGTGCCATTGTCGGTTTTGTTTATTATGTTATATTTAGCGACACTGCCAAAAAAGACAAACTATCAAAAATACTTATCGTCAACGTCTGCTTTTTCACGCTCGTGTTCTTAATCGCTCTCTCTTGCAACCTAATGTTCAACCCTAGGCACGCACCCCTCCTCAACGGTGGTACAGTTATGTGGTGATGCTTTATCGACCAAAACAGCAACAGCGTGTTGCTTGTGATTAACTGTCAAGGATGATATAATACTATTACAATGATAAAAGGCGGTTTTGCATATGGAAACAAAAGATATTATTTTAGAACTCAGGACTAAAAAAGGATTATCGCAAGACGAACTTGCTGAAAAGGTGTTTGTAACCCGGCAGGCTGTTTCTCGTTGGGAAAACGGTGAAACTACACCGAATACTGAAACTTTAAAACTGTTATCAAAACTATTTGATGTATCTATCAACACGCTTCTCGGCTCTCCGCAAAAACTAATTTGTCAATGTTGCGGTATGCCTCTTGAAGATTCTAATACAAGTCGCGAAAAAGACGGCTTTTTCAATGAAGAATACTGCAAATGGTGCTATGCAGACGGTGAATATATGTATCATAATATGGACGATTTAATAGAGGTCTGCGTGCAGAATATGGCAAATGAGCACTTTTCTTCTGAGCAGGCTCGTGCGTATATGAAGGATATGTTACCTAAACTTGATTATTGGAAACAGTATAAATACCTCGGCGGGGCAGAAAAGTTTGAAGAATTCAAGCAACAACTTATCAATGAATTTAATGAGTTACATATTGAAGGAATGCCAAAGGTTGAAAAGCTAAATGCGCTCGTGGGGGGATACATTAACCTTGAATACCGCCTCCCAAACGGTCAAACCGTCAAATTTCTTGATGATAATGCAACATATCTCGGCAATCAGCTTGAATGTGAATTCGGCGGTGATCGCTGTTTCGGTATCGCCGCAAATATGGATTTCTTACTTGTCTGTACCTATGAGGAAAACGGCAAAAATCCTGAACTTGTAATTTATAAAAAAAGATAAAAATGACCGCTGAGGAATCAAAACTCCTCAGCGGCGTTTTTACGTTTATCGAACTACCGAAGAATGGCTATAGATATAGAACTCTTCTTGACTCGGCATCCACTTCTTTTCCTTTGGTGGGAAAGTAGCGTCGAATGCCTGGGCTGCGGCGGTATCCTCACAGCAATCGGCGGCAGTACTTGGAATATACATCCACTTTTTGCCGTCAAGTGTGTTTGGCACAAGCTCACAAACAAGAAGTGCCGTTGGGAAGTTGCCGTCTACTACAAAACTTACATTCTTCTTTTTACAGCTCACGAAACCACGGCTGACGTAGTTTCCCGGATTGCCGAAGTTGATGTTCACATCGTAGCCCATATTGCGTGCAATCTCAAAAGAATGCTCAATCAGCATTTTGCCGAGCTTCTGCCTCTGATACTCAGGAGCAACGCAAAGCGGTCCAAAAGAGAGGATCTCTTTGCGCTCACCATTCTCATCTTCAAGCCAAGCCCTCGTGTACATAATGTTGCCGACAATCTTGCCGTCAAGTTCAAGCACAAATGCAAGTTCAGGTATGAAGTCGGGGTGATTTCGCATCTGATGTACGTAATAATGTTCGTCTGCACCGGGTTTATAGACGTTCCAAAACGCCTCACGGGTAAGTTCTTCCACGGCGCGGTAGTCTTGTTTGGTTTCTAAACGTATCGTCAAGTTATCCATATTTTATCCTTTCTCTGTCACTCCACGCCGCGTTTGTAGAGTCCTCGCGTAATCGCGGCAGGCGGTTTGCCACCCTGCTTGTAGGCGGCGAGGACGGCGGCACAGCGGCTCGCATCCTCCACCGTGAAATGGAAGAGGTGGAAATCTGCATCGGGAATCTCGCTCGCCTTATCCCCCCACCACAGTGGTACGCTGTTGAGCACCTCGGCACAACCGCCACTGCACATCACGGGGAAGGCGGTGCCGGTGCGGTCGGTAATGCCCTGATGGCGGCAATCGGCACAAGAAGCGCCGGCGCACTTGCGCGGGCAGTTGCGGGTGAGCATCAGCGGCT
>JAZQWV010000064.1:0-1586 GCA_045632525.1 Candidatus Fimenecus sp.
GAATGTGGATGTTCCAGAAAATATTTATGTTACTTGTCAGACAGATTTGTTTTTAAAATTTGCACCTTGCAAGAAAATTGGTGTAACAGGTTCAAAGGGCAAAACAACAACATCAACTCTCACATATAAAATGCTTTGTGCAGGTGGGGTTGATTGTGAGCTTATGGGTAATATGGGACTTCCTGTACTTGACTATATTGAAGAAATGACTGCTGATAAAATCGCAGTTATCGAAATGTCATCACATCAACTTGAATTCACAAGAAACTCACCCGATGTTTCAATTCTCACAAACATCTATGAAGAACATCTTGAGCATTATAAAGGTGGAATGACAGGCTATGTGAACGCAAAACTCAATATTGTCCGTCATCAGAACGAAAACGCTACCTTTATTTATAATGGTACACAGGGTGTCGAGCCTTATCTTGATTTAAATACAATAAAATCAAATGCTATTGCAATTAAAAAAGATGCTGACTTACCATTTGAGATTGATAATATCCATTTAGCAGGTGAGCATAACCGTCATGATGTGCTTTATGCATATACTGCAGCATCAAAGTTTGGCGTGACAGCAGAAGATGCTAAAAAAGCAATCGACGATTTTGAAGGCATTGAGCACAGAATGGAAAATGTTGGCACATATAAAGGTGTTACATTCTATAACGACTGTATTGCGACAATTCCACACGCAGTAATGTGTGCTGTGAATGCAATTAAGGCAAATACACTGATAATTGGTGGCAAAGACAGGGGAATTGATTATACTGATTTCGCAGTTGACCTTGAAAATAGCGATTTGAGTGTGATTATCGGCACAAAAACAACTGGTCACAAAATTATTGATATGATGTGTGACAATGGTACAAAGAAAAATCTTATCAAAGCAGAAAACCTTGAAGAAGCAGTAAAACAAGCTTATGCAAATACAAAGGGAATCTGTATTTTGTCTCCGGCGGCTTCAAGTTATAACGAATATAAAAACTTTGAAGAAAAGGGAAGACATTATAAAGAACTTATTAAAAAATATGGTGAATAAGATGGATTTAACAGAAAGACCAATAAATCAGGAATATAAATTCAAGGGTAAAATTGTTAATATGCGTGTTGACGATGCGCTTTTGCCCAACGGCACAGTAGCAAAGCGTGAAATTGTTGAACATAATGGTGGTGTGTGCGTAGCACCACTTGATAAAGATTATAATTTGTATTTTGTAAAACAATTCCGCTATCCTTATATGGAAATTGTTACAGAACTCCCTGCGGGCAAACTTGAAAAAGGCGAAGACCCATTTGAAGCAGGTAAAAGAGAGTTGAAAGAAGAAACAGGTGCTGTGGCAAATAAATATATAAGTTTGGGCAAACTTTACCCCACACCAGGTTATTGTGGTGAGATTATTCATATGTATCTTGCAACAGAACTCACATTTGGTGAGCAAAGTCCTGACGAAGACGAATTTTTAGAGGTTTATAAAATCTCTCTTGAAGATGCAGTCAAGATGGTAATGAATGGCGAACTGCCCGACAGCAAAACTCAGACAATGATTTTAAAAATCAATCAACTTAAAAATGAGGGTAAAATA
>JAZQWV010000065.1:0-47413 GCA_045632525.1 Candidatus Fimenecus sp.
CATATTCAAAATCCAATTCGGAATAGTTCTCACTAAAATGTTCTGTGTAGTCTAGTGGTGTGCATTCGTATTCGGTTAAAGTGTTCCATACTTGTTCATATGTGGCAGGAACTTTATCATCACCAACATTAACCATTAATAAAAACAAACCAAACAATCCTAGAATTGTGAGAATAAGAAAAATTATTCCTCTAACGGTCACTTTTTCATCTAATCTTGCTTTAGCCATTTATTTCACCTCATTAAATATTTTAATTTTATTAGTCTTAATTAAATCTAATATCCGCCAATTTTTAATGAACTTATGTCAATACAAAGTTGATAGTCTAAATCATTAACTACTCCGTCTTGATTTATGTCGGCAGCTTCTAAATAAGCACCTGTAAGCTCGTGGAAATTGGCTATGTATAGGTCTATTGTGATTGCATCGAAGGCATCGATTGCTCCATCACCATTTACATCGCCTAAAATCACAATGGCGTATTCATCAATTACAGTTCTGCTTGAAGAAAGAGTCTGGACAATTGTACCAGTAGCATTTATATATCCGTAATCGTTTTCAATCTGTAATAATGAACCATTATCGCTGACCGCAAAGTAATCATTAACTTTTCCACCAGCTTTAATACCTCGTAAATATTTATTTGTCTCGTCGACTTCTCCAGTTTGAGATGTCAGTGCATAGATACTACAGAAATCTAATTGAACGAATCTAGCAGTTAAGATTCTATCCTGTGTTGCATTAAAAGAATACGATGAACCAGCGCCAAGAATCTTAACATTGTTCTCATACCAGCCACTGAAAATATATCCTTGTTCAGGTGTTGCACTTACTTCTATAATACTATCTTTTATGTAAATGCCTGTTCCTGAAACTGTTCCTCCAGAAGTTTCTGTACTTACGGTTATTGAATAATCGGGATAGATAATATACTCTGAATAGTTGTTTGAATAATCATTTTCTGTTTCTGTAGTTTCCAGTGATAGATATACATAATTTGGTTCTTCACTAACTGCTGGTACAGAATTAGATTCAGTTAAATTGAAAGTACAAGCAACTTCCTCTCCCGGTTGAATGGATGCAAGTTCTTTAGTCTCAAGATTTGTTCCATAGTATGAATCTAAATAAAAACTCAGATTAGATGCATTTACAACATCATACCCTTCATTCTTAATTGTAACATGAAGTTCTCGACCTAAATCGTTTCTGACCTCTTCCATTGAGCTTATAACTAAATCAGGGAAGCCAACAGACAAGGTGGATTCGTTATCTGTTTGGTTAATGTCATCGTGCTGTTGTGGTAAGATTTTCACCTTGTAATCTGTTCTTGTAATAGTTTCAGGTAAAGTGAATGAGAATTCTATATTTGAATACTCGTTTACTCCAACTTCTTTTTCAATACTATTAGATTGAATAATGCTTCCATTTTCATCAATAACGTTAACAAGGAATTGATTTACTGGTAGTGAACCACGATTATATATATCAGCCGTCAATGTAAGTTCTTCGTTAGGAGCAATATAACCACTACAACCCAACTCGGATATTATGGAAATATCACAGAAATCTTCTTCTGCTTTTTGAATCAAACTTAATGTTCCGTAATAATTACCATCTATTGGTTCTTCCAATATTTCGGCATTACAATATGATAACTCAATATTGCCATTGGATGTTAAGCATGCATCCCAACCTCTGATAACACCACCGACAGTAGTGATTGGACGAATAATTCCAAAAGAATTTGTTTCACTATTAAAGTCAGTTGCATAGAAGTCAACTTTTGGCTCATCAGCTAATGTCCATACGATTGATTTATCTCCATTATTATTTCCGATAACATTTATTTCAGTAACTGTACCGTCAAATGTCTGAACAGTTTGCTTTGTAGATATATCTCCGTTTGTTATGCAGTTAATTGAGTTTTCACTAATCCAATATACTTCATCGTTCAAGATATCTACAGAATAATCGTGTACATCGTCATCTGTAAATTCAACTGTTTCGGCACCATTATAGTAGAATATTTCTAAATCCTCATCAACATTAGATTTAGCAGAATAAACAACTACATTTGAATCGTTTATATATCCGGTTTCAATACTATTTATTGTTGACAAATCTGATGCAATATTTTCAATATCTTGCCAAGAACCGTCAATAAATTGTCGTCTGTGAATTGAGTTAGTTCCGCTCATAACAAGAGAATCATTGTTGGAATTTTCTTGCCATACAACAGAAATATTATTACCAGATGATACTACAGAATATGTCATTTCTAAATTTTGATTAGAAGATGTAATAGCTGTAGTATTTTCCATTGTTGTACCATTCCAATGAGAATAGTATAACTCCATTTCCTGTGACATCTGTTCCAGAGTTACGTCTTCATCAAATGTAGTATTGGCATTTTGCCAAAGGATGTGAACACCACCTGTACCATCTGGTTGTATTTGTGCTTCAAAATCGGCAGTTTCATCATCCGAAACCGGCTGAGGTGTACTCCATGTAGTTCCATTGTAAATACTATACATCAATATTGTACGATTTTCAGCAGAACGATTTTGTGAATCGTCAATATATGTCATAAATAACTGGCCATTACCAAGGTCGATTATTTTCGGAGATGCATAAACTTGAACACCTGATTTGAATACATCAGGATTAGCCGTATCGGATAGGGCACTTACTTGTGATAGTGGTTCAATAAAACTCAAATTATCATAAACATCAATTGAAAGAGTCTCTTCTGATTGCGGATATAGTTTTACATTGAAAAAGTCCCAATCATACCGACCATTCCAGAACAAGGCATTCCATTCAAAGAAAAAACTACCTGTAAACTCTGCTTCAAATGATTCTTGTAGAGTTCTAAATGGTATGCGGGTTAAACATTCTAATTCACCACTCAATCCAACATAAGCTCGTGCAACATAAAGATTACCTTCAATTCCCACACTTGGTTTAATTGAAAAAACAAACTCTCCATTTGCACCCAATGCCCCAGAATCATTTATGATAAGTTGAAGTTTACCTTGCAAACTGCCTTCAATTTGAAATTTGAGATAAAGTGTTGGAACAATAGGATATGAGATACTGGCTTTTGCTGTTGCCATCAATCCTAGCATTCCCTCAACTACTTTACCATCATTATTTATTTTTGCATAACCTAAAAAGTATCCGTTAAAATCGAATCCGACTTTGACCCCTTTATCATATAAGCTACCCTTAAAACTATCTTTTATAGATGTGTATGTTGTATTGGGTTGACCTATTTTATATAAGGTTTTCTTTACCTGTTCGTAAGCTTCATTGCATTTGTTGATTTTTTCACGTGTTCCACCAATTTCAGTTTCCGCACCTGCTAATCGTAATCCAATTAATACTTTTGTGGCTTTTTCATCGTGGTCATACCATGTTTCTATTTGTGCAATCTTTGTTTCAAAAGATATATCAAATTGGAATAATGGTACTTCATCACCAAAAATGTTTACTGTAGGACCATAAAGCGTGTCACTATCTGTATTACCAACATTAATACCATTAGCAGTCAAATCATCCGTTGCTTCAACATCTTTTAACCAAGATACACCGTCATCTCTACCGGAAACACCGTCTTTATCAATTTCAAAATCACCATCAGCACTTGAAATCTTCAAAAGATTGTCTCCATCTTTATTACCAAACTGGTCAAAAGCCCAATTGGACGGCATTTTAAAACCAAGGTTGCCGCTAAATCCTGTTGACATGTTTGCTACAAAGCTACAACAAGCATATCCTGCATCAGAAACACGAGAACAAACATTTCTTGTGCCATAAATGCCTACCTTGTATGCACTTGAGCTTGATACCTCGTCATATACTTCTTTAAAATACGGAATAATATTTGATGTAATCTGGTAGTCTAAAGTATCAAAGTCAACAGCAAAATAAATGATGGTATCATCAGGTAAGCCTAGTGCTTTAGCGGCATTGACAGCGGCTTTTCCGTCAAGTTGCCCATTTTTTGCAGTAAACTCGCTTAATGCTGTTCCACCATCTTGATAGATAGGAAAAAATTTCAAACCGGCTTCAAGAATTATTTCTGCTTCTTCACGTGAAAGGGCCTTATTAATTCCACCACCATATGTACCTGTTAAATATCTACCAATATATTCATATCCATTCTCAACTAAAGCTTGGGCTTTTGCTTCAGTTAAAATTGTGGCACAGTCTGCGGCTATTGCGTTACGATATTTATCTCCGCAACTGATGAATAAAGATAGCCATGTACCGGTATTAGCCGTTCCGTTAACAACAATTGCATGATGTTCTTGAAATTCTCTGATAGCTTGCTTGGTAGTATTGTCATATACACCATCGAAATCACCATCACCAAAGCCATTAACATATAGGGCAAACTGCATAAGCTTGGTAAAATTTTGAATCTCTTTGTATGTGTACAAATCACTATCTGTCTCACCAGGATATTTTCGTGCAGCATTTTCATTGTTTCTATCATATGGAATTGTAGGACAACAAAGTTTTGTTGTATTTCCGAAATTACCAGTAGCAACACCGACAGGCAATCCTTCTTCTGCTTGCAAAGCGTAAACAAGAGCTTTGTTTGTGTTTCGACCATATACACCGTCGCATGGATTCAATCCTGTATATTCTTCATAATTACGATTAAGCCACTGTTGAAAATTACGTATTTTATAATTACTGCCATATGATGCAGGTAACAGTTTGAAGCTATCCATTGACATAAGAGCCTTCATAATATTTAAGGATACCACACCGTCTTGTTCAAGTAAACCCGCATCTACTTGTAACTGCTTAATTGCGTTCTCAACACCTTCATCAAAAACAGCGTTAAATGTTACAACTCCATCACTATCCATGGATATGTTATATCCCGGAGAATAGCCCTTACACCACAACGCACCTTGCAAAATAGCATATTTATTGTCTGTTACACCATCTTGTCTTCGTAAAATGTTCTCTGAGTATAATCTGCTTGTTGTAGAACCAAAATTATTAGACAAACTGGTTATTCCAAGCTCATGTTGTAAAGCTCGTATAAGGCCATAAATGGTATTCCAACCTGTCTTACCATTCTCCGTAATAGGGTTAAAGCCCTCTACATCACCATATTCTTGATTTAACCATTTTTGTGTTAAATAGACCATATCATCTCCCGGCAAATCATCTGCTATGGATGAGACTCCATAATCATTTATTACTTGTGGGTATTCAACACAATTAATATCAGCAGTTTCAGGAAAATAGTCATCTGAAATTTCTACTGAATCATCAGCCAAAATAAATTGGCTGTCTTTGCTCATATCAACAATTTCAGCATTATTCAAAGCTTGTACAATTTCTTCTTCAGGCATTGAAACTTCAGGTTGTGCTAAACTTTCAATGCCTGAAGCAATCGCCGACATTATAGGGCTTTCTAATGCCAGTAGAATTACAAGTGCTAAAACAATTGAAATCGCTGATTTGAAAAAAATCCTAACCTTTTTCACAATAATCCCTCTTTTCATTTTACCGTAATTTTTCAAAAAAATAGACAACACACCATTTCTATTTTTTTGAAATAAAACCTTTATTCACCAATAAATAAAACACCTCTCTATCCAATTTGGGTATACTATATTAATCGAATTTTGATATGATTTTGTGACAAATGCTTTGAAAGACATCAGACATGTGATTAGTGTAAATAGTGATTATTATTCAGACTATATAACAAAAAGAGCCACCTACAACCAAGGGACAACTATGTCCTTTAGTTGGCAGGTGGCTCCTGTCATTACGATAGGAGAAAGTGAACTGCTCACTTGAAAATATACAGCAGAAAAGAAAAACTATGCCATAAACATATACAATTGTTCGTAAACTCATTGAAAAATAAAACTATATTTTTCATAGCAGTATCATTCGTCACGGAGATGGTATTCAAGCTTAAACTTTTTTTAACATTTTCTTTTCCTTTTCACTCATACAATCATCTCAAAATCATTTCACTGATATATGCTTATGTAAAAGTGTTTTGCGACAGAAAGCATACAACTCTTTTGTCACAAAATGTCGTTTGATTACGATTTATATTATATAGAGTAGTGTAATTTGTTATTGCAAATATAGTTGAGGATTTTTTATGAGTGTATTAATTGATAATAAAACAGATAGTAAAGAAAAAGTGAAGTCAATCGTTCTCGAGTTTCTTGAGAAAAACGAGATTCCATATAGTTTAATAGAAAATGATGATTGTGAGAGTATTCACATTGACTTGAGTTTTGATAATGAAACACTCAAAAGTGATTTCTATTATGCTCCATTGGTTGTAGAAACAAGTGATAAAGATATAAGTAAAGTTTATCCTTATGAGATAATGCATATCGCTATAGAAGACAGAGAATCTGTTCTTTACTTAACTGATAAAAAAGTAATCAGAACTAATTACAACATATCTCATTGGGAGGATGTTTTGTCATCAAGATGTTTTAAAAGACCACATAATAGTTATATAGTTAATTTGAATTATGTAACAAAGGTTACTCGAGATTTTGTGTATTTGGAATATCGAAATAATAAATACACTATATATACATCTCAAAGAAAAGTTGCAAATTTCAAAAAAGCATTTATAGATTTTGGACAATGATGTGTATTAATAAAATAAATAAACCGGCAGGAAAATCTTGTCGGTTTATTTATTTATAAAAGAACAAATTATGGACGTATCATTTACCTTTGTTAACCGAGATCAGCACAAAGCAATTGTCATCCATCTTTGAATGTGATTTTTTGTGTAATAGGATGACATTTAGAATAATAGTAGTATGATAAAGTTTTTTGTCATAAAAAGTCTTCTATAATTTTATAATATCGATTGTGTCATTTTTATGTAATATGCGTGATAAAAATACCTCGAAAATTAAGCATTTTTGTCGAAAATCAATGCATTTTTGCAAAGAGAATTGAAGATAAACTATTGTTTTAAATATAATGTACTATGTGTAAATATAGTTGATTGTTTACATATTTTCATGTTGCCTTGCTTAAATACTAGGATTGATACTTCTAAAGGATTTAGTTAAAGAAATACAGTCTTTGTTTAAGTGTAATGCTTTTTAAGTGCTGTTTCCTTTATGTGCAGCTATAATTTTATATAAATAGGATTTTACAAAAGGGAGAAATAATATATGAAACTTAAATCATTTAATAATACTATTGAAGATTGGAAAAATATCAAAAAAACTATTGAAAGTTTAATTAAAAATAAATCAAATGAAAGTATAGAGTTAGAAGTAAAAGTATCTGTTAAAGATAGTGACCCTTCTAGTGATGTGTTATTATTACAACATTATTTCCCGATTGCAGATGTAGCAAGAGATTCAATGATTAAAACAAGTTTAAATGTAGTTATAAATGGTAATGCACATGACTTAACTACAGAAACCAAGTGGTTTCAAGTTAATCAATATCTTTATGTGCAAAATCTAACACGTGAAGGTATAAATATCACAATAAATGGAAAAGCAGTTGAAGTTCAAACAAGATATGGGAGACTAATTCCAGTTATGTGTGTGAATAATCATACTAAAGATAAGTTTTATTATAAGGATATTGTTAGAACTTTTTCTGATTTTGAAACAATGAAATTACTTGTAGATTTCTCTAAAGTAATTATCACAGCTGAAGATACTCGAGTAATAAAAACAAGCAAAGAACATCGAAATATTATTGATAAATGCAATTATATATACGATAAATTGAAGTTAATGAGCGAGGAAGAAGTTTTAGCAGATAAAAAATATCTTGAAAAATTATTTTTCCTATCTAAAAACGATAATGTTTATAATATATATATCAAACTCTTTTTATCCAATATAATATACATAATGACCACGATTAAGGGAACAAAGGATGACCAAATAAGTTCTAAAAACAAGATCGCACTCGTTGAACAATTAATAGAATTTTACAATAAAAAGTGTGATAATCTACCCGTCTTTACTTTATACATATGGTCACTTTTAGTTCGATGCTCATTTGAAGAAAAAATCATATTTAATACAGATAAAGATACAAAAGAAAAGCATCTTTTCAATAGTATACTTGAAAAATTTTTAATAGATGCATCATCATATACTGATGGTATTTATCAGATAATCGAAAATTCCTGTCTTTATTCTGAAAGTAAATGCGCAAGTTATTCAATACGATTGTATAATACAGACGTTGATGTACAAGGTGATGCGTTGATACACAATGCAAATACTATAAAAAAAATATCAGACACTTATGAAAACATTACAAAATATAATAATTCTAAAATGTATGTTGAAATTACAATACTTGATAATGCTTATAACAAAGATTCTAACGAACCTAGAGGCATGGTGTGGCATTATAACGCCGATAATCCCAATCTCAAAAGTAAGTTAACTACATTAAAAGAACTCTTTAACAGGAAACCACAAAACCAAGAAGATGTGTTACTTCATTATGGATTAAGAACTTTTGAGCGTATTGTTTTGTTAAACAGAGGATGTCTTATCGTAAAGACTGCTAATGTTAATGGGGAATATATTGCTATAAATAAAAAAGGAAACTATTTGCGTGATGATTATTATGAGTATGAAAAAAATAGTAATGGGGATGAGAAAAAGATAATTGAAAATAATTATAATGTCACTTCTTATAAAATACTTATACCTGTTTATACAAATTTTGAGTCTGCTAATAGTTATGTGAAAACACAAGAAAAGGCTGTTTTTGAAACAGATTCAATATTAAATCCGCCAAAACAAACATATATTTATTTAGAGGATATAATTACAAATGCTTTTTCCAAAAGCAAAAATACAGTTTTGGAAAAAGCGTATGTAGAACTGAAAAATAAGGTTAAAGAAGATAACTGTATTATTTGTATCGGCACGAAAGAATACCAATATCATAATATTGAATTATTAGCAAAAACTTTAATGCGCTATGCGTTGGAAAACAAAAATAAAACTAATAGAATCGCGATTTTTTTTGATAATAAAAGTTATATTAATGAATTTGTACGAATATACTCCGTTTTCTTTGATAAAACAGGAGATAATTTTAATGAATTCAGAGTTATCAACACACAATTAGCACTCTGTAGTATGGGAACAAGCGGACCAGAAGTTAATTTTATTCTTTCCGGCTCAAATCTGATATCAGCCAGACATAATGCAAGTTCTTATTCTTATTATAACTCAGAAGCCTCATTGGAATTTTTACACTTGGTTGAGCACTTGACAAGATGCGAAACGACGGAAAAATCCGAATTGGTTATACAGCCGGTTTTTCCATTTGATTTGCATTTAAAAAATACGAATTTTGAAGTATCAGATGGAAGTTGCATGGAAGATGAACCTTGGTTTTATAAACACATTAATCATGTTTTAAACACAGAACTTCAAAAAAACAGTTATGGCTGTAAGATTGAAAATGTAAACGTTGCAATAGGTTCTAAAATTCATATTGACACTTTTTATAATGCAGAACTGCTATTTCATAATTACGGAAATGTTTGCAGATTCGCCTATATGATAGCACAGCAGATTCTTTATGAAGATGTAAAAAAAGAACGATTGCTTTTGATTGGTTATGAAGAGTACTCCTCACTTTTAATTAATGAAGTTAAAAGTATAATAGAGTTGCATAAAGGAATAAGGGTTGATACTTTAATATTCTCTTCTGAAACAGATGAATTAGACGTAGAAAAACAAGGAGGATTATGGCCTAAATTTAAAAAGTTTATAAAGAACAATAATATCGATAATTATGTTTCATATATTGTTTTGCCTGTAGCTACAACACTAACTACTATTTATAAAATAAGAAATATTATGAAAAGGATACTTCTTACAGAGCCGGAATTTGGTGTAAACACGGCTCTTATTGTTGTGGGAGGAACTCATAAAATAAATTCTGCCCAAAATACTCAGGGCGTAGAGTTTGGATATTGGGAAAGTGTAGATACTATAGCAAAACAAATCGTTATAAATGATAATAGTTTAAAAAACGATATTGACAAGGTAACAAAATATTACTTTAGTCCCGTTAGCAAATGGCAGATGTCTGTAGACATAAAAGAAGACGATAGAAATAGATGTTTGATAGGCGTTGATAAGACAAATACTCTTCCGAGTGTTATTTTTGAGTCTGTAGAAAATAGTAAAAAAACTTTTCCGTGTTCTGATGAAAACGATGCAAGAATAAATAAACTTTTAGGCAAAGTATCTTATTCACATATAAGTGATTTTGATAATCATTTTCAGTTTGATATTGATTTTGATGACTATTGCAGTGATGATAAAACAAGTAAAGACATAGAGAGTTGGATATTAGATAAAGTTCATAAGCATATTGATGCTAATGCGTTTAATATTATCGTTACACCTTTAAGTAAAGAGAATTCTGCATTTTTAAAACAGGTTGTTAATTGTGCATTTGAAAATAATGTTAGACTTTTTAATGTTAATATTAATACTGCATATAGGGAAGAAATACGTTCGAAATTTAATTATATTACGGAAGAGTATTATAAAATGAAGAGAATTATGAGAAATCCCGTAATAAATGTTTACTATGTTGATACATGTTTAGTATCAGGGATAACGCTTCAAAGAGGTCGACAGTTAATAAATATGTTGTTGAATTCAGAAGATTTAAATTCTGAAAACATCAATATATATAAGGGCATTATATTGTTAGCTAACAGGAGTTCATATGAAACTGTCAACAATTTGTTAACAGATTCTGCTATGGACAACTGTTATTATTATCTGAGATTAAATGTTCCTTCATATAATACAAGAAACGGTATTTGTCCTAGCTGCAGTTTATCCTCTCAGTATAAATTAATGAGAAAAAGGGCAAGTACACATGAAATTGCTGATGAGTATGCTCGATTGCACATGAAATTTTTATGCAGAGATAAATTGTCTTATGATATTTGGTTAGAAAACACTATATCTTACAGCACCTCCTATAAACGTCGTTTTTTACAATGGTTGCATTATCATAATGTAGATTTAAGCCAAACGAAAAACTCTTATAAAAACATTTTAGGTGAAAAAATATTTTTAGAAATTGATGGCAGTTTATTAGGCGCTTTTAACAAAATAACAGATTCGATTTCAATCACTGATGAAAATCCATGCATCTTTGATAATACTGAAAAGAAGGCATATACTGATTTTATAAAAAATCATATCATTTCCGAAAGGGATTTTTTGAGAACGGTGTGCACCCATAGAGTGTTTACTGAGTTAGAATCAGTTATGACTGATGTTGATTCAGAAATTGCTGCTGAAATTAAAACAAGAAAAATAATATTAAACCTGTTAAAAGAAACTTTAAAAGATATTGAAAAAAAACAATATAGCCAAGAAGAAAAAACTTGGTATAAAGGAGAATGGTTAATTTCATACATAAAAATTTTATCAAGAAAGCAAGTTGCACAATATTATCACATAAGAAATGCTATTTATACTATATTATTGGAAGTTGCAGAGGGTGTTATATCTGATAAATGCGAAGTTGAAAAAGACGTTAAATTTTTAGTGGATTTATGTCGTATATCAAAGAGTAATCGTATAACGACAGATTTAACACCTGAAATAAAACTTAGTATTTTTTTAACCATTATCAGAAGACTATCTGCTCTTCACTCTTTGTTTGTTATTAATAATATTACTGATATAGAACGCTATTATAATGATTGCAGAGAACAGTATGATGGTACGGGCTATTATGCAGATTTTTATAAATCATACAGCAGACTGTCAGAGTATAAAAACAGTATTAAATACATGTCAAAAAGGTCATTTGATTTCAATGTTGCTAAACTTGCTAAATGGTCTGCTATGGCTGATTACGATGATAGCAAATGCTTTACTCTAGAAAGACAAATAATTGAGCAATACAAAGAAACTAATGAAGAATCGGCAAAAGGTATCAGAAATCTAGCTTATCTCGAAAATACACAAGTTATTTTCAGTGGAATACAAAGGCTAACGGAATATTATTTAAACAAAGATAATGACATATCAAGCATTTATAAATGTATTGACGATTTACTCAGTTCAATAAAACAATCAGGCACTTACAGTATTATAAACACACATAGTTTATTTTTCCAATTCATGGATTTGTTTTCCCAATATAACAAAGGAAAAGTGAAAAGCGTTACAGATATTTATACAAAGATGTGCTTGTATTTTTATACGCTTAAAAATATCTGTGAACGCACTGTTGCGCTTGACAGTCCGTATGTGTATGAAGAGCTTTGTAACTATATTCGTGATATAGTTAGATATGATGAATGTGTTATTATCTGTGATGACCATAATCAACGAATTCCCGTTGCATCTTCCAGTTTGGATTTGCGTTATTATGAGTTTGAACTCAAGAAAAAGATAATTGATAAACTGATTGATAAATTCAATGTTAACGTGAGCAATAATACATCTATCATAAATTCAATTGCACAAAAATTCAAAATAACATTTAAAGAAAAAGATAAATCAACATCAAAACAGGAAGAAAGTGAATTCGTAGAATCGCTTTTAATTAATATTCCTATAACGGAAAAAGACAAACCGAAGCTGAATATCTATTTTGTTTTTTACAGTTATTCTTCAAAGTTTTTTGAAAATCGTTCAACTTATTTCAACTCCAACAAATCATTTTCTGACAAAATAGACAAGGAGAAACTGGAGATTAATGACTTGTGGAATGTTAGAAATGTGCTGTTTTTGCGTGACCGTTTATCTTTTGCTTTTGGTAGAGATATAATCTTTCTAGAAAATCTGACCAAGAGTCGAAAATATGTAAAATCCTTAAATGGTTCATCTTCTAAAGTTATGCATATTTCAGACCTGCATGTAAGCAATAATAATTGTGAAGCAATAATAAACTTAATTGAGGCCACGAATTTAAACTTCACACCGGATTTGCTGTTAATTACGGGAGATGTTGCCCAAGGTTCATATTCTGCTATGTCTTTTTTGGATAACTATCACAATGCAAGTAAGGTTATCAGAGCTTTAGCAAAAAAACTTTGGGGATATACAGTTGCTGACTCCAGAGGTTTACGTAACTTTATAAGAAATGACTGGAAAAAAAGAATTGTAATATCAACGGGTAATCATGATTATGCTTCAATGAATGATTTAATAGCAGAGAATAAAAAACGAAAAACTCTTTCAGGAAAACCTGTAAGCGAACCGAGCAATACATTGATTCGTCATTCATATTTTATCATTTTCCTTCATGATTTATTGGGAATGGACATTGATGAAATAGTTGAGAGTGATATAAATGAGTTGATTAATTATGATATGCTTAATATATCTGTCTTTAATATTAATTCTAATAGTCGTGTAAACCCTTATAGAACAAACAAAGTCAGGATTAATGCTGATGCAGTAAAAAAGATATTCAAATCAACAAAAGAAGAAAATTTTTTACTGTGTATGATGCACCATACACCTATGTACAATATCAACTACATAAATGATGTGTATTATTTGAAAGACAATATTGATAGCGAGGAAGTAAAAAACAAGTTTGTGAAATTTGGTCTGGATGATAATAATATGCAGAATATTTGGCTAGAATTAATTAATTCTGTACAGAATGAGTTTGAATCCCCAATATATGGCTTATCAAGAAATGAACAGGAGTCGTTATTGGAATCAATGCTTGTTTGGTTGGATAATAATAGAAACAAGTTTTTTAATGAAAACGGTTTGGACGACTTTTTGTACTATGTAAAAACAGAACAAGAAGACCGAAGAAGTGATGATAGGTGTAACCACTTGATATCAACACTTAAAGAACAAAAAAATTCGAGCGAATCTGACATGAATGCGTATATTCGATTTGCAAAAAATTTCTTTAAAGGTATAAAACAAAAGTATTATATATTAGGTGGACACAATCATCGTCCGATAAAATATGTTGACGCGTTGGATGGAACTTTTAAAAATTGTTTAGGTATATATGAGGCATCAAAGTTTTATGACAAAAAAAACGGTTTGAGCTACATATTATTTGAATTCGACAAAAATAAAAATACAACTTCAATTAAAAATTATCCCAAAGACAAATTTGATGAATCATGTAACAGTATGATAATTGAAAAATCTTCAGAATAAAGTTTTGCTTCACTTATATTATGTAAGTGAAGCAAAACTTTTTTATATAAAAATCACTTTAAAACCTTTTAAAAACACCAAAAAGCATGTAATTGTGAGGTGCATTTTTATGTGTACCGGGAAGCGAAAACACTCAAAAACTATCTTACACAGAATTTCGATTTTTGGAAATATACCTCTTGTAAAAAAACAATGTATATAAAAATATGTTTATGTTAAGGTCTGAAAACTATTGTAAAAGTGTACTGGAAATATATCTTAAAACTAAATATGACTTTTATAACGTATTCCGCAAATTATATCTATTCAATACTTCCTTTTTTCTCTGTGTCGTGATTTCAGTATAGATTTCTGTAATTGCAACACTACTATGTCCTAATAACTCTTGTACCGAACGCAAATCAGCACCATTTGATAACAGATTTGTTGCGAATGTGTGGCGTAAGTAATGAGGCGTAGAAGACGGGTTGATTCCTGAATTTTCTTTAATCCGTTTGTATATGTATTCAATACCGTGTATTCCAAGCTGATTTCCACTTCGATTTACAAAAAGTTTATCAGTAGAGATATTCATTTCTTTTCTTATATTCAACCAATTATTAAGGTTATTCCAGGTCTCATCACAAGAAATGTATATCAATCGTTGTTTACGACCTTTACCGTGAATAAGCAAAGTCTTTTCAGACTTGACAATATCATCTAATGAAATTGCTGATGCTTCACCAATTCTTATGCCGGTACTGATAAGCACATCTATAAGTGCCAAATTTCTTGTGGTTCTCAATACTTCAGGTTTACTTTTAGCCGAGTTTCTTTCTACTATCGCAGTTTGAAGAAGTGCGGCTGTTTCTAATTTAGATAGAGTTTTGGGTAATCTTCGCTCTTTGCGAAACTTAAAATGACAGTTTTGATAATAGTTTTGTTCTATGAGATTTTTGCTGTATAAAAACTCAAAAAACATTTTTAATGTTATCAACTTACGACTAATTGTTGTGTCACATAAATGTCTATCCTGTGACAGGTGAGATACATATTTAACTAACACATCGTTATCAATCCCACCACCACAGAATTTAATAAAATCTTTCAAATCAGAACCATATGCCAAACTGCTATACTCCGATATATTCTTTGTAGATTTCATAACAGAAAGACACTCTTCCACATAAAAATTCAAGTTCTCCATATAAAAACACCTCATAATTTGATAAGATATGACCTATTTTATCAAATTATGAGGATTTTTGTTAGGTTTCTTACAATAACTATTGATTATTGTAAGTTAAACCATTAGATTTTGTTTAGGAGGATTATTATGCATATAGGTATTATATATGACCTAAAAGAAGATTATAATTTCAGAAAGATAGAAAGTAAAGATTTTACTCAGTTAGAAGAAGTACTCTTTCTAGCAAATACGCTAACCGAATTAGGATATAAAATCGAATTAATACATAGCATTGACTATCTCAAGGAAAATATCAAAGAAATAAAGGAAAGATGTGATTTGGTTTTTAATTTAACAGAGGGGTATGATTCAAGGAATCGAGAAGCTCTTGTACCAGCTTTTCTTGAAATGCATGATATTCCATATGTGGGTAGTGATTGTTATGCAAGTAATATTACACTTGATAAACACCTCACAAAACTATTAGCAAACGATTGTGGAATTCCAACCCCAGATTATTCAGTATTTCTTCATAATAATAAGGTTTTTTTAAAGGAATTGCCTAAATCAGAATTTGTTGTATTAAAACCTGTTTATGGAGGTTCTAGTGATGGAGTCATGATAATTAAACAAGAAGACACAAATTTTTTTGAAACAATCAAGAAATTAAGTGAAAAATATAATCAAAACATTTTAATAGAATCATATGCTTCTGGGTACGACATTTCTGTTTCTTTATATGGGAACATAGATTGTGGATACAGAATAATTGGTGCCATTGAAACATTAGATAAAAATGGTAACAAAATTTTACTTTATGATAGCAAATATAAAGATGGTTATAATGTGATTAAAAAGGTTCCCCAATTGACAAGTGAAGTTAAAGAACAAATATACTCTTATTGCAACAAACTCGCTCTTGTAATAGAGTTAAGTGGTTTTTTTAGATTTGATTTTAAAATTGATTCACAAAAAATTAATTTTCTAGAAATCAACACGATACCATCATTAGTACAAGAAGGTAGTTTTTTAAAGGCAATTTCATTAAACAATTTAGATGTAAAAGATGTGTTTGGAGGCATTGTTGAAAATGAAAACGTTTAATTTAAATGATGTGATTGATTGTTTTCCAAATTTGATTTCCAAAAACCAACTTGCTGAAATGAAAAAAGTTGATAGTGTTTATCCAGTGAAAATATCAGATTATTATTTGAATTTAGCTTTAAAAAGTGAGGCTATCTTTAAACAGGCTTTCCCTACAAAAGAAGAATTATTAGATAATCTGTTTTGTGAATATGACCCTCTTAATGAAAATGAAAATCAAAAAGTTCCGGGATTAATTCATAAATATACCAATAAAGCCATAATAATAACAACAAATTGTTGTTTTATGAATTGCCGTCATTGCACAAGAAAGCGACTACTGAATAGTTCGCAATCTTTTGAACCACCACAATATAATAAAATTTTTGAGTATATTAGTCAGCATACAGAAATCAATGACATACTTCTTACAGGTGGAGATGCTTTAACTCTTTGTGATGAGAAACTTTTTTCTATAATTAATAGTTTGCAACAAATACAACATATCAATACCATACGCATAGGTACAAGAGCACCTGTAACTTTTCCACAACGCATAACCGAGTCGCTTTGTAAGCAGTTGGGTTTGTATAAAAACATTTGGATAAATACACACTTTAATCATCCAGATGAAATAACAGAAGAAAGTATATATGCATGTAAGCTCATACAAAGCAAAGGCATTCCAATTTGCAATCAAACGGTTATTTTAAAAGGTATCAATGATAACTATAATACATTGTTTGAACTCTTTTTAAAATTAGTTAACATAAGAGTCGTTCCTTATTATCTGTATCAGTGTGATAATGTAAAAGGAGTATCGCATTTTATAACATCCCCAAAATTTGGTGCCGAAGTAATAAAAAAACTACGCAATCATTTACCTGGGATGGCAGTACCGAGATATATTATTGATACTCAAAATAATATGGGAAAAATAATTTCCGAGTTTAGTAATGTGATTAAAGTTACAGAAAATTCAGCAGAACTAATAAATTCGGAAGGCAAAATATGCAAGATACAATATGATATTAATTTTCCCAAAAACGAGTAGTTGCCCAATAATAATTATTTTCGATGCACTTGTCCAAATAGTCTATACAAGTACTGTTAATAAAATTAGTTTTTAGTTCGATTGGATTATCTAGAACTATAGAATGCTTACTACCAATTTTCTCTAAGATACATATAATTATATACTTATGTCTAAATTCTAATTCTATATCTAAATTTAGTATTTCCATTGCTATATTTTTACATGTAGTAAATTCTTTCTCTTCAAAATAGTACAGTAATTCACATAATTTTGTGGATACAGTTATAAGAGGCATTGTATTATTATTTAATTGTTTTGTCATATTAATGAGTTTATAAAAATTATTAGTATCGCCTAATTTTCTATAAGCAGTTGCGGCATTTAAATATCCTATGCATTTTGTCCATTTATCACTATGTAACAATGAGCAATTATTAAAATAATTTATTGCTTCTGTATAATTCTTTTCTTCTACACATAGCAATATGCCCATTAAATTAAGTGGATTAGCAATATTGCTGTTTCCAATCGATTTAAAATGCTGAATACTCTGTTGGCACTTATTATATGCAAGAGGGATGTCAAGCATATACATAGCATCCGTTGCTATATTATGTGTAACTTTTGCTAATTCTTTTATGTCATTGTTAGAAATAAAATAATTCTCTGCTGATTTACACATTGATAATGCAATTTCATACGGATAAACCATACCACTTTGTCTTAACATAGAATAATACTCATGCTCAAGATTATATTCTTTGCATATTGTTATTGCTTCTGTAAAATACCTTAATTGATTATCCCATTCATCGTAAAAATCATAAATTGAAGACATTAACCTTATTGTTTTTACATACAACAGTGTATCTTTATCTTTTTCAATAGTTACTAAAAGTTTATTTAATATAGAAAGGGCTTTTTTACCATCGGATATACCATAATAGCTAAGAGCCGAATAAAACTTTAAATAAGGTAAATAAGCGGAGTTTTTTCTTTGTAGTTTGTTAGATAATTCCACTCCATTTTTATAGTCTTCTATCTCAATTAGACATTTTAATTTTTGAAGTTGGTTTATAAACTTTAAACTTTTATCAGTACATAATTTGTCATATTCATAGCATAACTTTAGGGCTTCAGGAAACAATTTTGTCTCCATTTTATTTCCAATTAGTAATTGATAACATTTTAAGATATTGGGAGTATCATTAATATTTTCATACAATTCTTTAGATAAGCATAAATTTGTTATATACCTAGCATAATCATTATTTTTTAATTCAACTGTAAGAGAATGCTTATAATAATCTGCTATATTTTTCAATATTTCGGTTTTATCAAAGTATTCATCTGAAAGTTCATTGATTGTTTTATGTGCTTCTTTACTTTCAAAGCAAAATTCTTCCTCTTCTATTTCTGATATAAGATGACTTGCATCTTCTATACTTTTTAATTTATCAAATATCTTTGCAATAGAAAAAATACCCAACATATCTTCACAATTAAACAAGAATCCGAGACAACTTGATTTTGCAAGTATGATTTTATATTCTTCTTTCATATTGTTAAATCTCTTTAAAATATATGGTTCAATTCCATTAATTAAAAAATCTGTAGGTAGCGAACGAATTGTTAGAGTACTGTTGCTCTTAAATATTAGATGTAGTTGTTCTAATTCATTTATAATGACGTTCGCAATTGAAAAGGTACCTTCACTTGCTATATATATATGCTCCAAATCTCTTTCAGAAATTTCTAGTTTTGTGCATTCAAATTGTTCGCAAAAGTATTCTTTTATTTCAGTTTTATTGTATTTAGAGAATGATAGGGTTTTAAATATTGTACTTTCTTTGATTTTTTTATAATTTATACTGTTTTTACAATCCGTATCTTCTTCAATAATAATTATAAATTTTGATGTTAGCCTACTAAACTTTAATAACTCACATATAAAAGAAACATCACATTCATTAGCATCTGAAATATTTTCAAACGTTAATATTAGCTTATAAGAATTTTCGATAACATCAAGCATACTAAATATATATTCTGTTATACTTAAATTATCAGCCACATAGAAATTTTTATGATTTGTTGTTTCAAGTCCTGCTCTAATTTTACTTGCCAATATTTCCTTGAATGATGAATCAAATAATGAAAAATTGTAATTTATCCATATCTTGTTTTTGTAGTCTTTACATACAGCTCTAATGGTTTCACTTTTCCCCAAACCACTAATACCACTCACACAAATTCTATTATATCCTTGCTCAATGTAAGAAGAAAGCAACATTTTATATTCATTACTCTTCATTCGATTCCAACAACCTTTTGAATTTAATCATAAATTCATTAATTGACAGTTCATTTGTTATTGATGCAAATAAACTGTAATTAATAATGTCTATTTGATTATTATCCTTAATTTTAATAACTGCTTTTAAATTATCGTTTTTATCTAGCACATAATACAAATTATGAGTTAAATCATATTTAAAACAATAAGATGTATTGTTCGTATTAGATATTGGACTAATTGTAAAATTATATGTATCAAATTCCTCAATAGTAATTTGCTGTTTATTTGTGTTTTTCAAAAATAATTCTTTAATATTGATATTATGTGACGAATCAATACAAGTATCATTGAGTTTTTTATTTAATATTTCAGCAATTTTTTCAATAGTATATTTTTCTCGTTGAATATAAAAGAATCCTCGATAAAAAGATGGCATATTTACATTTTCATATACAATCGGTAAAAAATATGGCAAGTCATTATTAAGATGTAAATTATTGTGAAAAGAAACAAACATTTCAAATCTTGGGTATGCTTTATTTAAATATTCTTTTGATACAAATGCTACAACACATTTGAAATTTCTATAAATTTTGCTTAATACATCTGGAGCATAGTTTCCCCACATTACATCAGGATTTTCCTCATCATAAAAGTAAGATATATTTAATTTTTTTAATTCATTCACAAAATTTTCCACATCTTCTTTTTGTTCTGTAGCATATGAAATACCTACTATTTTTTCTTCCATATATTTACCTCCTAAACAAAATCTAATGGTTTAACTTACAATAATCAATAGTTATTGTAAGTTTTTGATATTTTTATAATTAAAATTATTTTTGTTCTTTCACATCTATTTTGGCAAATATGCCATCTTCAAATTGTGTGTCCAATATGCTTTGTAAGTCTTTAGAAAAGCTATTCATTTTTTCGTACTCGTTTTTTCTAATTAAATTAATGAAAGAAACAAAGCCGAATATAGTTACAATGAAAAAGCACAAAAGCATTATAGCGACAATGCCATATGCTAAAATTACACCAATATCGATTTGATTATTTAATATAACGGTTAATACCGTTAAAATAACTGGTATAATTAATGTCTGAATAAAACGCATTATAATATCAGTTGTTCTTTGCTGTGTCTCTGCATATTTTTCTAATCGACTATCCATTCGAGATTTCAATTCAACTATATCTTTTGGTTCAACTGAAATTAAAGATTTCTTTAACCATATGTATAAAGATTCACAATATTTTTTGTGTTCTTTTATATCTTTATCACTGTTTTTTATTTCGTAATGCTGTGCGTATGAAAAGACTATCAGTGAAACAATAGCTTCTACTCCTAATGGTACAAAAAAGTATTGTCTAATTTGCTCTATATAGAGGAAAACTACAGCGCTTATTGCAGATAGTATTAAAGCTACTAAAAGCACTATCATAAGTTTTGGTATTCTTTTAAGAGCTTTAGATACTGGTATTCTATTATCTTTCAAATATTTTAAATAACTTCTATATAACAATAACTCCATAAAGACACACTCCTTATGCATATTTATTTAATAATTATGTTTATTTCAAGTCATCTCAAGTTAGGGGATGACTTTTTCTATTATGATGTTTTTTATAGCAACCAACTTACAATAACCTCTTATTATTGTGAGTTTAATAAATTAAAGTTTTCGTTTGATTAGTAATCTTTTTCTATAGCTTAATAATTAAAATGAGGAGCAAATATGAATCCTATAACAAAGTTAAATTCGTTTGTATTTTCCATATCTACATCTATCGTATATTTTGTGTGGAATGAATTGTCAAAAATAACTTTTGAAACAAAATTTATAAATATTCTATTAACTTTAGTTGCATCAATAAGCTTTTATAGATTGTTATATAGATTAGGACTACTTTTATGTGAGAAAAATGATTTAATAAAGAAACTTATTTTAGGTAAAAAATATTTTCACGGTATTTGGGTAGGTTTCTATATTTATAATGATGTACCTACTTTATATTATGAAATTTTTGATCAAACAGTAGAAAAGCTTACTATTACTGGTAGAGCTTTTGATATCGAAGGTAATTATAAAGAAAGTTGGACGATTGTAGACCCATACATTAATGTCGAAGAGTCAAAAATGTCATATTATTATGAAACAATAGAAACAGATAATAATTCAATTAATATTGGCTTCGTAAAAGCCAATATTGTGTTTAAAAAACAGACAGAAGCTATCCAAACCGAAGGATTTGCAATAGATAGTGATGATACTATTAAGGTGTTCTTTTTTGATATGAAAACAAATTGCAAAGTAAATAAAACTGTTAAATCAAAAGATTTTTATAATAAAGAACTATATGATAAAGCAATGCAGTTGTACAGCAACAATTGCAAGCACTTCATTCCTTAAATTGTTATTCACAAAATAGTATTTAAAATGATTGGTGATTTTAATTGGCTTTTATTGATGACATAAATAAATTGGATGATATATTTGAATATGAAAAAAGGAAGGAAAAAGAATATGGCACCACCATTCATAATGTATCACATTGGGATTCATCTACCAATTTCCAACAAATAATGAATCGAGTGCTAGTCTTACCTAAATCGTCAATGCCATGGAACTACTGCTACACATATTCCTTATCTAAAAAAACACGAAAAGGTGTTTTAAAGCATTTAGGTGTACCAGAAACACTCTTGAATGACAAGATGGGATTGTTTTTGCCATCAAGTACATTGTCGATTGTAAATCTTGTGAATTTATTAGTACATAAGAATAAAAAGAAATTATGTATATTGCATCCAGCATATTTTAGTGTCGAACATTGCTGTGATATGTTCTCCCTGAACTATTCCATCGAATATATATCCTTTGTTAATGGACATGCTATAATTCCAATAAAAAAAATATTAGAAAGTGGATATGATTGCATTTGGATAACATCACCAATATTTTGTACAAGTGTATATTTTGATGATTCTGAAATAGATAAAATTATTCAACTACACAAAGCTGGTATTACTGTTGTCATTGATGAAAGTTTAGCTCTACCTGATAAGGAGTTAGTGCGTTTTGTACCTATTGACAAGAATATTTTTTTCATTTACAGTCCCCATAAAGCGATTTCAATCAATGGTATAAAATTCTCTGTTATTGTATGTGATAAATCATATGATGATTTTTTGGAACAATGGGTTGATGTTTTTTCAGGAGCTCTTTCTAGTTCCAATCAAGATGCCATATTACATTATATTTCACAAAATTATATATTTGATTGTTATCCTGAATATATAAAATATATCGATGATTCAAAATCTAAAATTGAAAAAATTGTTGCAAAATATGTTTTTGCACAAATGCTGCCTAACTCTTGTGGACATTATATAACTATCTTTATTGAGACTTCCATAAACAACACAAGTGATATGATAAGTTTAGCAAAAGACATTATAAATAAATGCCACACATCAATTATTCCGGGAGAATTGAACGGTTTCAACCCTATATCAAAATTTTGCTTTAGAGTAAATTTGACTGGAAATATCGATCAATTATGTAGAGACATTGAAAATATTTTAAATTTTTTCAATCAGTTTTTGGATTCTCAAAAGTGATTGTTATTGATTTAATATTTTTATTGTTGTATCCATAAAAATCAGCATTATCATTTAATCCATTTTCTATAATTATGCCCGTTACATTTGCAATTATTTGACTGATTAAAGGTTCAACTGGTGTTATATGTGGAATAACTATTGATTGATTGAATGAATTTATATTCGTTATTTGTTCAGCACTCATTTTGTCCACATTAATATTATGATGATTTTTATCGTTTTCATTTTTCATTTTATCCTTTTTATTAATAGCGTTAATTATAAAAGGAGTTATGCATCCTAACAATGAAATAAATGCACTAAAATATGGAAGTAAAGCTTCGGCAACTTCAAAATTTTCTATAAAAGAACCTTGCTTTGCATAATTCAGTTTTGTGATATTGGCATTTGGATAATATTTTTTTCTAATCTGTTCGAGTATTGTTACAAGTTGGACGGCTGGCGCAATTGAATAAATAATTTCAACTTCAACATTTTTATTTAAAGAGAGTTGACTAGGAAGATTGTTCAATTCAACTTGTAATTGGTTTTGGAATTTTTGAAATCTGAAATATATTTCATTAGCATACTCACGGATATATGGTAAAGCTTGACTATATGCGATACTTTCTTCGGTATTCTCAATTAACATTGTAAGACACTGCCATATTTTCATCTGTACAAATTGAGAAATCGCGTTCTTTTCATTTAAGTATTTAGTTATTATTTTTAAAAACTGGATTTCGTCGTTTTTCACTAGAATATCTTGCCTTATCATCTGGCACATCGCTTTGACACAACCCAAAATTGCTAAATCATGATAATCATCTACTAGATTTATATGTAGAATTGCCGCATTAATCAAAAAATAATTGTTAATAAAGTCTGCTTCAATTTCTTCAAGATTAGATTGTTTAATCAAGTCAGTTAGTACTCTTTTTGAGAAACCAAAATTATATCCAAGCAACATAGGGTTAATTTGAACATCAATAAATTCACAGTTTTCAAATATTTGATAGTAAAACGATTCTGTAAAACTAGTATTTTTAATTGTACAGTTTTTAAAAGTGTTAAGTGTGATTGTACTACTATCTACTGGGAATTGCTCAAAAATACAGTTGACAAAGTCTGTGTTTGTAAGCGTTATACTTTCAAACATACAATTTTCAAATGTGCAATTTATAAAAATGGAATTAGTTATGGTTGAGTTACTAAAATCTACTCCAATAAATTTACAATCATTATTCCAAAGTGAGCACATATCGGCTCCTTGCATATTGCAATTTGAAAAAGTAGTTGCAATAAATTTGGAACTTAAAAATGATACATTCGTAAAATTATTGTTATACAATTCTCCAGCATCTATTGTAGAACTTGACAGCTCAAGTGAATTAGCATCAATCTTGTTTAAAATTAGATTATTAAATAAGTAAAAATTCAGTTTAGCGAAAGGTTTAAATGGCTGGTTGTTATAATTTGTAATTTCTTTCATTATTAAGCTCCTTTATTTTGTGAGGTATTATGAGATTACGCATTGATAATATTAAAAGTTTGCCAACTCCGTGTTATTTAATTGATTATGATTATCTTTTGAATAATATTAAATTAGCAAAAAAACGCTGCGAAGATTTAAATGTAAAAATGCTTTTATCAATTAAAGGCTTTCCACTTTACTCCATATTCGAAGATATATCACCTTATTTTGATGGTGTTTCTGCTTCTAGCTTATTTGAAGCAAAAGCAGGACAACTTATGAAGAAAGAAGTTCATATACATTCTCCTGTTTATAATGCAATCGATTTTGAAGAAATATCAAGTATATGTGACCATATTGTATTCAATTCGATATCACAATTGAAAATTTATGGTCCTAAAATTGATGAATGTAAAAAAATTGGATTACGAATTAATCCAGAATACTCCGAGGTGGCAATTGAGAAATATAATCCTTGTTGTGAATATTCACGATTTGGTGTAACACAGGCAAATCTATGCAATAATACATTACCAGAAATAGGTGGTTTGCATATGCACACTATGTGTGAAAACGAAGCAGAATCATTTGCACGCATTATTAATAAGACATCCAATAAATTTAACAAGCTTTTCGAGAAAATCTCCTGGATAAATTTTGGTGGTGGCCAACTTATAACTGAACCCAATTATAATCTTGAATGTTTGAAACAACCCATTAATAATCTAATAAATAATTACAGATTAAAAATATATATCGAGCCATGTGAATCTCTTGTATCAGAATCGGGGTTTCTCGTTGCTACTGTTTTAGATATAATTGACAATGGTAAGCTCATAGCAATTTTAGACACTTCGGCAGTTTGCCATATGCCAGAAATTTTAGAAATGCCATATATGCCTGATATTGAATATCCTACCAATTCAAGAGATTGCAAATATCCATATATTATTGCAGGAAATAGTTGTTTGGCTGGTGATATAATAGGTGAATATTTTTTTGAAAATCCACTTAAGATAGGAGATAAAATAGTTTTTTCAGAAATGGGAGCATATACCTTTTGTAAGGCAAATTATTTTAATGGAATTAATTTGCCAACTATTGCATTGTATAAAAACAATTCTTTATTTCAAATATTAAAACAATATAATTATGAGAATTATAAATCAATATACTAGAAAAATAGTTCATATATTAAGGGAGTAATATAACTCACAATAATAAGAGGTTATTGTAAGTTATTTGTTTTATTTATCAGAACTTTTTCAAATAGAAACAGGTTTACTATTTCCATTTGAAAGAATTTTGAACACACATACTTATAATTATCCCCTTTATATATAAATCGAAAAAATTCGACTTTTTGTGACAATAAAAATATGTAATTTTTAGCACCGATAATATTTTATCGGTGCTTCGTGTTTTTAATTGCGATTTTATCCCCACCAGCCATCTCCATTGGGGTCTTGGTCTCCAAAGGTAGGTGACGATGCAGTGATAATATCTTCAATTTTAAAAATAGTTATATCGAAATCAGGTGGTGTATATTTCTTCATAATATTGCCTTTCTTTAAAGTCGCCACTCTGAACGAAAAAGATGGTGTAAGTTGTATTTTATTGTACCGTCCAGAGTGACTTTTTATTATAACAGTAGGATTCTTAAAAAGACCTACTGTATAATACATAAATTGATTTACCAACCGTATTTTTCAGCAGCGAGAGGATAGTAATTTCCAAATAATTCACTAAATTCTGCTGTCACTTCAACAGGGAAGAAATACCAAGTGTTTTCAACGCAAATATATGCATAAGTTGTAAGACCATTATCAATATCTTCTTCTGTTATACCTGTTACTAAACAAGTAAACATATAATAGCCATCTGCATCCTGAATATAACTTACAGGTGCATTTGTAAATCCTTGAACAGTTCCACCTTGTGCAACTGTTTTAGCACTATCAACATCAAATTCAGTTGTGGCTCTTGAATAAACAAATCCAACTTTTGTAATTTTAGACTTGCCTTCTTCAATCGTATCTGCAATATACTTTTTGAAGTCGGCATCGCTTATTTTTGCTCTTGTTCTTACATCAAATGTTCCTGCATAAGAACCGTCATCGTTTGTATTGAAACGAATTTGTGATGACATTGCAGTTACGATTGTTTTTTCATAAACTACAACATTGTCACTGACTACCTTTTGATTATCTTCAATTTCAATAGCGCCATTACCATTGTAGAATACATAACCATCAGCAAGAGCTTCATTTATTGTTGTGCCACCAATTGAGAAACCATCTTCATAAGTGCCACCATAAACTATGGTAGTGTTCTCTTTTTCAACGAAGATGTCATCATATCCTTCACCACTGGAGATTGAGCCACCATTTATAGTAACATTACCACCATTGTTGTAAATGCCATCCATAAAGCTTTCGACTGCACCACTATTAAAGTTAAGTGTACCACCATTTACTGCAATACCACCCCCACCAATTGTTCCGTTATCAGCAGAGTCTTTAACATTAAGTGTTGCACCATTTTCTACAAGAATTGAAACCGCATCTTTAATTTCAATTGTTTTACCATTAAGGTCGAGAGTAGTTTTACCATCAATTATAAGTGATGAATCCAAAAGAATATCTTTTAAAAGTTTTAAAATGCTATCAGTATCTTTGTTGGCTTTATCCAAGCCTTCATCAACAGTAGGAAAATATTCAGTTGTGCCATCAGGTTGAATCACAGATACTGGATATTTATTTTTAACAATTACGGTATCATCAATTTCATTGAAATCGCCGAAATCAGTAATATTGTTATCTTCACTATCATAATAGAAATGACCTTCTGCAAGAAGATTTGCAAGTGTATAACCAACAGGTATAAGATTCAAGTTAATACCACCATTAAATGTTCCACCATAAAGAGTGGCAACAGGAGCAGTTTTTGTGCTTGCATATAAGCCAAACTTTCCACCGGAAAGTTCACCATCGTAAACAGTTATATTGCCTGTACTTTTAACACCATATTCTTTACCACTTATTGAACCACCATATACAATAACTGTATTATCATTTACAATAGCAGATTTTGCTGTGCTGATAATAGTACCGCTTTCAATAATCAATGTACCACTATTACTGAAAACCGAACCAAACGATTCGTTAGTGTTTATAATTTTGCCTGTTCCAACACTATCTTTTATTGTTATTTTTGCGTTCTTTGTTAATCCGAAAATGCAACTGTCTGAATTACCTGACACTGTATATCCATTCAAATCAAATGTGAAATCAGGCTTTACAAATTTTGTTGGTGTGTAAACAGTGTTGTCAACCTCAATGTCTTTATATAAAGTCAAAACTGAACCAGGCTTTGTCATTGCAACCGAATAAGCTTCATCAAAAGAAACAAAATCCTGCTTTGCTCCGTCAGCACTTGTTAAACACGCTGAATATTCTCTTTCACTATCAGATTCTTTAATAGTAATATTACCACTTACAGATTTTTGCATTTCTGTAATTATTATTTCAGTTCCGTCTTGAGTAAATACACCATAGCCAGTAGTTATTGCGTCTAAAAGATAGAAATCGCCAGAATGAACTATTGAAATGCCACCATTGAATGTACCGCCATAAACTATTCCTTTACCTTGTGTTTTATAGAACATTATTTCTTCAGTGAACAGCAATCCGCATGAATCGCCGTTAAATTCACCGTCATTTACAGTTAAGAAACCACCATAGACAGATACTGCATACATATCACTATTAAATGTACCACCGTTAATTGTTGCATTTCCGCCATAAATACAAATAGCTGTATCTTCAGCAGTGAAAATACCGTTTTCTATTATAATATCATCCATAGCAAATATAGTAGATACTGCAGTGCCATTATCCATTGTATTTTTGATTCCACCTGCACCAACACTATCCTTGATTGTGATGATGATATTTTCGCCTGTGCTTAAAACACTGCTATGGACACTACTTGAGATTGTTTTACCATTCAATTCAAGAGTAAAATTAGCAGATGTAAAGCCTGTGTATTCAGAAATTTCAATACCATTTCCATTCAAATCAACATCACTTAATAATGTGATGGTTGAATCTTTGCTTTCTGCAGCTGCATAAAATGCTTCTGTAAGGTCATTGTAATCAGTAACTTCACCATCAGTTGTTTTAACAGATGCTACAAAGCTAGTAGCAGAAGCTGTCATTGGCATTACTGAAAACAAGAGTAACATTGATAAAACAATACTTAAAATTTTATTTGTAGTTTTCTTCATAAACAGTCCTCCCTATATTTCTTCTTATAAAACATTTTACTTCTTCTAAAACCTATTTTTAAGGTTAATAGAATAACTGCAGAAAAATAAGGTATAAATGCAGAAAAAATAAAACTAACAGTCATATAACTGTTAGTTTTTGTGCATTAATATTCATTATTTTTGTCAAAAGTTAAGCCGATGGGGTTAGCCATCGGCTAGGGGTGAGGTGTGGGATGATACAGATAGATGGGTTGAAATGGGAAGTGTACTGTTATTTTTGTATTTATTATCTTATCAAAATAAAAAACAGTTTATCAAATATTAGTATTCTATCTTACGATTATATCGTTCATCCTCAATAACATAAATCGTAGAAAAGATGTGTTTTGTGATAACATTTTTGCTTTTTCGACAAAAAACAGCCGATGAGATTATTTGATATAACCCCATCGGCTTTAGTGTGAATATTAAGTTTTAGTTGTTGGATTCATCGGACACAAAAGAACCGTCCCCTTGTGTTTAAAAAGGTGAGGGGATTCAAGGCAGAGCAGGTAGCCCTGCCCTTATACAAAGTTAATCGTCAATCACGGAACCGTCCCCTGATTGTCAATCTCAATCAACCGAAGACAAGGAACCGTCCCCTGTCTTATCGGCACAGAGACCTGCCCCTACAAAGTTAATCGTCAATCACAGAACCGTCCTCTGATTGGTTCGTTGCATCTGTGTTGCGTAACCGTCTTCTGATTATTTCTCTAATTGTTATAAATGTCATTAATATCAATAACGCAATTCCAGCACTTATAAAGGAAGTAGTTGATGGCTTTTGATATAAAAGAAAATAATCAAACAATATATTAAGCAAAGGTGCTAGACACACTATTATCAATAAAGCTAAACTTGATTTGCCATAACATTTCATATAATCACCTAATTAAAAATATATCCATTATTCCGGCGGTATCCTCGTTTCCACCAACTATCCACATAATCTAATGCTTTTGCCAAAAGAGAACCAATACTATTATCAACTAAAGTCAAAGCAAGATCAACAGCAGCAGAAACCACAGTAGAAGTAATTGAGCCTATCATTTTAAGCAGTTGTTTTGTAACATTTTGGACAATTTTACGTCTATTGGCTTTTAGAAATGCACGTATCGCCACTATACCAGCAATAGATTTACCTAAACTAATGAGTATTATAACTGCATCAATTATTTTTGCTACATTTGAAACTTTATTATACCAGTGCTGTCCCAAAAAACCACTGTAATCAACATGATTCACAGGATTATTCTCACAGTACGCAAACAAGTTAGCACCAAGTACAGTACCCATTGTCGCAATCGCAATTTGTGTATCATCGGTATTAATAAACCTACCAATTTCCGCCGAATAGTATCGTGATTGTAAATAGTAAAGTTCAATATCATAGTCATAGCAATAACTACGATAAGTAAATGGGCTGACAAATGAGAGTGTATAAGCCAACATCAAATTCTGCATTGATGTTGCAGAGAATGAAACTGCACCCCATGAATCATATTCATAAGTAACAATTGTCTGACCACTTTCGTTTACGATAGAAAGGATATCACCCTGTAAATTCTTTGTATAAAGATATGTTGCTGTATCATTAAGAACAAATCCCTGAAGGGTCCCCCAAGCATCATAAATGAATTTAGCACTGTTAGTTGTATTTACTTCACCATTTGAATATGTTGTATATGTCTGTGAAACAAGTGTGCCTTCAGACCATACATAGTCATATCTTTCAGTAATTACACCATTTTCTTTTACAGTTTTTCTATGACGAAGTCCGTTTTCATCATATTCAAATTCAATTGTTTTGTTTCCTTGTGTGTAGGTTTCAAGCTGACGGCCACTCCAAGTAAATGATTTGTCACCGATGGTTAATGGGTTACCGATATTGTCATAAGTAATGTCAGTATCACCGTAAGAAGTTAATTTGTCCTTCCATACAGAATCGTATGTGTAGTTAATAACATTATTTGGTTCTGTGGTAATTGTATCTTCTGCAGTATAACTATATTCTTTCTTTGAGAGAATATTTCCGGCAGTATCGTAGACGTAAGTATAAGTTTTCTGTGCAACTGCATCATTTACACGTACAAGCTGATTAAGACTATCGTAGTAATACTTATATCTTAATGTTCTGTTTTTACCATATTCGGCAGTTATATTACCATTACCATCATATTCATAATAATAATGAGAATATGATTTATAATCTGTACCTTCACTATCAGTGCCATAATACACTTTATTTATGTATTCGTCAACACGATTTGAGGTTTTAATATCAGTATTTTCAGAAGATGTATATTCAGGATAACCGTATTCAGTCTTAACAGATGCAAAATTGTTTTCTGTGTTTGTATCATTTGCACTTTCAGTTTTAATGATACTTTCTGTATATCTGCCAAACCAATCTTGCTGAGCAACAGTACCGATTACCTTGCCGTTTGTTGCAGTCACATCACTCTTTTCAGTAGTGATACCTGTTTCAATGTCATAACTACTATCGTAAGATTTTGAGGTATATGTTACACCACCGATTGTCTCAATAAAATCGCCATCATCATTTGTATATGATGAGTAGATAATGTCTTTAGTTTTGTAATCAATTATGTCTGTTCTATTATCTGTGTATTTAACTGTACGAGTATTTACTTCACTGATTGATACAAGATTGCCAAAAGTATCGTATGTGTACTCATATTTAGTAACATTGTTGACTTTAATTTTATCAATATTGCCGTTTTTATATTGATATCCAATTTTGGTAGTCGCAGAATTATCAAAATTTCCATTATGGTATGTAACAGACTTTATTTTGTCTCTTCTTGCACCTGAATAATATTCATATGAAATAATATTTTGATTACCAACAGAAACACTTGTTAACTGACCCCAAATATCATAACTAAGATTATAAGAAAAACCATTATGCGTAATGGATACTAATCTGTCGTTATTGTAAGCATAGTTTGCTGATGAATTATCAACAGAAACTTGTGTTAACAAACCACTAGCATCATAAGAATATGAAGTTTCATTGTCATTGGCATCGGTAATTGCAGTTAATATACCATTAAGAGTATCATAACTATAAAAGACTTCGTTGCCATCAGCATCTATTTCGGATGTGAGATAATTACCATCAGTTGTATATTTTGAAATCGTTTCAATAGTCTTAACTCCGTCAAAACTACCACTTGATGTGATGTTGCCGAAAGAATCTGTTATGCTTATGTCACTTCTGCGTTTGCAAGGTGCACAGTTGCAAAGTGCTTCACTTTCACAAGCACAAGTGCAATTTGCTTCTTCACAATTTTCACAAACACAACCGGTTTCTTCTGTTGTTTCTTCATCTTCATCGATTATAACCGCATCTTCATCTTTTGAAAGTTCGATATTTGAAATCAATGCTGAGTTTGCATTTTTTGAATATCGAATAAGAACTGTTATAGTTTCGCAATCACCTTTAAGCACGAAATCTTGTGCTGCAAACTGCCAATCTTCAATATTCTCAACAAACGGTATTGCGAACTCTTCTTTATGTGTTATTGTTTTTTCTTCTGCAGTTCCTTCATCTATTATTTCATAATATTCATATTTCACTTCAAATTGTGCGTAGCGGTTATTAGTAAAATTACAGATTTTAGGGTCTGAAGATTCTGCAATTACGTCAAGTAAACATGAATTATTGGTTGCAGAATTCACAAAACAACCTTTTAACCAACCACCAATTGTAAATACATCATCTTTTTTGCCATTGATTGTAATAGTTTGAGAAATTGTATTCTCTGTATTTACTCCGCCAGGGATTACAACTGCATTAGCAGCTTCGCCATTTATTGTTGATTTTACAGTTTCAAAATTTCCTGAACCAGTCCAATAATCTAAATTGTTTCTAAAACCACCATCAGCAAGATAGTTATATGAACTTGCTGACAATGACTGTTCAAGTTGAACATTGTCAATATAGAATGTTCCGCCATTTTCATTAGACAATTCAACAACAAGTTCTTCTGCATTTTCAGGTGCAGTGATTGTAACAGTATATCTTTGCCATTCTCCACCTGTTGACTCAATGGTTGTTGTATTTCCATCGTCAGCATCACCTGAATCGTCAATAGAGTAGAGAGTCAAATGGAGTTTCTGACCACTTTCAGCATTTGATTTAACATATGCTGATAATGTGTAATCTCCACCTGAAATCACAGGGACATATTGTTCTGCAACACCTTCATTGTTATTTACTGTTTTAAGAACATAGTCACCAAAATATGCATTTTCATCTGTTGCTCTTTCAAAAGGAGAGGATACAACCGTCCAACCTTTTGCACCTGTTTCAAAGACATTCTTTTCTTCAAAGCTTGGATTTGTCAAAAGGTTTTCAGCGTTTACACGATAATCTGATGAAGGAATGAAATATGTATTCTCAGTTGAGCCTGAATTCTCATTCATAACATAGTTACCAAAACTATCAACTGTGTAAAGAAGATTTCCAGATTTTCCAAACTGATAAATTTCAAAGTTTTCAGTTCCGTCAGTAAGTTTAATTTGTGTAGAACTTAATCTTTCGTAAGTAAGGAAGTTACCATCAACATAATCTTCACCACTACGAGCCTGTTCAGTGATTTCTGTGATTCTACCATTAGAATCATAATCGTAAACAACACGATAGCCATCAATATTTGTCATTGAGGTAATATTACCATTTGAATCATAAGCATATGTAATAGATTTTCCATCAGGATAAGTTACACTTGTAAGATTTTTGTTGCTATCATAAGCATAATTAACTTCGAGTGGTGAATTAGTTGTACCTGCAGTAATTGCGGTATTGTTTTCATCAGCAGAACAGCATTTAACTTTTAACAACAAATTTGTTGTATTATCGTAGATATAATCATACTTTCTGTTGACACCATCTGTTATATAATTTATTCGACCCATTGAGTCATAAACAACATTAATTGTTTGCTCAGGATAATCAGGATTTGTTACAGAAACTAAAAGACCATCACTATTAAATCTCTCAACATAACCATCAGGTCTTGTCATAGTAACATACTCGGGTTGATTTCCAATTGGTGGAAAATATTCGAGTTTATATTCATATTCACCATAAATATCAGAATATATTTCTTTGAATACAACCTCGCCATTTTCGATGGTATAAGTATAATCAATTGACGCACCTGTATCAGTGTAATAAGTAAACTGGTCTTCTTCACCGATTAAAAATGCTCTTAAATAGTTTGGAATCCAATTTTTACCGTATGCTAATATGTTATTGTAATTTAAAGCCTCAGCTTTTGCATAAGTTGCAGTATCATATATCATACCTACAGTTACAGGCATAATATTACCATCAATTGAAAGGTCATCACGAACAACTGATAGGTGTTGTGTAAAGTCATTTACATAACCTGTTCCAGCTCGTCCTGCTGACTGACTATGATAATTAAGGTTTTCGTTATATCCACCTAAATCAACATAATCCATAATCATTATAGTGTTTTGAGAACCACCATTAATAAGTAAAACGGCGATAGTGTTTTCTGCGGCTGTTATTGCAAAACCATTGTTTGTTTCACCGTTAAACCAGTCGTTAAAAATTTCGGTAATATTAAAATGAATAAGAGAAATATTATCATAAGTTCCATTTTCTGGTAATGGTGATGTATAATAGTCAATTACTTCACTTGATAATCCAAGTTTTGTGTTAATATTAGTGTTCCACTCATCGGTTATTTTTCTTGCAAACAAATTACCGTTAGCACTTGTTGCGCCAGCAAGAATATATTGAACCTCAGTAAAAACAATATCATTGCCTAAGTTCTTGAAAAAATCAGTATTGATTTTTGTATACACTTCGGAATCAACTGTTGTAGTTGTTCCATCATCGTTTTCTAAAGCATACATATTGGTTACAGAAGCAGCAGATACGTTTTCATCATATTTATAACCAGCTTCAGGCTCATCACTAGTATATGCCACACTTACATCTTCAATAAAATCAGGTTCTTCATTGGTTACGACAATTGCAGGGTCAATGATAATTGGATATACACGGTTATTACTGCTTGTCCAATCAGATGATGGTGCATATTCGAGAGTTACTGTGCCATTAGCATTTTCAGTTAATGAAACATCAATGTCATATGAAAACTCAAAGTTGGCATCTGTCATAACAGGACGAGGAATATTGAATTTAACATCCCCATTATTGTTTTTGAAAAGGATACTACCGTCGTCTAACTTTTCAGCATTTAATCCGTTTGTTTCAAATGTAAATGCGTATGTGTCTTTTACACTTTCTTTGTTTGAAACGATAATATTCTCTTTAATCGAATTAGGTGTAACGATATACTGCAAATCTGTGTTATCTGAAATATTGTTATATGTAACTGACGACTGTGTTTGAGAAATGGCTTTGTCTGCTGATTCAATTTCACTATCACTTGTAACAATATTGTTTTCTACAATAGCAGAACTGTTTTCAATATTATCAACACTAAATGAAAGCTCATAGCCATCTTTCTCAACAGTTAATTCTTTATCTTCATCAATATTCTTCGGAAGTTCAACATTGAAAAGATTATTAAGGTTAGTGTAAATACTTCCGTTAATAATCATTGAGTTATTGATTTCTTTCCAGACACCTTCATCAAGATAGTGCAATGGTTCTTCTGTCATAACAGCGGTATATGTACCATTGCTTTTCTTGTAGACCTTAGTATGCTCATCTCTTTTTTCTTCAACTTCATAAAGAATCTCTGCCTCTGCATCTTTTTCTGCATCAGTTGGATTATTCACAAAGTCTTCGATAAATTGTTTTTCGGCAACAGCATCAGTAAATTCTTCTGCCATTACCTGCAAAGGCAGTATTTCTATTACAAACAAAACTGCAAGGAATACTGACAACACTTTGCAAAATGTTTTAATGCCTTTTTTCATAATAATTATCCTCCTTTATTTTTTCACAAAAGCACATTTAAGCAACTATATAATAACAATTAACAACTTTTAATTTAACTTCTTTTCTTAAATGCAGAAAAATACACCCTAAATGCAAAAAATGTGCACCACTTGAAAATGGTGCACATTTTTTAGTATGGTTTATTTATTTTTAGGAAATGCAATTATTGTTTCGAAAGTATCAGATTTTTCATCATAATTCCAATCATATATTCCATTGTATTTATCAACAACTTTTATTATGCTTTTAAGACCAATTCCGTGAAACTTCTTATTTTTCTTTGTGGTTTGCAATTTTTTACCATATGAGATTGGTGGACTATTACATGAATTTGAAATAGTTAAGGCATCAAAAGTCTTGCTTTTTGAGTATATTTTCAATGTTATTTTCTTTTCTTCAGTTTGTTCCGCCGCTTCTACTGAATTGTCAAGTAAGTTGTTCAATAATGTTGATAAATCCGAATCCAAAATATAATTTAAGTTAGCAGTTTTTACATCAATTGAAAACTTGATGTTTTTACTTTCACAAAGTTTAATATATTTGCTAATAATTAAATCAAGCATTTTGTTTTGACTGATACCAATTGAACTAAATGTCTCTATTTGAGGATATATTGAATCAATGTAGTTTTTTGCACCTTCTAAATCTTCCATATTTCTGATTTGTATAAAATGGTTCTTAATATCATGTGCGAAAACTTGCATATCTTTATTGCTTTGTTCTATAACATCAAAATACTTTTCATCATTTTCTGCTTGTTGTTGAATAGCTTTAAGGTCGCTCAATTCAATTGCATCTTTTTGTGAAGTTTCGAAAATAATAAAAACAATAATATTTGAAAATAATACAAGTAATGCAGAAAAAATCCACAAAATATAATTTTTTGATGACAAAGGCGAAGATATTGAAATATTCCTAAAAATAGTTATCATTATAATACTTGATAAAGGCATTATCAGCATTAACCAATATGGTTTAGAATTGTGTTCTTTGTTTTCTTTTTTTGCAAAAAGCCTTGCAATAATTATCAAAATAACAAAATAAACTAGCCTACTGACAATTACGTCAGCAAAATATACATTTGTGCTAACATTTTGCATATCAAAACCAGAATCTGCAACAAGTGTAACTATTGACATAGAAATCACTTCACTTGAAACCATAACACCAAACAAAATAAACGACTGGAAAAGTGAATTTTTTAAACTTATTGAATAGAAAAAGGTAAAAAGCCATGTGCATATCAAGATAATGCTTAAACCTGTTGCAAGTAAGTTATTCAACTCATAGACAAGTAGAAGTATTGAATAACCTAATATGATACATGGAATAGAAACACTATTCTTTTTCTTTTGATTTGAAATCATTCCAGCATATAACCAAAATACAAATGCTTCAAAAAGATACTGAAAAATATCAATTACAAATTTTTCTGTACTCATATTATCGATTTTCTCCTATAAAACTCATGAATTTTTGCTTAAATTCAGGTTGCTTTCTTGTTGCAATTGAAATGGTATGAGGAACTTCACCAAAATCCATCTGAAGTTTATCCCTTTTATATGATAACACATAGTTCAAATTAACTATATAACTATTGTGTGGAACAGCAAAATATGAAGAATTTAAAATATCTCTAAATTTGGTTATTGGTTCATTACATTCTATACTTCCATTTTTAGTATAAAAAGTAGTTGTTTTTCTCACAACTTCAACGTATATAATATCGCACTTTTTAATCTTTTTTATTTCATTTGTTTTAGTGTGAATAGTTATACTACCATTATTAATTTCTAAAACCGCTTTTTCAAGAGCAGAAGTAATCCTGTCTTGAGTTACTGGTTTATCAATAAATCTTAATGCATTCAAATCCATTGCAGCATCGAGATATTTTCGATAGTTAGTTACAATAATAATGACTGTATTAGGGTTGCAATTTAGTACGCGTTCAGCTACGTCAATTCCATTAATATCCTCTAATTCAATGTCAAGAAACAAAACATCAAAAATAATATTAGAATTTATAAGGTCATTGCCATTAGCAAAAGTATAAACTTCATATTTAGTATTATTCATTTTAAAGTAATAATCTACATAACTTTTTATAGAACTGCAATATTCAAAAATATCATCACATATTCCAATTTTCATTATATCACCACACAAAAAAATCAAGTCCTTTTGGACTTGATTATACACTACAATAATTTATATTTCAAGTTTTCATTTTACTTGATAAATGCATCGACAATTTTTGATAGAATTACTTTATTGTCGTCAGAGCACATTTTGATTTTCTCTATAAGTTCTTCGTTAATGTCAGAATAAACTGTACCACTTATTAAATAGTCTGAATTAATTTTCAGCACTGAACACAAGTCTATAAAAGTGCCGAAGCTTGGCATAGACTTGCCGTTTTCAATGTTAGATAGGTGTGTTGGTGATATATTTATTTTCTCTGATAACACTTTTTGACTCATATCTAATTCTTCTCGTCTAAGTGTTATTCTTTTGCCAAATTGTTTTAAATTAATACTCATATCATCAACTCCCAACACATTAATATTTTATCATTGCATTCACAACAAAAGAATAAACTGATAGTGAATTTATTTGTTTATATTTCAAGTTGTTGTGATTGAGTAAAATCTATTTGAATTTATTTTAAAAAACATTATTAAAGTCAAATAATTCTGCATTTATATTTAAATATTGAAATTCAGTTTTTAATTTGATAACTTTAAATGCAACAAAAGCACAAAATTTTAGAAAGGAGAGTTTGTTTATGAAAAAAACAATTTCAAAACTTTGCAAAAAAGCGGTTGAGAATGCAATCAAATTAAATGCTAATAGTACAACGAGCTATTTTTGCTATCAGCCAAAAGCTCCGGTTGAATTGAAAAAATTCTCTAAAAATGCTAAATGAGTTAGGAAAAAGACTAACGAACACTCTCATTAATAACAATCAAATTGATGAGAGTGAGCGTTGTCTTTATGAGTATGGTTTTTTTATCTTTCTTTCCAATGCTACATATGTAATAATAACGCTTGTGTTTGGGAGCATTTTTAGTATTCTAATCGAAAGTATTGTCTTTTATATTGCTTTTAGCTTGATTAGAAGATATGCTGGTGGTTTTCATGCTTCAAGTGAAATGAAATGCACTTTAATAACTACGATATCAATTTTTCTTTGTCTTTTGTGCACCAAGCTGTGTGAAACAAACAATATACAAATACCAATATTAGTATTAACAAGCATTGCGACTGTTTTAATATTTGTTTTATGTCCACTTGATACTCTAGAGAAGCCACTGACAAAAGAAGAATATAAATACTTTCGTAAAATATCATGGTTAATATTGCTTTTGATAGTGCTTACGATAAGCATTGGATGGCATTTCAAACTTGAATTTATAATGTATCCTTGCTGTATGAGTTTAATATTAGAAAGTATATTGCTTGTTTTAGGAAAGATTAAAAGGTTAATCAAAAAATAATGGATAACACAAATTTCTTTGGACTCTTTTTAAAAGAGAAGCGTCTGCAGAAAGATTTATCTCTAAGAAGATTAGCTGAGTTATCAGGGTTATCGCACATCTATTTATATAATGTAGAGAGTGGTGGTAAAGCTCCACCTAGTGATGTGGCTCTGATAGAGTTAGCAAATGCTCTGAATTTGGATAATGAATCTAAAATTATATTCTTTGACCTTGCCGCTAAAAGCAAGTCTGAACATGATAAAAACAATTTCTATTCACCAGTTGATGTTGCTCGTTATATAAATGAACAGTCAAATGTAAAGAATGTCATTAGAGAAGCAGACAAGCAAAATAAGTCAAATGAATTTTGGGATGAACTTTTGAAAGACATGATGAAATAAATATGTCCCTTCAGGGATATATTTTTTATCGTGAGTGTTAGCCATTGGGGAACAAAAATGATTACTTTATCAAGAGTTGTTGAATTCGATGTTAAAAAGGTGCATTGTCCCGTTTGTGGTGGGAGATTGTGTGATGTGAAAATATCGGAACAAATATTTTTTGATAAAAAGAATATGAAAAGTGAAATTGTATTAAAGTGTTACAAGTGTGGAAACAAAATAGGGATATCCATACAGTAGACTTAATAGAAACTATTAAATTATATGTACAGTGCTTCATGAAGATAGAAGTCTGACGAATTTTCGTTGGGCTTCTATTTTTTATTGTCCTTCGGAAAGAAAGGACAATAAATGACAATTTATTGGTTACCGTATATCGCTAAATATCCGTAGTCTCTAGATTTTTTATTTCAACTAATTAAAAATTCAAAGGAGACTATTAAAATGTCAAAAAAATATTATTTATATGTACATAACACTATGACTGGAAAACCTGAAAAAGTTGAGGTCACTAAAGAGGTTTACATTGTTTATAGAAGAACTGAATGGAACATAGAAGCAGATAACAAAAAGTTCTATCAAAATACTATATCTTTTAGCCAGTTGAGTGGTGACGATAATGAAACATTAGATAATTTTCATGAGTTTTTGTCAAATAAATATAACCCATATGAGATGCTGTTGAATTATGAACAAATTAAATGTTTAAATATCGCTATTAGCAGCCTGAAAAAATCTGATAGAGAGATTATATATGCATTGTTTTTTAACGGCGAAAATGAAAGTAATTATGCAAAGAGAAATGGCGTTACACAGCAAGCAATCAATAGGAAAAAACAACGGATTTTAAAAAAATTAAAAAAACTTTTGAAAAAAGGGTTGTAAAAAGGTCAATTTTTTTCCTATACAATTGAGAGGACTTTTTTCTCACTTGAACTTTGACAAGTGAATACCCAGCACATTTTTTACTTTTCTTCTGTTGTTGGCGATGCCGACAAGCTATATGAGCGAACATTGGACAAATCATTCTTATTCAATCTTCAGGACTCAGACGATATAGTGCTTCTATATCGAAGGCGATGACAGGCAGAAGAAATAATGATACTTGCGTTTAGTCCTAAAGTCGAGCGTTGAAGCGATTACAAAATCGTGAGCCGTCGCAACAAAGGAGAGCGCCTCGCAGAGAACCTGGGAGTGGTGAGATTCCAATGAGGTCAAAAGCATGACCGGAAAATGTGTTCCCTTTTGCTTGGGGGTATCGAGGATAAATACAAGTAACGATTGATACTATAAAGGCGGTTGCCTGTAAAGTACAGACAACCGCCGATTATATAAATTAAATGAGGTGAAATTATGTCATATGCAAATTATGAAGATATGCCTATGTTTTTAACGGTGAAAGAGATTTCAGATTTATTAGGACTTTCAACTGCAGGAGTATATAATCTTGCAAATAATGATAAAACCTTTCCTGTGGTTGTTTGTGGTCGAAGAAAAGTAATTCCACGCGATGGTTTTAAGGAATGGGTAAACAAGCATACAAAACATTAAAAATTGATATAGACTTTGAATAAATAGTGTGGTACTGTTTGTTGTTGCAAAGGAGTGAGAAAAATGGCTAAAAGAGCAAAAGGTTCAGGCACATTAAGAAAAAGAAGTGACGGCCGATGGGAAGGTCGTATAATCATTGACAAAGACGAAAATGGAAAAAACATATACAAGACAGTTGTAAGCAAAAAGAAATATGAATGTGAAGAAAGATTAAAAGCATTGCTTGATGAAAAAGCAGAAGCAGAAAAACAAGCAAATGAAACTACGGAAAATAGATATAATAATTGTAAAAATCCAACCGTTAAGGAATGGATAGAGATATGGATTAACAACTACTGCAAAGGTTATCTTAAACCTACAACAGTAGATGGTTATGAAGCTATTATAAGAAGTTACATAAACCCCTACATTGGAAACTTACATTTAAAAGATTTAACTACATTGACTTGCCAACAATACATAATGGATATTTATGAAAATGGCAGAGTGAATAAAGAACGAGCTAAAAACAACAAGAAAGAGATTGGATTAAGCTCAAGAACAATTAAATCAGTAAAAATCGTTCTTCATGCGGCTTTACAAAAAGCTGTGGATGAAGAAATTATAATAAAAAATCCTACCAATAATCTTAATCTACCTAAAGGTAGAGAAAGAGGAATGAGGACATTAACAAAAGAAGAAAGCAACCGTTTGCTCGTAGAAGCTCATAATAGCGGTTGCTTTGAATTTTATTATCTTGAATTAACCACCGGATTAAGACTTGGTGAAATAACAGCACTTGAATGGGATGACTTTGATGCTGATAAAATGTCATTGAGAATAAACAAACAAGCACAAAGAATAGACGGTATAATCAGACCTGAAACACCAAAAACAAAAGCATCAATAAGAACTATAGCATTAAACAAGAGTTGTGTAGATATATTGAACAGATTAAAAAGTCAACAAGCAAAAGGAACTAAACTAATGTTTCCGTCTCCTGTGACTAGTACATATCGTGACCAAAATGGAGTTTTAAGACAACTTAAAAGAATGCTCAAAAGAGCCAATCTCCCTGATGTCAGATTTCACGATTTAAGACATACTTGTGCAACCATTGCTCTTGAAGAAGGCGTTGATATTAAAGCTGTGTCAAATATGCTTGGACATACGGATTGCGGATTTACAATGAATACATACATTCATGCAACAGATAAGCTTAAACAGTCTGCGGCAGATAAGATGCAAAGTGCATTTGAGATAGGTTTTAATCAAGCAGAAAGTAATATAATAATTGAAAATCCAGATACAAAATCAGGAACGATAAGTGGTCCATAAGTGGTCTAAAGCAGTTTTCTCACTAATCAAACAAAATTGAACAGAAAAAGAAAAAAGCCTCAAACCCACGCAAAATCAATGGTTTTGAGACTTTTAACTTGGCACGCCGGAAGGGATTCGAACCCCCGACCTTTTGGTTCGTAGCCAAACACTCTATCCAGCTGAGCTACCGGCGCATATACGACTTTCAGCCGCCCGAATATAATACCATTAGAAATATAAAAAGTCAACAGTTTTTTGAAAATAATTAAAAACATTTGCATTTTTCTTTGTTAGTATTTATTGACAATCCATTCCTTTGTGATATACTTGTAAAGTATTTCGCAAACATCTCGGAGGTAATTATAATGAAAGTCTTAAATAGTTTTCATTTTGGTATTCAAAGAAAAATCATCGCTAATATGACAACAGAGAGTTGGGACAATATCCCACACATCGCGTTCAACTATGAGCCTGATGTTACTGATTTTGTGAACTTTTGCAAAGAACTTAACGCAACAAGAGAAACAAAAATTTCACTTAATACATATTTCTTAAAGGTTATCATCGAAGGTCTCAAAGCAGCACCTATTCTCAATTCTCACATTGAGTTTGATAAAAAACTTGTTCGTGGTAAGGTGACAACCTTTGAAAGCATCGATATTTCAATGCCAATGATTTTGCCAAATGATGAAATGATGACAATCACACTTCACGACCTTGAAAATAAGAGTGTTGAGCAAATTCAGAGCGAAATGGCAGACATTCGTCGTCGTGCAGAAAATACAAATCTTACAGAAGCAATGTTTGAAGTTTCAATGGAAAATACAATCGAAGCCTTGAAAAAAGGTCAGATTAAAAAGGTTATCAACCGTCTTATCGGCTCAAAAACGGGTAAATACAGAGTTAAAACTCTCACAGGAAAAGCAAAGAGAGAATATGAAAAAATCCCAAGAGAAGACCGAATCACAAAAGACGATATCCGTCAAGGCTCTGTAACAGTTTCAAATGTTGGCTCACTTTATCGTGGTCAGCGTGGCAATGTTACTATTCTCGAAGTTGTGCCACCACAGGTTTCAACATATTGCCTTGCAGCAGTACAAGACAGAGCAATCGTTGTAACAAAAGAAAACGGTGAAAAAGAAATCGAAGTAAGACAAATTCTTCCAATCTGTATGGCAATCGACCACAGAGCATTGGATTTTGGTCAGTCAGTACCATTTATGAAGCGTATGGACGAAATCTTCGCAAATCCACAAGAAATTGAAAATTGGTAAAATAAAAGAGAGTATACCGTACTCTCTTTTTTTGTTATCTAACAACCAAAATTTTATCAATATTATATTTCTTGAACAATTCGATATGCTCATTAGTGATTTTTTCACCACTAACTGCAATGGGAATAGCAGGTGGGCAAGATACACAAGGACTTGCACAAACCCGACCGAGTGCATTTTGAATATCTATTTCTTCACTTTCACAAAAAATACTCTCACGAATTGTCAAAACTCTTTCTGCCTTTGGAATTTCAATATTTGAAGCATCTTTTTTAGCATCTGCATTGATATTTTCAAAGGCTTTTTTTAGTTTTTCAAAATCTTCGTCGCTATTTTGTGGACTGAACATAAACACCACAAAATCATCATCTGCATATTCAAATTCAATGCCGCATCCACGAAGATAACATTTGAAATCAATGTCGAATCCACAAAAATCAACGGTAAGCTTCAATGGCTCTTGTGATAAAATCGCAAATCCTTTTGAATTGATTAAACATCCCAATTCTGCAACTTTTTCTGCACAAATTTCAATATCATTTTTGATTTTTTCGTCAATATATTTGTTACACAAATCCAAAGATTGCAAAATTAAATATGACGGACTCGTTGAACCGAAAATCGCCATTGCATTAACAACATTTTGCGAGAAATTATATTTATCATTCTTTGCAATATGCAAATATCCACCACCTGTGAGCACAGGTAATGTCTTGTGTGCCGAGTCGCAACACATATCTGCTCCAAGTGTTATTGGGTGTAAATCTTGTTTATAAAATTTCAAATAACTGCCGTGCGCATTGTCAACGAGAAGGGGAATATCATAACTTTTGCACACCTTTGCAATACTGGGGATATCACTCATTCCACCCAAGTAATCAGGGCTTGTGATATACACCGCAAATGGCTTTCTATCAAGGCTTTTAAGTGCTTTTTCAACCATTTCACCATTCACAATGCAAGAGCAAATACTATCAGTATTTTCGGGATAAATCCATTCTACATCTGCATCAAGTTTAGCAAGTGCATAGATAAAAGACTTGTGCGCATTTCGTCCTGCTAACACAAAAGGTCTTTGATTTTTGTCTGCTTTTAAATATGCCAAGTAAAGCATTGCATTGATACTTTGACTTGACCCACCAGCAGAATAAATTGTCTTTGCAGTGCCAAAAAGGTGAGCGGCATTTTCTTCGCTTTTTCTGATTATTCCGTCGGGCGCATATAATTCGTCTGCACCCTGAATTTCAGTAATATCAAAGGCTTCACAGCCTAAAAAAGACACACCCTTATGACCCGGCATGTGAAGTCGGGCAGTATTACTTTTAATGTAATTCTGCACAAAGTCAAAAATTGGTGTGTCCATTTGTTTTATTCCTTATTTGTCATAGTTTTCTGCTACTTGAATCATCACAGCACATTCGATTCTCTTTTTAAAGAGTTCGCAACCATATTCATAAATACCTGTGATTTTACCCGATGCGTGATATGAGTTTGCAGCGCAACCACCTGAGCAATAAAGCTTTGCCCAACAGTCGTTACATTCAGGGCGAGCATAAGCATTACAAAGCTTGAATTCGTTTTGAATTTCTTTGTTTGTAACACCATCATAAATGTTACCTAAAAGGTATTTTGTGTCACCAACGAATTGATGGCAAGGGTAAAGGTCACCAGTAGGGGTAACTGCCATATATTCTGTGCCTGAGCCACAACCTGAAATTCTCTTGTAAATACAAGGACCGTGTGTTAAGTCAAGCATATAGTGATAGAATGTGAACCCGTTGCCGTTCTTTTTGCGTTTAATCATTTCTTTTGCAAGAATTTCATATTGCTCGAAGAGAATTGGCAAATCTTCTTGAGTCAAAGCACTTGCATCTTCTGGTGAGCAAACAACAGGCTCCATACTAAGCTCTGTAAAGCCTAAATCTGCCATGTGGAAAATATCATTTGTGAAATCCACATTCTTATGTGTGAATGTGCCACGCATATAGTAGTTCTTACCACCACGACGTTTAACAAACTCTTGGAATTTTGGAACAATAGTGTCATAACTACCGCGTCCCATATAGTCAACTCTGAGTCTGTCGTGAACATCTTTTCTTCCGTCAAGGCTTAAAACAACATTGCTCATTTCACGGTTTGAAAACTCAATAACATCATCATCAATGAGCATTCCGTTTGTTGTCAGTGTGAAACGGAAATTCTTGTTGTGAATTTTTTCTTGCACACGAGCATAAGAAACTAATTCTTTAACAACATCCCAGTTCATAAGTGGCTCGCCACCGAAGAAGTCAACTTCAAGATTTCTTCTTGTACCTGAGTTTTCAATAAGAAAATCAAGTGCACGCTTACCAACCTCAAAACTCATTAATGCTCTGTCACCGTGATATTTACCCTGACTTGCAAAGCAATATTCACAGTTCAAATTGCAAGTGTGAGCAACGTGAAGACAAAGAGCTTTGATTACTGTATTTCTGTTCTTGAAATCGAAAGCCATACCCTCATAAGTGTCAGGGGTATAGAGCTTGCCGTTTTCTTCAAGAGTTTTAACATCTTCTATGCAGTCAAGAACATCTTGTTCTGTAATCTGCTCATTCTTATATGTATCAATTATGTACTTAACAATTTCGTCAGCGGTTTTGTCCTTATACATTGCGATAATGTCATAAGCTACTTCGTCAACCACGTGAACAGACCCCGAGCAAGTGTCAAGCACGATGTTATATCCGTTTAATTTATATTGATGTACCATAAAAATATCCTTCTCAACAAAAAACAGGTAACACTTGCGCATTACCTGCTTTAAGCAATAAATTTTTTAATTATTTATTTTCGCTGTTTTCACACTGCTGGTTAGCGACACCGCAAGATGTCTTACAAGCAGACTGGCAAGATGTCTGGCATTCGCCACAACCGCCCTTAACTGCGCTTTCCTGAAGGTTTCTTGTTTCGATTGTCTTAATTCTTTCCATAGTAATATCTCCTATCTGAATAATATCAAATATTTACACAGAAAGTATATCACAAGGGGAAATTACTGTCAAGATATTTAAATTATAACTTGAATTTTTATTATTAAATTATAATTTGTAGGGGAAAATTAAATGCAAAATGCAAAGTGAAGGGTCTGCGACGCAATTATAATGCCTCCCTCTGACGAGGGAGGTGGCAAAATCTTTGATTTTGACGGAGGGAGAGATAGTTTTACTGTTCACTAAATCTCTCCCTCAGTCTGCTTCGCAGACAGCTCCCTCGTCAGAGGGA
>JAZQWV010000066.1:0-8573 GCA_045632525.1 Candidatus Fimenecus sp.
AATTGGTTCATCTTCGTTTAGAGGTTGTACAAGCCTTACCGATATTATTGTAGATAGTAATAACGAAGATTATTCAAGTGATGAGTCTGGGGTATTATTTGATAAGAAAAAAACAACACTTATACAATATCCTATCGGCAACACAAGGATAAGTTATACGATTCCTGATAGTGTAACATCAATTGGTTCATCTTCGTTTAGAGGTTGTACAAGCCTTAATAGTGTAATAATCCCTGACAGTGTAACATTAATTGACGATTCTGCATTTGATGGTTGCACAAGCCTTAGTAGTGTAATAATCCCTGATAGCGTAACATTAATTAGAAATTATGCATTTTCAGATTGCACAAATCTTACAATGGTTAATTATTCAGGTGCGAAGTGTCAATGGGATAAAGTTGAGATTTATCCAGGTAATACCGTGATAACTGAATCCACAATAAATTATATGACGGGTGAACATTTATTAAGTAGTTGGATTATTAATTATAAACCAACTTGCACAACGGATGGCTCTAAATATAAAAAATGTACAGTTTGCGGAGAGGTTTGTAACACTGAAGTAATTGATAGTTTAGGACACACAGAGAGTGATTGGATTATTGATTTTAATCCAACTTGTACAATTGATGGTTCAAAACACAAAGAGTGTACGGTTTGTGGCAAAATACTTGAAACTGAAGCAATCGAAATGCTAGGTGGACATACAGAAAGTGATTGGATTATTGATTATTATCCCGCTTGCACAATTGATGGTTCAAAACATAAAGAGTGTACAGTTTGTGGCGAAATACTTGAAACTGAAGCAATCGAAATGCTAGGTGGACATACAGAAAGTGATTGGATTATTAGTTATAATCCAACTTGCACAACGGATGGCTTTAAATATAAAGAATGTACAGTTTGCGGAGAAATTTGTGAAACTGAAATAGTTGTTAGGTTAGGACACACAGAAAGTGATTGGATTATTGATTATAATCCAACTTGTACGACTGATGGCTCTAAACATAAATATTGTGCTGCTTGCGGAGATGTTTATGAAACTGAAACAATTTCCGCTACAGGTCACACTTATGATTTTGTTGTAATAAAACAACCTACATGTACTGAAGATGGTGTATTAGAAAAAGTTTGTATCATTTGTGGTCAAGAGTTCTTTGAACAACAAATTGTGGCTTCTGATTTATATCCTGAATCTGACCATGACTATAGTAATAATACGAACAGAACATACAATTTTGTTTATGAGGGTGCAAAAAGTCTTGAACTGACTTTTTCATCGTCTACATATGTTGAATCAAGTTATGATTATATTTATATTTATGATGCAAATGGGTCTTTGTATGGAAAATATACAGATTCATCTCTTTCGGGTGCAACAATAATCTTGCAGGGTGATTCATTTAGCATCAAATTAACGTCGGATAGCAGTAAGACTTGTTATGGCTTTTCATTTGATTCTATTGTGGCTAATATGTCGAATTGCCAAACTATTCCACAATTAACTCATAACTATGTTGATAATTTCTGCACTATTTGTAACGAACCCAATATTATTGATGAATGGTTGAAAGATACAAATGGTTGGTATTATATTGACTTTGATGGCAAAATAGCCACTAATAAATGGGTAGAAGATAGTCAAGGCTTGTGCTATGTTGGAGAAGATGGCTATAGCTTAAGGAATACTTGGGTGGAAATTGATGGGCGCTGGTCATATCTTGATGATAATGGTCATAAGGTTTATAGCCAATGGGTTGATGATGGTGTAGGTCTAAAATACGTTGATAACTATGGTTACGCTAAAACAAACTGCTGGGGTAATGACGGTATCGGTTCTTACTATTTTGGTAATGATGGATATATGTTAATAGATAAATGGTTTGATGATGTTAATGTTTGGTGTTATGTAGATAAGAATGGTTATTGTACTAAAAAATTCTCTTTTAAAGTTGTAGGCAAGGATGAAAAAACTGTTACTATCACAGGGTATTCTGGCACGGTTAATAATTTGGAGATTCCATCAATAATTAATGGGTACGAAGTGACTATGATAGATGATTCAGCCTTCTATTATTGTGTTTCAATAATTAGTGTGAAGATACCTGATACTGTAACAACAATTGGAGAATATGCATTTGGTATGGCTGGTTCTTTAGTAGAAATATACATTCCTGATAGTGTCGTTACAATAGAATATGCTGCATTTATGGGAACTTCTGTTCTTAAAGATGTTTATTATTCAGGAAGTGAAACAAAATGGAATTCAATAGTGATAAAAGGCAGTAACAATAATTTACTTAATGCGGAAATTCATTATAACCAAACACTCGAAATTCTCAACGGCTGGGTTCTTGAAGGTACAAAATGGGCATATTATCAAAACAATGTTAAAGTAATTAACAAATGGCTTATGGATAGTGTAGGCTGGTGCTTTGTTGGTGAAGACGGCTATTGCGTAACAAATTGCTGGAAAGCTGACTCAAAAGGCTGGTGCTATCTTGATGCGAACGGCAGAATGGTATGCAACAACTGGGTTTATGACAATGGCAAGTGGTACTTTATGGACGCAAACGGCTATATGGTATCTAACCAATGGAGAAAAGATAGCAAGGGATGGTGCTATTTAGGCTCAAGTGGTGCAATGCTTACAAATGCATGGGTTAAAGATAGTGTCGGCTGGTGCTATATAGGTGCTGATGGTTACTGTGTAACAAACAAATGGGTAAAAGACTCAAAGGGTTGGTGCTATCTCGACGCACAAGGTCGAATGGTATATAACAAATGGGTTAAGGACTCAAAAGGTTGGTGTTATGTGGGCTCAAGCGGTTATATGGTAACAAGCCAATGGGTACAAGATGGTAGCAAATGGTATTATATCGACCAAAATGGTTATATGGTAACAGGCACAAAAGTTATCGGCGGAAAGACTTATAAATTCAATTCCAGCGGTGTTTGGATTGCATAAATAATAGAGTAAAACGGTAGGTGTAAAAGCCTACCGTTTTTATATGGCTAACAAATAGTCAAAAATTTAACAATTTAGCATTGACACTTTTGCTGTTTAAGAGTAAACTATAAATGTTAATAAATTATTAAAGAGGTGCTTAACATGGCAATGCAGCTTACAGCCGAACAACAGGCTTTGCTCAATGGTGAAAAGGGCGAAGTAATGGCTAAAGTTATGAAAACACTTGTTATGTACGGTGAAACATTCGGCGCAGAAAAAATGGTTCCCGTTACAAGTGACAAAGGACATCTTGTTACAAGTTTTGGTCTTAAAATGATGACTCCTGTTTTTGATTTGATGGACCAGCTTCTTAATGCCAATGTGGTTTCAAAACAGAAATTCTCTGTTGACCCAAAACCTTATGACCCAAATGTTCCTTCAGATTTCCTTAAAAACTTTGTTTTCAAAAAGTTTATGTATTCAAAGCAAGATTCATATAACGAACAGCTTCGTAAAATGGGTCTTTTAAATGATGATGCTTATACTTGCGCTTGCTATCTTGATGAAGTAGGCAATACACCTAAAAAAGGTGATATCCTTTCATGGGCAGAGTCAAGTGCAGTTGCTTATGCAAACTCTGTTATTGGTGCTCGTTGTAACCGTAACTCAGGTATCATCGAAATGATGGGCTCAATCGCAGGCTTTGTTCCTTATTTCGGTCTTCTTACAGACGAGGGAAGAAAAGCAACTTGGGTTATCGAAGTTAAATGCTCAAAGAAGCCTGAAGCACAGATTCTCGGTTCAGCAATCGGTATGAAAGTTATGGAAGATGTTCCATTCGTTAAGGGTATGACAGAATGGCTTGGTAACGACCTTAACGATGATGCTAAAGCATACCTTAAAGACTTCGGTGCTGCTTGTGCATCAAACGGTGCAGTTGGTCTTTTCCATATTGATGGTCTTACACCAGAAGCTACTGAAATGGGTGACTCACTCGTTGCAGAAAATGCACAGGTTTATGTTATTGATGACGCTGAACTTGAAAGAGTTAAGGCTTCATATCCTGTTATGTGGAAAAATCCTGACGCAACTCCAAAACTTTGCTTCGTTGGTTGCCCACATATGACAATGGCTCAGCTTAAAGAATGGACAGAAAATGTTAGCGCAGGTCTTGCTAAGAATGGCTTGAAGAAGGTTTCAATCCCAACTGTATTTACAGCTCCACCTGCAGTTTGTGACGAGTTCAAAAAGACTGATATGTATGCTAAACTTCAGGCAACAGGCGTTGTTCTCAGCTACATTTGCCCACTTATGTATATGAACAACCCACTCGCAAAGAAAATGCCTGTAATTACAAACTCAAACAAACTTCGTACATATACAACATCTCGTTATTATACAAGCGAAGAAATTCTTGACATTATTACAAAGGAGGCAAAATAAAATGAAAACTTTTAAAGGTCGTCCCGTAGTTCCAGGAAAAGCAACAGCTACAGCTCTTGTTTCACACGGCGGTTTCAATACACTTGCTTCTTTTCAGGGTGCACTTCAATTTGGTGACAAACAAGCTAAATGTGGTGACCAGAACAACACAGATATTTATGAAAAACCAATGGTAGGAACAGCACTTTGCCTTCCACAGACAATCGGTTCAACAACAGGTGGTCTTGTTCTTTATTGCGCAAAAGTTATGGAAAGATGTCCTGCTTGTATGCTTTTCTCAGAGCATATCGACTCACTTGCAGCAGCGGGCGCAATTATCGGTTCAGTTTGGACAGATACTCCAATGCCAACAGTTGACTGCCTTGGTGAAGAGTTCCTTAACACAGTAAAGACTGGCGACAAAATCACAGTTTACGAAGACGGAACAGTAACTATTGAATAATCAACATAAGAAAAGAGCCTATCATCTGATAGGCTCTAATTTTTTGGCGGAGAGCAAGGGATTCGAATTATAGATTCATAATGCAAATGGGGAATTTGCATTATGCTCTTCACTAAAAACAGTCCACTGGACTGTTTTTTTTACGCTCAGACCCTGCGGGTTCGAATCAAAATAAAATCATAAATAAAAAAAGAACACTCACCTTATAGGTAGTGTTCTTAAATTTGGCGGAGAGCAAGGGATTCGAACCCTCGAAACCGTTTTAGCAGTTTACACGATTTCCAGTCGTGCTCCTTCGACCAGCTCGGACAACTCTCCGTGTCAACAGTTTAGTATTATATATTAAAGTAAATTTAAAATCAAGACTTTTAATAATGTTATTTGACTTTTTATTCTGCGTAATATATAATTTCAACATTATACGTTTAAGGGGTATTTTATGTTTGAACAAATAATCAATACTGTAAATGATGCGTTATACAGCTATATCCTCATTATCATTCTTGTGCTTGGTGGCTTATATTTCACTTTGCGTACACAATGCGTTCAGTTTAGACTTTTGAAAGAACAATTCAGAGCTGTTCTTGAAAAACCAGAAAATGGCGTTTCATCATTCCAAGCACTTATGGTTTCAACGGCATCACGTGTTGGTACAGGCAATATTATCGGCGTTTCAACTGCACTTTGCCTTGGCGGCTTCGGCTCTGTTTTTTGGATGTGGGTAATTGCAATTGTCGGCAGTGCATCTGCTTTTGTGGAAAGTACTCTTGCACAGATATACAAGCGCAAAGGTCCTGATGGTAGCTATGGTGGACCTGCATATTATATTGAAACAGCATTGCATAGTAAACCATTAGCAATTGTTTTTTCTATCCTTCTTATTCTTACTTATGGCTTTGGATTTAATATGCTTGCATCTTATAACTTGCAGTCAACATTTTCAGGATATAGTTTCTATAATGCAGAAATTACTCCTTGGATAATTGGACTTGTCGTTGCAGTTGTAGTTGGTTATTGCCTTTTCGGTGGTGGTAAGCGCGTAATTAAGGTAACCAGTATACTTGTGCCACTTATGGGCGTTGCATATATTCTTGTTGCACTTGTAATTGTTTTTATGAATATTGGACTTTTGCCTAATATTTTCAAAACAATTTTTGCAGAAGCGTTCAATTTTGAGGCGATTTTTGGTGGATTTTCAGGTTCTTGTGTAATTTATGGTATCAAGCGTGGCCTTTTCAGTAATGAAGCAGGTGTAGGCTCTGCACCAAATGCATCAGCATCTGCAGAAGTTAATCACCCTGTAAAGCAAGGTCTTGTTCAGGTTCTTTCTGTATTTATTGATACAGTTCTTATATGTTCAGCAACAGCGTTTATGTGTATGAGTTCAGGTGTTGAGCCATCTGCTGAACTTTCCGGTGCACCTTATGTTCAGGCGGCACTTACACAGACTCTCGGCTCATTCGGACCAATTTTCATTACTGTTGCAATGATTTTATTTGCATTCACAACTCTTATCGGCAACCTTTTCTATGTTGATAAATGTATTTTCCATATTTTTGGTAAAATGCCAAGTAAAGCATTTATGAATATCTATTATATCGTTGCATCTGCTATTATTTTCATCGGTGCTGGTCTTAACGCCGACTTGCTCTGGGGCATTGCTGATGTAACAATGGGTGCAATGACACTTATCAATATGCCTGTTATTTTGCATCTTGGCAAATATGCTTATCGAGCATTGAAAGACTACGAAAAACAGCGTAAAGACGGTATCGAGCCAATATTTAAAGCAAAAAATATTGATTTGCCACACAAAACAGATTATTGGAACTGATAAACAAAAAACCACCCTATGCATAAACTGTATAGGGTGATTTTTTATGCGTAGTTTTCAATATAACCGAAATAAAGCAGTTGAATATGCTAAAAGGTGGGCTTTGTCAAGAAATCCACAATATTTTAATTTTGAAGGAATAGGTGGGGATTGCACTAATTTTGCATCACAATGTATTTATGCAGGTGCAGGAGTAATGGATTATACAAGGGATTATGGTTGGTATTATATCTCACCAGATAATCGTGCGCCTGCTTGGTCAGGTGTAGAGTATTTATATAGATTTTTAACAGCTAATGAAAGTGTTGGACCATTTGGACAAGACACAACTTTAAGTGAAATTCAGCTCGGTGATGTAATCTTTTTAAATAACGGTCAAAGGTTATATCATACACTTGTTGTTACTGGATTTGATACAGACGGTGAAATTTTAATTTGTGCTCATACTAATGATGCATATATGCGACGTCTTGATAGTTACAGATATTATTCTTTAAACCCTGTGCATATTGAAAAAGTTAATACTTGGTAAAAGAAAAAGGATTGGTGAAAACCAATCCTTTTGTGCTACATCTGTTCTAAAATATAGTTTTTAATATCTTCTAATTTGCTTTCTTTCCATTTGCCTTCTTCGGCTTTTTCGGCAAGGGGACATATAATATAAAAATCAAGTGTTTCACCAGGTACTCTACCTGTTCTCAATGGCTCTGCGAAATGTTCTTTCCATTTTTCTTCATTTGCGTCTTTAAATTCTTCGGGCTTTAAATAGGTCATCTGACGTTTTGTCGCAGAAATGAGCATCTTTGCTGATAATGGTGCTAAAAGCTCATATTCGTCTTCCTGAACGTCAACAAATATGCGTGGAAGTCCATCTTTAACAATTCTTTCTTCGCCACGAACAATTTTAAGTCCCATTGGCTCAAAATTAAACTCGTTTTCAGTAAAGTTAAGTTTAATAATTAAACCAATATCAGTATTAAACTGTGAACGTTGATAATCAGTATCAAAAATAAAATTGCCAAGTGAATAGAAAATTACTTTATCACCAACAGTTTCATAATTCATTGGCACATGTGGGTGGTGTGCAACAATAATATCAGCACCCATTTCTAAATATTTGTGGTATCTTTCACGAGTGTAAGGGGAAGGGAGTGGAGTGAATTCTTCGCCGGCGTGGGCAACAACAATACACCAACGACAAGTCTTTTTAATCTCGTCAATGGATTTTTGAATTTCATCAAGGTCACTCCAACTATAACAACCCGGCTTTTCAACATCAGCCTTGCGACAAGCTCGTTGATAACCAACACCAAACATACCAATTCCACCGGCTTCATTAAGAATAACAGGTTTTCTTGCCTCATCTATATTCATACCTGCGCCGATTGTCCGCACACCATTTTCATTTGCAATTTTAAGTGTGCTTTCAATACCATAAGAACCAGCATCCATAATATGATTGTTGCAGATGTTCCAAATGTCTGAATGCATATTATTAAGGACTTTAACAGCTTTCGGGTCAATGGTATGCAATAACTGTTGAACACCACTTTGAGTCGTGTTTTGCTCGGCAACAGCAACAGGACCTTCAACATTAGTTATAACATGGTCAGCGCTATGAAGAAAGTCAAGAATTTCTTGTGATATTAAATTTTCATCATCCCATTTACCATACATATATCGGTCGAAGCCGATATCACCGGTAAAAACTAAAGATGTAGTTTTTTTCATAGAAACAAACCTTTCAAATAAACTTTTACAATTATAACATTATTTAAGCTTGTTTTCAAGTTTATAATATTCTATATTTTTGTTGAAAACCTGAGCTTTTCATAGTAAAATAAAAACAATAAAATAAATTTTAAAATTTTTTAAAAATATTTTGTGACATTTCGGGATTTTTG
>JAZQWV010000067.1:0-9951 GCA_045632525.1 Candidatus Fimenecus sp.
CCTAATTGTCTTCCTAAGACCGCTTGGCCTCCGACTTGCGCATTCGTTTGCGGCGAGGAAACTGCTCTTATGACCTCTATCGAGGGTAACAGAGGCGAGCCCCGTCCCCGTCCTCCCTATCCTGCTGTAAAGGGTCTCTTCGGTAAGCCTACCGTTGAAAACAACGTTGAAACCTTTGCTAACGTTCCTCAGATTATCCTTCGTGGTGCAGAATGGTTTGCTTCTATGGGTACTGAAAAATCTAAGGGTACTAAGGTATTCGCATTAGGCGGTAACATTAATAATACCGGTCTTGTTGAAATTCCTATGGGTACTACACTTCGTCACATTATCGACGATATCGGTGGCGGTATTCCAAATGGTAAGAAATTCAAAGCAGCTCAGACAGGTGGTCCTTCAGGTGGTTGTATTCCTGCATCTCTTATGGATACACCAATCGACTATGATAACCTTACAGCAATCGGCTGTATGATGGGTTCAGGCGGACTTATCGTTATGGACGAAGACAACTGTATGGTTGACATCGCTAAGTTCTTCCTTGACTTCACAGTTGATGAATCTTGCGGTAAATGTACACCTTGCCGTGTAGGTACAAAGAGACTTCGTGAAATGCTTGAAAAGATTACAGATGGTAAAGCAACTCTTGAAGACCTTGATAAACTTGAAGAACTTTGCTATTACATCAAAGAAAACTCACTTTGCGGTCTTGGACAAACTGCTCCAAACCCTGTTCTTGCAACACTTAAATTCTTCCGTGAAGAATATATTGCTCACATTGTTGATAAAACTTGTCCAGCAGGTGTTTGTAAGAAACTTGTTAAATATGAAATCGTTGCTGACGCTTGTAAGGGTTGTACACTCTGTTCAAGAAAGTGCCCAGTTGGTGCTATCAGCGGTACAGTTAAGAACCCACACACAATTGACACAAATAAATGTATCAAGTGCGGCGTTTGTATCGATTCTTGTAAATTCGGCGCAATTATTAAAAAGTAAGGAGAGTGCTAAATTATGGTAAACATTAAAATTAACGACAAATCATATTCTGTACCAAAGGGTAGCACAATCCTTGAAGCTGCTCGTTATGCAGGTATAGAAATCCCAACACTTTGCTACCTTAAAGACATCAACGAAATCGGTGCTTGCCGTATCTGTATGGTAGAAGTTAAGGGTGCAAGAAGTCTTGTTACTGCTTGCGTATTCCCAGTTGCAGAGGGAATGGAAATTTATACAAACACAGAAAAGGTTAGACATTCAAGAAAAATGACTCTTGAACTTATCCTTTCAACTCACGACAGAAAATGTCTTTCATGCGTACGCAGTGGAACTTGCGAACTTCAGAAGCTTTGCAAGGAATTCGGCGTTGAAGATGAAGGCAGATTTGATGGCGAAATCATCAAATATAACTTTGACGACTCAGCAGCACACATGGTTAGAGATAACAACAAATGTATCGTTTGCCGTCGTTGTATCGCAGCTTGTGACCAGCAGGGCATTTCAGTAATTGGTGCTAATGCTCGTGGCTTTGATACTCATGTAAGCTCTGCATTCGATAAAGACCTTGCAGATGTTTCATGTATCTCTTGCGGTCAGTGTATTGTTAACTGTCCAACAGGTGCAATCGTTGAAAAAGACAACACAGCTGAAGTTTTCGCAGCAATAAATGACCCTGAAAAGTTTGTTATTGTTCAAACTGCTCCTTCAATTCGTGCAACACTCGGTGAGGCATTTGGCATGTCAATCGGTACAAATGTTGAAGGCAAAATGGTTGCAGCACTTCGTCGTCTTGGTTTCGATAAAGTATTCGATACAGACTTTGCTGCTGACCTTACAATTATGGAAGAAGCAAACGAACTTCTTGACAGAGTTCAAAATGGTGGCACCCTTCCAATGATTACATCTTGCTCACCAGGTTGGATTAAATACTGTGAGCACTATTATCCAGACCAAATCGGTCATCTTTCAAGCTGCAAATCACCACAACAGATGTTTGGTGCAGTTATGAAGACATATTACGCAGAGAAGATGGGCATCGACCCTAAGAATATGTTTGTTGTTGGTATTATGCCATGTACAGCAAAGAAATTCGAAACAAAGCGTGACGACCAGAATGCATCAGGTTATCCTGACGTTGACGTTTCTCTTACAACAAGGGAACTTGCTCGTATGATTGAAACAGCAGGTATCTTCTTCCCACATCTTCCTGATGAACAGTTTGATAATCCATTCGGCGAAAGCACAGGTGCATCAACAATCTTTGGTGCAACAGGTGGTGTTATGGAAGCTGCTCTTCGTACAGCAGTTGAAAAACTCACAGGCGAAACACTCGAAGATGTTGATTTCACAGCAGTTCGTGGTATGGAAGGCGTTAAAGAAGCTGAATATGATGTTGCGGGCAAGAAGATTAAGGTTGCAGTAGCATCAGGCACAAAGAACGCAAAAGTTCTTATGGACCAGATTAAGAACGGCACAAGCGAATATCTCTTCATCGAGATTATGGGTTGCCCAGGTGGTTGTATCAACGGTGGTGGCCAACCAATTCAGCACGCTGTTGTTCGTAACTTCGTTGACCTTAAAGCTCGTCGTGCAGAAGCTCTTTATACAGCTGACAGAAACAACGCAGTAAGAAAGTCACACGAAAACGAAGCAGTTAAGACACTCTATACAGAGTATCTTGGCAAGCCAGGTAGCCACAAGGCTCATGAAATTCTTCACACATCTTATGTGGCAAGAAAGAAATATTAATCTATAAACATTAAAAATCGGGGAGTGCTTTTTAGTACTCTCCGATTTGCACTAGAAATCAATATGAAAATAAAAGATAATTCTTTTAATATGACAACGGGTAATCCGTTGAAGAACATCTTAATATTTGCAATTCCAATAATGCTTTCAGGGCTTATTCAACAGGGCTATAATGTTGCCGACACTTATATTGTTGGTCGATATATCTCTGCAAATGCACTTGCAGCAGTGGGTTCAGTAGGTCCAATGAGTAGTCTTTTGATGGGACTTGCCATGGGTGTGACGGGTGGTTTTGCAATTCCAATTGCACAAAGCTTTGGCGCAGGGGATAAAAAACGCACTAACCATTATGCTGGCAATGCAATTTCTTTGACTATAATAATCAGTTTTACGATAATGTCATTGTCATTGTTTTTAGTCAAGCCGATTTTGACTTTACTCGGTACACCTGACGAAATTTTTGCTGATGCAAGACTTTATGTGAGCATTATTTATGCAGGTGCGATTTTCACCACATTATATAATGTAATGGCGAGTATTCTTCGTGCGTTGGGTGATAGCAAAGCACCATTAAAATTTTTAACCGTAACAGCAGTTTTGAATGTGTTTTTAAATTACTTTACTATTGCAGTTTTGGGTATGGGCGTTGACGGTGCTGCGATTTCAACAGTACTTTCACAACTTGTTTCTTGTATTCTTTGTGTGATATATATAAGAAGCAGAAAAGAAATGCTTAATATTACATTCGAAGACTTTAAAATTAAAAAAGAAACTGCTATATTAATGCTTAAAATGGGTGTTCCAATGTCCTTGCAGTTTTCAATAACAGGAATCGGCTCAATGGTGCTTCAAAGCACAATTAATACTTATGGTCCAAGTGTTATGGCAGGTTTTACCATTGCAAATAAGCCTGAATTATTAGCGAATATCCCACTTTCAGCGACGGGTGTGGCTTGTGCAACTTTTTCGGGACAAAACTTTGGTGCAGGCAGAATGGACAGAGTCCGTCAAGGCGCAAAAAGTGCAATTCTTTTTGCGGGTGGAATGTCAGTTGTGATGTCGACAATTCTGTATTTCTTCGGTGGCAAAATTGCACAGATTTTCGTTGATAATGCGAATACAGAAACAATAAACGCAGCGCATACATATTTAAAAGTCATTGCAATTTTCTATTTTGCACTTGCGGTGCTGTTTGTTTTCAGAAATACTTTGCAAGGTGTTGGCAAAACTTATGTTTCAATGATTGCGGGTGTATCCGAATTAGTGGGCAGAGTGGTCGCGGCATTGATTTTATCAAAAATATTTGGATTTTTTGGCGTTTGCCTTGCATCTCCAATGGCGTGGATATGTGCAGATATTCCGTTGCTTTTAATCTATTATGTAAAAGTAATAAAAAGACAAGACAGAGGGTGAAACTGGTTTCACTTCCCGTCTTGTTTTTTTATGGGTTTTATTGTATTATAATAGTATATATTTTAATTAAAGGACTAATTATGACTAAACGATTTATTGCACTATTGCTGGTGTTTTCATTTGTATTCTCGTTTTCAGCTTGCAAAGGTGATGAGAATATTGAAGACCCAAGCACAATTCCAACACAAAATTCTGTGAAAGATGAACCGTCAAATAATTATATTGACGAATCAACAACAGAAAGCACAACACAAGTTCCAACAGTAAAAGTGACAATTCCTGAGGGGTATACTCTTGTTAAGATTTCTTGGATTTTAGAAGAAAAGGGGCTTTGCACATCAAAAGAGTTTATTGATGCTTGCCAAAGTTATAAAGATTGGCTTGATTTGACACAGTATCCGTTTTTAAATGACTTGCAGAATGCTCAAAATGTGTGTTTCTATCTTGAAGGCTATTTCTTCCCACTTACTTATGATATCCCCGAGAATTCAACAGCAAAAGATATAATAAAACTGTTCCTTGATGGCACAAAGCAGACCTTTGATGAAAATTTCATGCTGAGTGTGCGAAATAGTAGATTTAATCTTCACCAGTTGCTCACTTTGGCATCACTTATCGAAAAAGAAGCGTTTTTGCCTGAACACAGACAAATGATTTCATCAGTTTTACATAACCGACTTGATGAAAAAATGAGATTTCAATGCGACCCAACAGTTAAATATTGTACGGGTGTAATTGAATATATTTATCCTGATAAAATTGACCATTTCAAATACTATTATAATACTTATCGTTGTGATGGTCTTATGGCAGGCCCAATTTGTAGTCCGGGAATGGCGTCAATTAACGCGGCGCTTAACCCTGCCGATACAAATTATCTCTATTTCATTATCGGTACAGTCCCACCTTATGAAGCAAAATATTCTGAAACTTATGACGAACATTCAAAATTCTGGAATGAAAACAAAGACAGGTTAACAGGGGGTGCGGCTTAATGAATATTAAACTTGCAGACCGACTTGTATCTCTCAGAAAAGAGAATAAACTATCCCAAGAAGCATTAGCAGAAAAATTGGGATTAAGCCGTCAGTCAATCTCAAAGTGGGAGAGAGCAGAGGCTTCACCTGATACAGATAATCTCATAGCTCTTGCAGAACTTTATGGAATGAGCCTTGACGAGCTTTTGGGTAATGAATCTGCTAAAGCAGAAAAAGCTGAAAAAGTAACAGAGAAAAAAGACAATAAACTCTTGAAATTCTCGCCAATATTATTGCTTGTTGCAGTTGCAATTTATGCAGTTGGTGGCATTGCCATAGGTGGCAAATGGTGGGCAACAGCGTGGGTGCTATTTACATTAGTGTTGGCATTCGCACTCTATTCTGCATCAAAATCCATTTCAAAACGCGGTGTAAAAATCGCATTGACAACAGTTTCAACCATATTGGCAACGGCATCAATTTATGTGTTGTTGGGAATGTTGTTCTCACTTTGGAATATCGCTTGGATAGTCTTTCTTCTCATCCCAGCACATATTTACATATCACTAATTAAAAAATAATTAAACAAAAAAATTAAGGACCCCACTCTTTCGAGTGAGGTCCCATTTTTATGTTCTATGAAAACTTTTAATTAGTCTTCTTTTGGAGCATAGAGAGCCTGAAGACGAGTAAGGTGTTCATATCTTTCTTTTGCTGTTTCCTCAGCTTTTGCGAAGAGAGCTTCTGCTCTTTCTGGGAATGCACGAGAAAGTGATGAGTAACGTGCTTCGTTCATAAGGAAGTCACGGTAGCTTGTCTTAGCTTCCTTGCTATCAATTGTGAATGGGTTCTTGCCCTGTGCCTTGAGAGCTGGGTTGTAACGGAACATGTTCCAGTAACCGCAGTCAACAGCCTTCTTCATTTCAGCCTGGCAGTTAACCATACCACCCTTGATTGAGTGCATTTCACAAGGTGCATAAGCGATAATGATTGATGGACCATTGTAAGCTTCAGCTTCTGTGATAGCCTTGATTGTCTGGTTGTTGTCAGCACCCATAGCGATTTGTGCTACATAAACATAACCATAGCTCATTGCGATTTCAGCAAGGCTCTTCTTAGCGATGCCTTTACCTGCAGCAGCAAACTGTGCAACCTGACCGATGTTAGAAGCCTTAGAAGCCTGACCACCTGTATTTGAGTAAACTTCAGTATCGAATACCATAATGTTTACGTCTTCACCAGCAGCGAGAACGTGGTCAACACCACCGAAACCGATGTCGTATGCCCAACCGTCACCACCGAAAATCCATACAGATTTCTTTGAAAGGTATTCTTTGTTTTCAAGAATGTCTTTCTTCATTTCGCAATCGCAATCGAAACCTTCAAGAGCAGCAACGAGAGCGTCTGTAGCTGCACCGTTCTTGCTACCATCTTCAAGAGTTGCAAGGTATTCGTTAGCAGCTTCAACTACATTTGCAGGAGCTTTGCAGCTGTCAACAATAGCCTTAACATCATCGATAAGACGATTTCTGATTGCTTTCTGACCAAGGTACATACCGAAACCATGTTCAGCGTTATCTTCGAAGAGTGAGTTAGCCCATGCAGGACCGTGACCATCTTTGTTTGTTGTATATGGTGATGTAGCAGCTGGACCACCCCAGATTGATGAACAACCTGTTGCGTTAGAGATGTACATTCTGTCACCGAAGAGCTGTGTGATAAGACGAGCATAAGCTGTTTCAGCACAACCTGCGCAAGAGCCTGAGAACTCGAGAAGTGGAGTCTTGTACTGGCTACCGATTACTGTGTTATCAGCAACATCATCTTTAACTGTTACATTTTCAACCATGTAACCGAATGCTTCTTGCTTGTAGTCCTGAGATTCACGAGAAACCATCTTAAGTGAGTTTGTAGGACAAACGCCAACGCAAACTCCGCAACCCATACAGTCAAGTGGAGAAACTGCAAGTGAGTACTTATAAACACCCTTGCCTTTACCTGCTTTCTTATCTACGATTTGAGCAGATGCAGGAGCATTAGCAGCTTCTTCTTCTGTGAGAAGGTAAGGACGGATTGTAGCGTGTGGACATACATATGAACACTTGTTACACTGTGCACAAGTAGTTGCATCCCATTCAGGAACCATAACAGCAACACCGCGTTTTTCATAAGCAGCAGCGCCCTGTTCGAACTGACCGTCAACGTGGTCCATAAATGTTGAAACTGGGATTGAGTCACCATCCATCTTGCCTACTGGAAGCATGATGTTGTCAACCATCTTAACGAGCTTTTCAGCGCCAACTGAAGCTGTAGCTTCTGTTGTGTCAACTGCGTTAGCCCAGTCTGCAGGAACATCAATCTTGTTGTATGCACCGAAACCAGCGTCAATAGCCTTGTGGTTCATGTCAACAATGTCTTGACCCTTCTTGAGGAACTTCATAGCAGCTTGTTTCATGTAGCCGATTGCTTCGTCCTTTGGAAGAACGTTTGCAAGAGCAAAGAAAGATGCCTGAAGAATTGTGTTTGTACGCTTGCCAAGACCGATTTCAGCAGCAAGGTCGATAGCGTTAACTGTGTAAAGCTGAATGTTGTTTTCAGCAATATATTTCTTTGTTTCAGCGTTAAGCTTAGCGCTGAGTTCATCAGCTGACCACTGGCAGTTGATAAGGAATACACCGCCTGGTTTAACGTCCTGAACCATCTTGAAGCCTTTTTCAACATAAGATGGGTTATGACATGCTACGAAGTCAGCTTTGTTGATGTAGTATGGGCTCTTGATTGGGCTGTCGCCAAAACGAAGGTGAGAAATTGTGATACCACCTGTTTTCTTTGAGTCATACTGGAAGTAAGCCTGAACATATTTATCTGTGTGGTCACCGATAATCTTGATTGAGTCTTTGTTAGCACCAACAGTACCGTCACCGCCAAGACCCCAGAATTTGCATTCGATTGTGCCTTCTGCAGCTGTGTTTGGAGCTGGTTTTTCTTCAAGTGAAAGGTGAGTAACGTCGTCGTGGATACCAAGTGTAAACTGACGAGCTGGTGTGTCAGCGTTAAGGTGTTCATAAACTGCAAAGATGCTTGATGGAGGTGTGTCTTTTGAACCAAGACCGTAACGACCGCCACAAACCTTTGCTGTTCTACCCATTTCGTTGAGAGCTGCGATTACATCAAGGAAGAGAGGTTCACCAATTGAGCCTGGTTCCTTTGTTCTGTCGAGAACTGCAATCTTCTTAGCTGTTTCTGGGATAGCGCTTACGAATGCTTTAGCTGAGAATGGTCTGTAAAGACGAACTTTAACAAGACCAACTTTTTCACCCTTAGCTGTAAGGTAGTCGATAACTTCTTCTGCAACGTCACAGATTGAACCCATAGCAACGATTACGCGTTCTGCATCAGGTGCACCATAGTAGTTGAAGAGTTTGTAGTTAGTGCCAAGTTTAGCATTAACTTTATCCATATACTTTTCAACGATAGCAGGAGTAGCATCATAATATGAGTTACAAGCTTCTCTGTGCTGGAAGAAGATGTCACCATTTTCGTGTGAACCACGAGTTGCTGGTCTTTCTGGATTAAGAGCGTGCTTTCTGAATGCTTTAACTGCATCCATATTTGTCATTTCTTTAAGGTCTTCATAATCCCAGATATCGATTTTCTGGATTTCGTGAGATGTTCTGAAACCATCAAAGAAGTTAAGGAATGGAACACGGCTTTCGATAGTTGCAAGGTGAGCAACAGCGCCAAGGTCCATAACTTCTTGTGTATTTGTTTCAGCGAGCATTGCGAAACCTGTCTGACGACAAGCATAAACGTCTGAATGGTCACCGAAAATGTTAAGAGCGTGTGAAGCTACGCAACGAGCTGATACATGGAAAACTGAAGGAAGAAGCTCACCAGCAATTTTATACATGTTAGGAATCATAAGAAGAAGACCCTGAGAAGCTGTATAAGTTGTTGTGAGAGCACCTGCTGCAAGAGAACCGTGAACAGTACCTGCTGCACCTGCTTCTGACTGCATTTCAGCAACACGAACCTGTGTGCCGAAAATGTTCTTTCTTCCCTGTGCAGACCACTGGTCAACGTAGTCAGCCATTGGAGAAGATGGTGTGATTGGGTAAATACCAGCTACTTCTGTGAACGCATAAGATACGTGAGCAGCAGCAGTATTACCGTCCATAGTTTTCTTTTGACGAACTATGGGAGTCTTGTTTTCTGCCATTTTGTATTTCCTCCTTAATGGAATTAAATATAGATATAAGTATGCCTATTCATACATTATAAATAATAACACTTTTGAAGCAAAAAGTAAATAGATTTATCCTTAAAAAATGACGAAGTTTGATAAAATATTAACCAGTTTTTGTACATTTTGGTAGGTGAAAATCCGCTATACTTGACGAAAGGAATATTTTGTTATAAAATGTATAATGATATTTTATAAATATCTCTATATTTTTTTATAAGGACGGTTATGTCACATGGGCACGGACCCTGGGAGTATTATTCTTAAAATAGTAACTCTTTTCGCGTTGATTTTAGTCAATGCATTTTTTTCAATGTCAGAAATGGCAATTGTTACTCTTAACGATAACAAAATCGACAAAATGGCAAACGAGGGCAACAAAAAAGCAAAGCAAATTCAAAAGCTTACTGAAAACACAAGCTCGTTTCTTTCAACAATTCAAATTGGTGTTACATTAGCAGGATTTTTAACCTCTGCTACTGCGGCACAATCATTTGCTGAAATGCTTACAAGTGCAATTGCGAAAACTTCAGTTGTTAAGGTTGTTTCAGAGGGAGTAATAAGTGGTTTTGCAAC
>JAZQWV010000068.1:0-71868 GCA_045632525.1 Candidatus Fimenecus sp.
CATACGTAGCAGCAGACGTTGATGCTAATGGTGAAATTTCAATCAACGATGCATTCATTATGGAATATTATGAAGCAATGTGGGAAGGATTAGACTTCCAGTATGATATTGCAGCTAATGCTCAAAATAACACATACGAATTGTGGTTATAATATAACAAATTAATTATAAGTCACTCGAGAGGCAACTCTCGAGTGACAACAAAAAAAAGGAGACAAACTACTATGATTAAAAAGATTAGTGCAATTGTTCTTGCTCTTGTACTTTGCTTGTCTGTAGTTGTTGTACCAGTATCAGCTGTTGAACTTGGAAGTGCTAAACAGGCATTTGAAGTTAAGTTCGACAAAGAATACTATAGCGCAGGTGATACTGCTGTTGTTAGTGTTTATGCAAAAGTTGCTGAAGGTTATGAAATAGGTGCTTCTTATATAGTAATCGGTCTTAATTCAGCAGTATTTCCTCAAGCTGAAAATACAACAACTAATATTAAGGCATCACTTGTTACTAATGGTGTAGGTTCAACACACTTTAAAGACCCAGCAACATTCTCTACAGTTGCATGGGCACCTAGTGCACAGGTTACTGCTATTAAAGGTGCAAACACAGCAGATGAAAATGCTTTGTATGACCAATACATTAAAGTCAGCCTTAATAAAAACACAGATGACGGTACAGGTACTAAAAATGGTTTCCCATCAGAAGAACTTAATGCTGATGAAGACCCAATTTTAACACTTGAACTTAAAGTTGCTGCAGGTTTAGCAGATGACACAGCAGTTAATGCAGCAGTTACAACTGGTGCAATTTCAAAGGGCTTAGCATATATGGCTTATTATTCTAACCCTGGTAATGCAACTTCAACTGCAAAATTCACAGTTGCAGACAGTACTACAGTAGCAGCATCAGCTACAATTGGTGCAGCTACACCAGACCTTACAATTGTTAAGGATAAGACACAGATTAACTTTGACGTTGATGGCAATAAACTTTATGAAGGCACATTTGCAATCAGACAATTTGTTGAATTTGATAACTTGTTAGACGTATTTGGATCACTTGCAGAAGCAAAAGATGGTGCAGATGGCACAGGTCTTACAGAAGTAGGTTTCGTTTACGCTACAACAGATAATTACAACAAAGATGAAGCATTAGCAGTTATTGATGACGCAACTGAAGGATATGGTCAGAGTGGCAATTATGTATTTGACAGACAGGGATTCATCTCAACAACTTCAAAGGCTAATAGCTTCGTAATGGGCTACACTGTAAAGAACATTGCAGATAAATCCGTTTCACTTACAATCCTTGCTTATGCTAAGTATGTAGTAAACGGTAAAGAAGCTATTGCAACAATTGAAATAGCTGGCGACTATTCAGAGATATATAGTACTTATGAATCAAAGATTCCTCCTGTTAACCCAGAGGCATAATTAACAGGCGAGAAAAAAGATTAAATTTTAAATATTATATAGATTTGAAAGGAGCTTAAAGAGCTATGATACGTGAATATGTAACACCAGATTTCGATGTAACAGTTTACGAAATCGAGGATGTAATAACTGTTTCAGCAGGCGATGAAGAGTATAACGGTTACGAAGGTAACGGTGAAGGTGGCTGGTGGTAATTCCACACACTCACGAAACAGTGAAAAATAAAGAATAATCTTTTCCCCCAAGGGTTTATCCCTTGGGGGTTTTGTATTGCTATAAACAAATTGACAAAAAATATTAAAAATTGATTACATTATGAGTTATAATATTGCAAAAATATTTTTGAAAACTTATAATAAACTAAAAGAAACTTATAAGGGGGCGACAAAGTGGAACTTGAATATATAATGCGATATGTACTCTGTATTCTCGCAATTGCAGTCATAATCAACTGCGTTTGGTCACTTGTGCGCCTTAAACCTAACAAAAAAGTTTATGCCTTGCTTGTTGACATGGCAAATGACACGCAATACCCCATAAGTTGCTATGAAACATCTGTTGGCAGAAGTCGCGGGTGCGACATTGTGTTTACAAATTCAACTGTTTCTCGCTCTCACGCTGTTGTTGCTCTTCGAAAAGATGGTTTTTATGTTTTCGACACCGAATCAAAGTCAGGTGTTTATGTCAATAACGAAAAAATAGTTAAAAAACAGAAGCTTCAAGATGGTGACATAATCGCATTCGGCACAGCTTTTATGAAATTTTATATGGGAAGCGAAGCTGATAACGATATCAAGCACAAAAAAGAAGAAAAAGCCCTTTGCCCACGACTTGTTAATATTATGGACGACACCGAATTCAATCTGGATGGCGACTTTATCACAATTGGCCGTGAAGAAGGTAGCAATATTGAGATTGCAGCTAGATATGTTTCACACCATCAAGCAGAAATTTTCAAAGAAAACAACCGTTGGTATATTGAAGATTACGGCAGAGTTGTGAAAACAACTGTAAATGGCGAGCAAATTTATTCTGCTACAGAATTGCGCGACGGTGATGTTATAAAAATTGGTGATTTCGCCTTTTTATATGAAGAATAATTGAAAGAATATCGAAAGTAGGTGATGATATGAATATTTTAAAAGGGAAAAATGTAAACCTTGCATTAATGCTTTTTGTGGTTACTCTTTTTGAAGTGACTTGCCTTTTCACGCTTTTATCTAAGTCTGAAGAGCAATATAAAATGAATATCATCATCACAATGGGTGTTTATATATTAGTTCAATTCGCCTATTTCTTCGGCGCAAAAATCATTTTAAAACGAAAAGGTTTTGAAGTTGAATTAATAGCGTTTTTACTAACATCAATAGGGCTTTCAATTACAGCAAGCGCCTACCCTACCCTTGCTGTGAAACAACTTATAGCAGTGCTTATTGGTATTTGTGGCTTTGTTTTCGTGCAATGGCTTTTGCGAGATATTGACAGAATAATGTTTTTGCGAATACCCATTGCTATTTGCGCTGTGGGACTTCTTGCATTTACCCTCGTATTTGCACAAATTACAAACGGTGCAAAAAACTGGCTTTATATTGGCGGACTCTCAATTCAACCGTCAGAATTAGTGAAAGTAGCCTTCATCATTGTTGGTGCGGCAACCCTTGAAAGACTACAATCCAACCGAAGCCTTACAAAATTCATTGTTTTTGCGCTTGGTTGTGTGGGATGCCTTTTCTTGATGTATGATTTTGGTACAGCACTTATATTTTTCTTTACATTTATTGTGATTTCATTTATGCGCTCAGGCGATATTCGAACACTTGCACTTGTTTGTACAGGCGCATTTATGGGTGGACTTCTTGTGCTTATGTTCAAGCCCTATGTTGCAAACAGATTTGCGTCATACGGTCATGTGTGGGAATACTTTGATACATCGGGATTCCAACAGACAAGAACAATGATTTATTCAACAAGTGGTGGACTTTTTGGTATTGGACTTGGTAACGGAAAACTCCGTGATATTTACGCTGCTACCGAAGACCTTGTTTTTGGTGTGGTTTGTGAAGAATTCGGCATGATTATGGCTGGGGCAATTTTGCTTTCTTATGTGGCACTTCTCGTTTATTCAATTCGTCACTCAAAATATGCCCGTTCATCATTCTATGCTATTGTTGCTTGTGCAGCAGCGGCACTCATGCTCTTTCAGGCGTCACTTAATGTGTTTGGTGTTAACGATATTTTACCAATGACGGGCGTGACTTTACCTTTTATTAGCCGTGGTGGTTCAAGTATAATGTGTTGTTGGATGTTGATGGCACTAATTAAGTCCGTTGACCGAAGCACTTACAGATTTGGGGGTGTTCGTCAATGAAATCTATCGGAAAAAGAGCGTTGACTCTCTATGCACTCATACTTTTATTCCTTGCAGGTTGTGGATTACTCTATTTTAATCTTGTTACCAATGCAAATGATTGGGCAATGAACAGAGCAAATAAACATCTCTATTCAGATGGTGCACTTTCAACTGCAGGCGATATTATTGATGCAAATGGCAATATTCTCGTTACTACCGAAAACGGTAAAAGAGTTTATAGTGATAACAAAAATCTGCGAATGGCGTTGCTGCATACTGTTGGTGACACATCAGGATATATTTCAAATGGTGTTCAAACTGCATTCAAAGACGAATTAACAGGATATACCCTTTTAGACGGAGTTTATAACCTAAAAAGATACGGAAAAGGCAATGATATTAAACTTACTCTCAACTCAAAGGTTTGTGAAACTGCTTACAGAGCTTTGGGCAACAAAAAAGGCACAATCGGTGTTATGAATTATAAAACCGGTGAGATAATTTGTGTTGTTTCAACTCCAACCTATGATATAAACAATAAACCTACAGATATTGACACGGACACAACGGGAAAATATGAGGGAATTTATTTAAACAGATTTTTCTCTGGTGTATATACCCCCGGCTCGACTTTCAAGGTGCTTACTGCAATATGCGCAATTGAAAATATTCCAGATATTGATGACAGAACCTTTGAATGTAAGGGAAAAATCCTAATTGGTGAGGGTTATGTTATCTGCAACGGTACTCACGGAAAAATCAACTTTGAAAAAGCACTTAATAAGTCCTGTAACTGTGCTTTTGCAGAAATAGCGGACGAATTGGGTGCAGAAAAACTTATGGCAACTGCAGAGCGAATAGGATTTAATGCAAATATGCCTGACATAAGCGGAAAAATCCATTGTTCAAAGAGTAGAATTGACCTTACAGAGTCAAGTGCATTGGATATTGGTTGGGCAGGTATTGGACAATACACTACCCTTATAAATCCTTGTCACATGTTGACTGTAATGGGTGCAATTGCCAATGGTGGTATTGCACAGACGCCATATCTTGTAAGCAGAGTTACAAGTCCCGAAGGTAAAACAGTTTTCTCTGCAAAAGAGAGTATCGCAGGTGAATTTTTCTCCGCAGATGTAGCAAAAGAAGCTGACGAAATGCTTCGTTCAAATGTTAAAAACAGATATGGTGACAGTTACTTCCCACAAATGAGTTTTTGCGGAAAAACAGGCACAGCGGAGATTAGTAATGACAAAAGTGTGAAACCCAATACCCTATTTGTCGGCTACTCGCAACTTGATAATATGCCTTTCGCAATTATCGTTATCCTTGAAGATACAACATCGAGCTTATATGAAGCTGTGCCAGTAGCGTCAAAAGTAATGAAAGCGGTTAAAAGTGAATATGTGAAATAGTAAAGGCTACAAAAAGTAGCCTTTATTTTTATGTACTTTTAACAACCTAATTTTATTGACTTTAACTAGTTAAAGATGTAAAATAGTAGTGTGTATTCTTATATACTGAGGTAGTATATAAAAATCGAAAATAAAGGGTGATTTTAATGAAGAAAACTAAATCATTATTGTCAATTTTATTATCAATAATGATGATTGTAGCAATGATTCCGTTCCACGGAATAACAGTATTTGCTGCAGATGAGACAGGGCCAGAATTTGTATACAAAATAGACGAATCGCAAATTACAGATGCGAACGGAACTATGTATTTTTCTGGAGCAAGTTTGAGAATTCGTTTCAAAGTGGATGATGAAAAGAATTATTTGAGTCATACATTTGAATGGGACCAAGAAACTATCATTAAAGGATATGAAGTAGCTCCTGATGTGACAAGATTTGATTTGGATATTCCAACAACAATAGGTCAAATAGATGATGTTTCTTTAACCCTTGAAGAAATAGAAAATCTCGGAATTATTGGTTTGCCTAATACACTTGAGATAAATACGCCTTTAAATGTTATAGGTATTGGCAATGGTGCTTTTGCAGGAATCAAAGAACTTGTTTCTGTAACTTTGCCAAGAAAATTGGACTTTATCTCAGACCCAGATGAACAAGCTAACTATTTGGGAGCATCTGCGTTTGAAGATTGTTCTATGCTTGAAACTGTGGATTTAGGTGCACTTTCAGTAGTTAAAGACTCTGTTTTTAAAGATTGCGTTGAATTGAAAGAAGTAAAGTGGAACAATGTTTATTTGATTGGTAACAACGCGTTTGAAAACTGTGATAGCTTAAAAGAAGTTATATTGCCAACTAATGTTTTAGCAGTATTTGATGGCGCTTTCAAGGGTTGTGACAAGCTTGAAAAAGCTGATATTGATGCGCCTTTGATTGGCGACTCAGTATTTGAAGACTGTAAGCAACTTAGAAAAGCAACACTTGGTGATAGTTCAGCAACACCAGTTAGTGTTGTTGCAGCTATAGAACCTGATTTTACTCATCATTATATAGGTGCAAGAGTTTTAGCAGGTTGCACATCTCTTGTAGATGTTAAAATTAGACAATATGTTAAAGAAATAAAAGAAGAAGCTTTTCTTGGCTGCGAGCGATTAACAAATTTTAACAAGATAAACAATGATGAGAACCCAACGGACTTTCCTAATCTTGGCATGAGACTCATAACTCTTGGTGACAGAGCTTTTAAAGATTGTGTATTGCTCGAAGAAGTTAAGTTTTATGACAATGCATTTGTATCATTGGGCCAATATGCTTTTGAAAACTGTACAGGTCTTACATACGTAGATTTGAGTAACGAATGTGTTGAAATTCCAGTTGGCGCATTTGCTAATTGTGTGGCTCTTACAAATATTGGAATGAGTGAAAACACAATCAGTATTGGTGATAGTGCTTTTGAAAATTGTGTTTCATTGATTGAAGCACCAATGAAAAAGACTGTTATCACTATTGGAGCAAACGCATATAAGGGATGTACAAATCTTACATCAGTTAATATACCTGAAGACATTCACTCTATCGGAGATGGTGCGTTTGAAGGTTGCTCTTCACTTCTTGAAGTTGAAATACCAGCTAACCTTTTATCGTTAGGTGATAGACTTTTTAAAGACAATACCTCTCTTAAAAAAGCAACCTTTGGAGTTGGTTCAAAATGTGAAACTATTCCAACAAGTGCTTTTGAGAACTGTGTAAATCTTGAAACAATCACTCTTAGTAAAAAAATCAAGGACATTAAAGTAAACGCGTTTGCAAATTGTTCTTCATTAAAGACAATTGAATTACCAAACACCCTTTTAAATATAGATGAAAAGGCTTTCTATAACTGTGCTTCATTAGAGGAAATTAAAATTCCTGATTCCGTAACTTCTGTTGGCGTATCAGCGTTTGAAGGCTGTTCATCAGCAGAAACTATTGCAATCGGTAGTGGTCTTACAGCACTTAGCAATAGACTTTTCTTTGGTTCAGGCGTTAAAGACCTTGTAATTCCTGAAACCGTTGTTTCTTTGGGAACAGAAGTTTTTGCAGAAAGCAAAGATATGGTTAGTGTTAACACAGGTAACACAATCACAAAAATTACAGCAAACACATTCAGCGGTTGTTCTGCGCTTAAAGATGTAACAATCGGTACAGCAGTTAATAGTATTGACGATTATGCATTCCAAAATTGTTCAGCTATTGAAGAAATTACAATCCCTGAAAATGTTCTTACAATGGGCGAAGGTGTGTTTGAGGGTTGTTCAAGCCTTAAAAAGATTGATTTGAGTAGTAATCTTACAACAATTAAAGCTAGCTGGTTTGTAGGTTGTACTGCATTGGAAGATGTAGATTTGGACGATGTTACTGTAATTGAAAACGGTGCGTTTAAAGATTGCGTGAACATGCAAATGATTATTCTTCCAGAGGGTATTGATAATATTTCAAAAGAAACTCTTGCTGGCATGACAAATCTTAAAGAGATTATACTTAGTGATAAAATTACAGAAATTCCAGAGAGAACTTTTGAAGGACTTTCAAATCTTGAAAAAGTTAATATCGGAACAGGTGTTACAACAATTGGTGCAAACGCATTTGCAGGAACATCAATTAAGACACTTATTATTCCTGATAATGTTACAACTCTTGATGTTGATGCATTCAAGGGTATGGAATACATTGAACAAATTGTTCTTGGTTCAGGTATCACAGAAATTCCAGCAAATATGTTCAATGGTCTTGCTACACTTAAAACAGTAGTAATTGGCAATAATGTAGTTTCAATCGGAGCAAACGCATTTGCAGGAACATCAATAACAACACTTGACATTCCTGACAGTGTAACAACACTTGATGCAAATGCATTCAAGGGAATGATTCTTGAAACAATTACATTTGGTGTAGGAATCACAGAAATTCCAGCAAGTATGTTTGCAGGAATGACAACAGTTAAGAATGTAACTCTTGGCGTAAATACCGAAGTAATTGGTGACAGTGCATTTGCAAATACATCAATTGCAACAATTGTAATTCCAAACGGAGTAACAACAATTGGAGCAAACGCTTTTGCAAATACTCTCCTTACAGAAATAAAGATTCCATCAACAGTAACAACAATAGATGCAACAGCATTTAGTGGTTGTGCCCTTGTAACAGTAGATATAGATGGAAACAATCTTGTTGTTCCAGCGAATATGTTTAAAGATGTAACAACACTTACATCAGTAACATTTGGTAATGGTGTAGTAGAGATAGGAGCAAGTGCATTCAGTGGAACATCTCTTACAACAGTAACAATACCAAATAGCATTACAAAGATTGGAACAAAAGCATTTGAAAACTGTACAAAACTTGTAACAGTAGTTCTTGGTTCAGAACTTACAGAGATAGGAAAAGATGCATTTAAAGGCACAGCAATCAAAGAAATAACAATACCAGACAAGATTACAGGAATCCAAGGCGTACTTAATGGAATGGGCGAAGTGGAAACAGTAATCATTGGTAATGGTGTAAAAGAAATTTCAGCTGATACTTTTAAAGGTCTTGAAACAGTAAAGACAATTATTATTGGTGAAGGTATAACAGCAATTCCTGATAACACATTCAAAGGTCTCGTTAACCTTGAAACAGTAGTAATTGGTGATAATGTAGTTTCAATCGGAGCAAATGCATTTGCAGGAACATCAATAACAACACTTGATATTCCTAACAGTGTGACAACACTTGATGCAAACGCATTCAAGGGAATGGTTCTTGAAACAATAACATTTGGTGATGGTATTACAGAGATTCCAGCAGAAATGTTCAATGGTCTTGCTACACTTAAAACAGTAGTAATTGGCAATAATGTAGTTTCAATCGGAGCAAACGCTTTTGATGGAACATCAATAACAACACTTGACATTCCTGACAGCGTAACAACACTTGACGCAAACGCATTCAAGGGAATGATTCTTGAAACAATCACTTTTGGCGCAGGAGTTACAGAAATTCCAGCAAGTATGTTTGCAGGAATGACAACAGTTAAGAATGTAACTCTTGGCAATAATGTTGCAATAATTGGCGAAGCAGCATTTATGGGTACATCAATTAGCGATATAGCTTTCCCAAATAGCGTAAAAGAAATTAAAGATAATGCTTTTGCTAATACAAAACTTACAGAAGTTGTTCTTGGCAACGGAACACAGTTGCTTTCAAAGACCGCTTTTGCTGGTTGTGAAATCAAGAAGTTTGAATTCAACGGTAACAATCTCACAATTCCTGAGGCAATGTTTATAGAAAACGTAGTCCTTGAAGAAGTTGTTGTTGGAAATGGCGTTGTAGCAATTGGCGATGACGCGTTCTATAAGTGCTCAAATCTTAAAAAAGTAACAATCGGTGAAGATACTGCAGTTGTTGGCAGAAATGCATTCTATGAATGCACAAAGTTAGAGTCAGTTGTTTTTGGTAACAATATCAAGAGAATTGATAGTTATGCATTCTATGGCTGTTCAGCATTGACAGAACTTGCATTACCAGATTCTCTTCAACAAATTGGTGCTTATGCATTCCATTTGTGCACAGGTATAAAGAGTTTAGCAATTCCAGACAATGTATTGGTAATTGACATTAATGCTTTTGGTATGTGCTCATCACTTGAAGAGGTTACACTTGGAGCAAATGTTGGCCTTGTTGGTGATTATGCATTTGCATTCAATGAAAAACTTACAAAGGTAAATATTGGTGGAGCAAAAGCTCTTGGAACAAGCGCCTTTGAAGGTTGCGGAGCACTCACAACAATTGACTTTGGTACAGCACTTATGACAATTGGTAGCAAGGCATTTAAGAATTGTGATAAACTCACAGATGTTGTTTTGGCAGACACAGTTGTAAGCATTGATGCTTATGCATTTACAGAATGTGATGCTTTGACAAATGTTACAATCAATGATGGTTGCAAGACAATTGGTGATTATGCTTTTGCAAATTGTAAAGCATTGAAACAAGCAATAATTCCTGATTCAGTAACAACTCTTGGTAAATTTGCATTTACTGGTTGTGCAGCAATAACAACAGTTGAAATCGGCGCAGGATTAACAGAGATTTCAGAAGGCGCATTCAAAGATTGTTCTTCTATTACAAGCCTTGACCTTGGTACAGGCGTGAAGAAGATTGGCAGAAATGCATTCTGGAGAGCTACATCACTTGCAGAAATTGAAATTCCTGCTCAGGTAGAAACAATTGACGCAGGCGCGTTCTATGGTTGCTCTGCTCTTACAAAGGCAACTATCCCTGCAACAGTTTTAACAATTGGTTCAGCTGCATTTGATTATTGTGATAATCTCACAATTTATGGTGAATCAGGCTCAGCTGCAGAAAAATATGCAAAAGCTGAAAAGATTCCATTTGTTGATATTAACGGCGGTAGCGAGCCAGAAACTCCTGACGAACCAGAAGTTCCAGAAGAACCAGAAAATCCAGATGTTCCAGAAACACCGGTTCTCAACGGATGGGTTAAAGATGGTGCAGATTGGTATTACTACAACAATGGTGTAATGGCAACAAATTGCTGGAAATTGGACAGTGTTGGCTGGTGTTACCTTGGTGCAGATGGCAGAATGGTAACTAACAAATGGATTATGGACTCAAAAGGTTGGTGCTATGTAGGTGCTAACGGCTACTGTGTAACAAATAAATGGGTAGCAGACAGCAAGGGCTGGTGTTATCTTGGTGCAGATGGTCGAATGGTAACTAACAAATGGGTTAAAGATTCAGTCGGTTGGTGCTATGTAGGTGCTGATGGTTACTGCGTAACAAACAAATGGGTAGCAGACAGTGTTGGCTGGTGTTACCTTGACGCAGACGGCAGAATGGCAACTAACAAGTGGGTTAAAGACTCAAAAGGTTGGTGCTATGTTGGTGCTGATGGTTACTGTGCAACAAACACATGGGTTAAAGATGGCAACAACTGGTATTATCTTGATATCAATGGCCGTATGGTAACAGGCACAAGGGTTATTGGCGGCAAATCATATACTTTTGCATCTAATGGCGTTTGGGTTGGATAAAACTTAATAAAATAAATAAACCTGTCAAGATTTTCTTGGCAGGTTTTCTTTTAGCAACAATGGTGCTATTGTATTTTCCCTTAAAGTATGGTAAAATAACTTGATAATATTTTGTTTTTTACGGAGATTTTGTTATGATGAAAATTTCACCATCAATTTTATCTTGTGATTATGGAAAAATCGCAGAAGAATTAAAAGATATGGAATTGGCAGGTGCTGATTATATGCACATTGATGTTATGGATGGCCATTTTGTGCCAAACTTAACTCTCGGCGCACCTGTAATCAAATGCATTAGAAAATCAACTGATGTGCCTTTTGATGTGCATCTTATGATTAGTGACCCACTTAAATATATCGACGATTTTTGTGATGCAGGCGCAGACATTATCACATTCCATACAGAATGCGACTCACCTATCGATGAAACAATTGATAAAATACTTTCTCGTGGGGTTAAAGCGTCTTTGACTGTTAAACCCAAAACTCCTGTTGAAGATATTTTCCCTTATTTAGACAAGCTTTCAATGGTGCTTGTTATGACTGTTGAGCCAGGATTTGGCGGACAGAGTTTTATGGAAGATATGATGGCAAAGGTTTCTGCGTTAAGAAGTGAAATTAATTCTCGCGGACTTGGTTGCGAAATCGAAGTCGACGGCGGAATTAATGAAAAGACAATTGCAGTTGCGGCAGCGGCGGGTGCAGATGTGTTTGTTTCTGGCAACGCTCTCTTTTCAAGTGTCGACCGTAAAGCAGCCGTTGAGAAATTTAAGGCAATAGCAGAAGAAAACTTTTGCAAAAATTGCTAAATATTAACTTCACCCAAAAGTTTTCCGTATTCAAAAAGTATTTCCTTGGAAAAAGAGTTTGAAACTGAACCAAATTCTTTGAAAATCGGATAAAAACTTCTATGTTGCGACGAAAGAGAAAGATAAAAATCTTTATTCATCTCAAAAATTTTGCATGGTGTTTTGTTGCTTGACATTTTTTGAACAGATGATATTGTATCAAGCAGAGAATTAAGATTGTCTGTTTTGAAAAAGGCATCATTATAAGTTTTTTTCACTTTATATCTGTGAAGTTTAGCAGAAAAAGTAAAAATGAAGAAACACCCACCATTATCTGTGGGTAATGCTTCAACAGTAATTTTCTTATTAGTTTTTATTTTATCTTGTGATATTTCATTAAGAATTTTTCTGATGGCAAATTCAGTGAGTTCATTATCACAATCAAGTGAATCGTATGTAATGTGAAACTGACTCATTTCTTCTTTTGTCAGTTCAACTAATATAACATTGTCGTTAAGAGATTCATAATTCATAAGAAATTCCCCCTTTAATTCATAATATTACAGGGACGAGATAGTTGCAACAAATAAATATTGGAAAAAGCGAGGAACAAGTTTTGACCAATCAACAAATAACACAAAAACCACAAGATTTTATAGAAATGCGTAATCACATGAAAGATTATGCAATAATGCTTATCGCACCGGTTGCCGTTGCGATGCTTCATCATGGGCTTAAAGCAATTGTGCTTGTGCTAATTTCAATTCTCACTTGCACAATTTGCAGAAGAATTGGCGAAATAGTTTTAAAATGTGATTTCTCATCAAGAGATTTTTCAAACTGGATAATCGGCGTAACCTTTGCTTTGCTTCTACCATCAACAGCAACTTGGTGGATGGTAGTTTCAGGTGCGACATTTGCAATTATTGTTTGTGTTTTGCCTTTTGGTAAAACAATAAATTCACCTTTTGTTCCTGCGGCAGCAGCAGTTAGTTTTGTGACTCTTTGTTGGCCTGACAGAATGTTTGCTTATTCTGACACGGCTGGAATGTCATTGAGCAAAATGCTTTCACAGGGCAATTCAATCGGTAGCAATGCAGTTGCTATTTTAGAGGTGCTTACAGGCGCTTTGCCATCTGCAATGGGTGCGGGTTGTGTTCTTGCGTTGATTGGTGCACTCATATTTATGACTATACGCCGACCAAAAGACACAGTTTCAGCGTACACATTCATGTTTGCCGTGATTATTATGGCAATTCTCTTCCCAAGAGTCAGCACAGGCAGATTTCTTTCTGTTATTATGGAATTTTGTGGCGGAGAAGTACTTTTTGGTGCAATATTCTTTATGACATACCCATCAGCCTTACCAAAACGCACTTTTGCTCGTGCTCTTTGGGGCTTTGGTGGCGGAATTGTGTGTATGCTGATGAGATATTATGGTTCATTTGAAGAACCAATGTGTTTTGGTATTCTCATTGCCTGTGCAATGACAGAGTTAGCAGATAAAATTCCGCTTGCTAAATGGGAAAAATCAAAAGAAGAAAAAGAAGAAATAGTTGTAATTGAGCCAGCTCCTGCTGTTGTTCCTGAAGAAGTGCTCAATGAAATTCCTGATATAGAAGAAACAGAAATCGAAGAAGAAATTGTTGAAGAAGTTGTTGAAGAAACACCTGTTGGAGAAAGCGAAAGTCTTCACGATGTTATTGAAGAAGAAAATACAGTTACAGAAACCCAAGCACCTTTTATGACAGGGGGTGACAGTGATGAGTGAGAAAAATAGCACATTCAAAAGAATTCGAAACAGTGCTGTTATCAAAAACCCTTTGCTTTTTGAAGCAATCGGACTTTGTCCTGTTGTGGCAATCACACTTTCATTGAGATTAGCCGTTTTCCTTGCAATAGTTACTGCAATTGAATTGATAGTCTGCGAAGTTTTATCATCATTGTTACTTAAGAATGTTCGTCGTTATTGGCGTGTGGCACTCTATGTGCTTTTTGGCGTGGGCGTTATTTTCCCAATAATGGGATTAGTAAACAGATTCTTCCCTGACATGTCAATTAATTTTGGTGTTTATCTTCCACTTATGACTGTTAACTCTTTGGTGGCGCTTCACTGTGAAAGAGTTGCAGTTAAAAATGATTTGAAAAACAGTCTTATTGATGCTGCTGCAGCATCAATGAGTTATGGTGCAGTTGCAATTATCACAGGTCTTATTCGTGAAATCCTTGCAAATGGCACAATTGGTGGAATAGATTTAGGTCTTGAAGTTACTTTCCCTGCTCTTTTGACGCCGTTTGGCGGACTTTTAATTATCGGATTTCTTGCGGCGGTATTTAAAGCAGTAATTAATGCAAAATATCCCGAAGCATCCCCTGATAGAGCCTTTGACACATCTGAAGTTACTCGCTCTGTTCGTGGCTCACTTAAAGAGTTGATGAAGGACGAGTTAGACCCATATTCTTTCGGTACAGAAAGTGCATTTGTGCGCATCCGTAAAGAAAAGAGAGCTGAGAAGAATATAGAAAAAACTCAAGAAGTGACTTTGGAAGAGCCTAAAAAAGAGAAAAAAGAAAAAGTCAAGAAACCTAAAAAATCAAAGAAAGTTACAGAAGCACCAAAAAGAGAACCAAGAGTTCGACAAACTGACGAAAGAACATATCTTGATGATTTCTCTGATATGCTTTCTGAACTTGAAGAATATAAGAATCGTCCCGAAGAGACAGATGTGCAAGAAAAGGATGGTGACGGACAATGATAGTGTTTTTAAGACTAATTTCCGCAGCATTCTATGTTATGCTCTTTCAGAATTTGATTTTCAACGGTGGTTATGGTATCAGCGAAGCTGTGAGAATGAGTGCAAAACCTCGTCAGTTGGTGCCAATGGCGATTTTTATCACATATTTTTCCACATTGGTATCAGTTGTCTGTGTCTTGCTTGACACAGTTTCTGTTATAAACGGGTTAAGCGAAATAATGCACGCAATTATCTTTATTGCAGTTGTTGGTGTACTTTATCTCATAACAGTTACAATTGTGTTGGCTTCTGGTAAAGCATCTCCAAGAACAGTTAGAAGAATAGGCGTTGCAGCTTTCAATACTCTTGTTTTTGCTGTTCCACTTATTAACTATCGTTCTGCTTTTTCAGTTGCTGAAGCGATTGGCGCAGGTATTGGCGCAGGCATTGCGTTTGTTATTGCCGTTATTCTCATAAATAGCGGACTCAAACGACTTGATATGAACAAATCTATCCCAAAATGCTTTAAAGGTACACCTGCAATGTTTATTTATGTTGCATTGCTATCTTTGGCATTTATTGGAATTTCCGGAAATTCGGTGTTTATTTAATGGCTAAGAAAGAATTGTCCCCTCGCAGATTAAAGGGATATTACAAGTTTTCAAAAAAATATCCTTCACGAAATGCCGAGAGTTATGCTATCGGTGAAAGTCGCAAGATGAAGAAAAAAGAAACGGCAAGAAAAATTGTTTTTGCCCTTCTTTTGTGTTGCCTTTTTGTTGCAACATTCATTCTTGTTTCTGTGAGTATGGGTCTTTCAAACAGACCTTTGGCCAATAATATTGAAAATGAAACATTAATCAGCGTTGATAATCTTGGAACAATTCGTGCAACCTATATTGAGAATACAATTTTGGGTGAAATCAGCGATTTGTCAAAAGAATTGGAAAAAGCAAAGAAAAATGGTTGCAATGCGGTTATGCTTGATTTCAAAACTCAAGAGGGTTATTTAACAGTTGGCACAAAGAGTGATAAATACTATTCAATTGACAATGTGATTATTGAAAAAATAAAATCAGAAGGATTTATTATTGTTGCCAGAATTTTCTGCTTTGAAGACAGTTTTGCGCCACAAAGATTGGGTGCTTATGTTTATGAAAACCAAGAAAAAACAAAAATCTGGTTTGATGCACCCGCAATTCAGGGCGGCAGAGTGTGGCTTGACCCAACAAATCAAAGAGCAACAAACTATATTTGTTCAGTAATAGATGATGCGGTGGATATGGGTGCAGAATGTATCTATCTTCAATCTGTTGAATTTCCACAGGCAAGAGAAGGTGCACCTGTGTTCTTCTCTCAAGAAAATGAAACACTCAACCGTAATCTTGTGCTCATGCAGTTTATCGAAAGTGCAGTTAAAGAAGCAGGCAAATGCCCTGTGATACTCGGTATGCCCCTTGATTGTGCAGATGGTGGTAATCAAGAAAAATGGGGTGGAACACTTTTTGATACGGCTGCTTCAATCTGTTCTCCAATACTTTTGCCACAAGAAAACAGTGATTATGTGGAATATATTGAGAATAATTATACTGTGATGAATGACAGGGCTAAAAACAATTTTTCAACAATAAAAATTGTTCCAACAGTTAAAAATCAGACCAATGATGTGAATTTTTATGAAAAACTCAGCAAAAGTACCGCAGAGAGTTATATAATTATTCCTTGATTTTACAAAAAGACTTGAAATACAATAAAATTTATTGTATTATTTATAGTGTATTAAAACAAAAAACGGAGGTATAATACCTATGGTATCAGCAGGTGATTTCAGAAACGGCGTAACTTTCGAAATGGACGGCAACGTATTCCAAATCGTTGAATTCCAGCACGTTAAACCAGGTAAAGGCGCTGCTTTCGTAAGAGCTAAAATTAAGAACGTTATTTCAGGTGGTGTTGTTGAAAGAACATTCAACCCAACTGAAAAATACCCAACAGCAGTCATTGAAAGAAAAGATATGGAGTATTCTTACAGTGACGGTGGTCTTTACTACTTTATGGACCAGGAAACATACGATATGGTTCCTGTAAATGCTTCAGACCTTGGCGACAACTTTAAGTTTGTTAAAGAAAATATGATTTGTAAAATCCTTTCATATAAGGGTAGTGTTTTCGGTGTTGAACCACCAAACTTTGTTGTGCTTCAGGTAACACAGACTGACCCTGGCTTTGCAGGCAACACAGCAACTAACGCTACAAAACCTGCTACTCTTGAAACAGGTGCAGAAATCAAAGTTCCTCTCTTCATTGAAGAAGGCGAAATGATTAACGTTGATACTCGTACAGGCGAGTATATGTCAAGAGCATAATTGGAGGTATAATTATGATGACAGTTACAGAAAAAGTAGCATACCTTAAAGGTCTTGTTGAAGGCCTTGACTTTGGCAAAGACGAAAAAGAAACAAAAGTTATTAACGCAGTTCTCGATGTTCTTGAAGACCTTGCTCTCGCAGTAAGCGACCTTGACGACGAAATGGAACTCGTTACAGAACAGCTCGATGCAGTTGACGAAGATTTAGCAGACCTTGAAGAAATCTTCTATGACGAATGTGACGACTGTGATTGCGATTGTGACGACTGTTGCGATTGCGACGATGAAATGTATGAAGTTGAATGCCCAAACTGTGGTGAAATGATTTATTTTGATGAAGAAATCATTCTTGACGGTGAAGCAGAATGCCCAGCATGCGGCGAAGTTCTCGAATTCGATTGCGATTGTGACTGCGACTGCTGTGCAGATGACGAAGAATAATTTATTCTAAAAATTAAGGACTACCAAAGGTAGTCCTTTTTTATTTTGGTAACTTAATTGTAAATTTGCTTCCTTTTCCAAATTCGCTTTCGACAGTAACGATGGAATTTGTCAAATCTGCCACAGTTTTTACAAGGGCAAGACCAAGACCGTTGCCTTCGGATTTTCGCGATGTATCCCCCTGATAAAACTTTTCAAAAATATGAGTTTTCACTTCTTCTATCATTCCTACACCGCTATCTTGCACAGTAACAGTAATAAAATCCTTATTTGAATTATCAATGCTAAGGCCTATTTCGCCACTTTCATTGGTGAATTTAACGGCATTACCTATCAGATTAACCCACATTTGATTTAACAGTTCTTCATTGCCATTATATTCACATTCAGGCAAATTCAAATCAAGCCAGATATTTTTATTTGACCATTGCTGTTCAAACATTAAAACCGCTTGTCTTAATTGCTCATCCAGACGGAATATTTTTGTTTCACTTATAATATTCTGTGACTCAAGACGGGATAATTTAAGAACATTGTCAACAAGTCCCGAAAGCTGACGAGTGGAGTCGGAGAGCTTGACGAAATAATCGTTTTTAATTTCATCATTAATTGCAGGGTCAGAAAGAAGTGTTACATACCCTTGAATTGATGAAAGTGGTGCACGAAATTCGTGGGACACATTTGAAACAAAATCTGAACGCATAACTTCAATACTGTTAAGCTCGGTTATCATTTTATTAAGGTCATTGGCAAGGTCTTTCATTTCATTTCTGAAATTTGCCGTATCAATCTGCACACTGAAGTCTCCTTGTGCCACCCGATTAATAGCCTCTGATATTATCCTGATAGGCTTAAAAAAGTGTCTGCTTGCAAAAATTGTAATTCCCTGGGCCAATATCATAAGAGAAACTATCGAAGCCACCACAATAAGTCCTGTATTTTCGCTGATTATTTCTGTTTCAAAAAGATTTGCACGAGCCAGCAAAAAAATGATAAATATGAACAGTAAAATTGTTAATGCGAACATTGCAAAAACAAGACCGAGCGTTCTGCGATAGAGCTTATTAAATGATTTCAACTTCATTTTTTCACACCTCTGTAGCCTAATCCGCGAATTGTATTTATTTCAATATCCTTGCAATCTTTCAGTCTTTCGCGAAGACGATTTATATGTACATCAACGGTGCGTTCTTCGGAATCCGTATCATATCCCCAGAATTCATCCATAAGTTGACGGCGGGTAAAGGTACGCGATGGATTTGACATAAGCTTATAAAGCACAAGAAATTCCTTTTGTGGAATTTCTATTTTTTTGCCCTGAAATTCTGCGGAATATGTATCGAAATATAATACCGTATCACCGATACTCAACTTTCTCTCACTTACAATTTTTGCACGACGAAGAAGTGCGTGAATTCGCAAAAGCATTTCATTTAAATCTACCGGTTTTACCATATAATCGTCAATACCTGCTAGAAATCCGTGGCGTTTATCTTCAAATCCTTCTTTTGCCGAAATCATAAGAATAGGTAATTCAGGGTAATATTCACGCAATTCGCGAGTAAGCTCATAACCATCAACGCCGGGCATCATAATATCAGAAATCACTAAATCAAAATTCTTTTCTGCCATAATGTTCAGTGCTTCTTCGCCATCAAAAGCAGGAACTGCATTAAAAGCGTTATTTGTTAATGCTGAACAATAAATCTGATTTAATTTTGCATCATCTTCAACAACTAAAATATCAAACATAATTATCACCAGCATTAATTTTACCATAAAAAATAAACTTTGTGTTAATTAAACAGAATTTTATATTGAGTTTAAAAAAAGTTTACAAAAACTGGTTATTTTTTTATCGAGGTGTAAATGATATGGCAAAAACAAATAAATTAGAGAAAAAACAAGAGCTTTTAATGCGACTTGCAAAAATTTTATTTGAACCTGAAATCACTTTTGAAAATGAAGCCGAACAAGGCAACGTACTTTATGAACCTTGCGTCATTATATGCAACCATTCAAGAAGAACAAGTATTAACCGACTTGTAGGTGCAGACGGTGTAATGATTAGGTATGTTTTTAACAATAAAAATGTTTGTTCTCTTATGGCGGCAGATTTAATGGAAAATCCCATCTTAAAGGCCGTTGTAAGCGGGTGTGATTGTATCCCTGTTCGCAGAAATGTTGCATCTACAGAATGGATACGCAAAAGCAAGGAAAAGCTTGATGAAGGCAAATCAGTTGTTATTTTCCCTGAAGGCACAACACTAAAAGAAAAAGATATTGACACATTTAAAGCGGGATTTGCATTACTAGCAAAAATGGCAAATGTAAAAATCTTGCCTATGGCAATCGGCGGAATTTACAGACCTTTAGCAAAAAAGAAGCTTAAAATTAGGGTCGGTGTACCAATGAGGCTTCAGCTTGAGAATAACACCTCTGCAGAATTAAAAAGTGAAGCAAGCCGCTTTCAACATATCGTTGAAGACATGTATTTAAGTTTGAGTGATAACGGTATAAATCAAAACAATTCTCTTAATGCGAATAAAGAGAAAATCTTAATTTAATCCACAGGAGGAATAAAATTGATTTACAACACAAACGAAAAACAACGAGAGTATTTTTACAGTATGCTCACAGATGAGGAACGAAAACTATTGAAATACATACCCACCGTCAACGAATTACTTGACTTCGCAGTTGAACATTTTGCAGATTTGCCCGCAATTTCTGACGGCAAAATCACTTATACATATAAAGAACTCTGCGAAAGAGTTGCTATAAGACGAGGATATTTAAAATCGTTACGTTTTAATCGGGGTGAACGAATTGCGGTTTTTGCACCGAACACGCTTGATGCTATGGAATTATATCTTGCAATTGTAACAAGTGGATATGTAAGTGTTATGCTCCCAACACAACTTAATAATCTTGCACTTATGAGTCTTTGCAAAAAGTTTGATGTAAGTGCTGTTTTCTATGATGAGTCTCTTGAAAAAGTCGCAAAATCTTCAGGTATTGAAGCTTATAGAATAAGTTTTGTTGAAGCTAACGCTTTGCCCCCTGCAAACGTTACAAAAGATGCCATCTGTTCAATTTGTCTTACAGGTGGTACAACAGGCAGGCCCAAAGGTGCTGTTATGACTCACGGTGCAATAATGCGTGGTGCGTTTAATGGTTGTTTCATTTCGGGCGGAGTTCTCTACCAAAAATATATTGCAATTCTTCCATTATCCCATATTTTCGGTCTTGTTAAAGGGTTTCTTTCAACAATTTATACGGGCGGACTTACCTTTGAATGTCGTGAAGTAAAGCAAGCCTTCGGTCTAATCCCTGTTTTCAAACCTTCAACTCTTGTGGTTGTTCCGGGAATGGCAGAAATTATTATAAATCTAACAAGACTTAAAGGCAGAGGGTATTCTGAAAGTCTTAAAACTTTAGTTATAGGTGCTGCACCCGTTCCGCTGAAGCTTATGAAAGCGATTGATGATTTAGGAATTCAGGTGCTTGCAGGTTACGGCTTAACTGAGGGCTCAAACCTTACCGCAGGTAACAAGGATGTTATGAGCAACCCCGACTCAATGGGTATGATTTATCCTGAACAGCAATATAAGGTTGTTGACGGTGAGCTTCGCATTAAAGGTGATAATCTTATGAACGGTTATTGGGATGACGAGGAAGCAACCTCCGATGCCTTTGACGAGGACGGTTGGCTCAAAACAGGTGACTTGGTAAAGGTTGACGATAATGGTTATATTTATATTGTAGGCAGAATTAAAAATCTGATTATTCTCCCTAATGGTGAAAATATTTCTCCCGAAGAGCTTGAAGAAATTTTCTATAAGAGTGAATATGTAAAAGATTGTCTTGTAAAAGAAGATGAGCTTAACGGCAAAAAGGTTATCGGTATTGAAATCTTGCCGAATACAGAAGCAATAAAGGATATGGGCGAAGATGGCATATACAATCTGTTCCGTCATTTAGTTGCTGATATAAATAAGACTCTACCCACCTACAAGCAGATTTCAAAAATCAGTATAAGAACAGAAGATTTCAAGCGTACAAACGCTATGAAGATATCAAGAAATTAAGGTGTATGTATGAATGTATTTGAACAACTTAAAACAGTAATTGCACAATCCGTTCCCGAAATAGATGTTGAAACTGTAACTATTGATAGTTCTTTAAAAAATGATTTGGGCCTCGACTCTCTCGCAACAATGATGATTGCAATGCTTATTGAAGAAGAATTCAGCTTCACCTTTGAGGGTGAAATAAATTTTGAAACTGTTGGCGACCTTTGCGAATATATTGTGAAAAAAATATAATTATTTAAGGACTACCTTTGGTAGTCCTTTTTTGTTGCTTTTATATTTATTTGGTGATACAATAAGTTTACGGGGTGATTTTATGAAAAATAAAGTGTTGAAAACCTATACAGGATTATGGGGCATCATTGCAGTTGTTTATGGACTTTGGATGACCTTTATTATGAGTTGGGACCAATACCCATACATAATTCCAACGGATGCAGACATGGCATTGCCTGCTGACCAGTTTATTGCAAAATTTGACGGCATGCTTTATGAGCCTTTGTATGCTAACGAGGCTGTTTATTGGTTATGGGTTATCGGCTCAACTGCTCTTCTTTTCTTATATGCTTTATTTATAAGAAAAATTCTTTTTGCAGACAAACTTACAAAGAGCACGACAGTTTTCTGTATTGCAAATCTTATTGCGGGCTTTGTGTTTATCACTTGGTATGGATTTTTAGATTTTCCACATCAATTCGGTAACATTTTAACTGATGTTACAGCGAGTATGCTTGGTCTTCGTTATCCTTGGCCTTTTAAGATGTGGGGCGTTTTAGCGTCACTTTCTATTTTCACAAATACTCTTTATATGTATCGCAAAAATGATTATCAGGGCAAAGCGGGTGTGATTGTAACATCTCTTGGATGCGCAGCAATTTATGTGACAGTTAATGTGCCATCTGCAGGTCTTGACCTTGTTATGACGGCTCGTTGTTTAGGACATTGGGCGACTGCTCTTATCTTCGCTTTCTTAGGTGCAGCAGGTGTGATTATTTTCTTATTCCACAAGTGCAAACAAAAAGACAAAAAATACATAATTGCAACCATAATTTTTGTAGCGGTGCTTTTACTTATGCTCGTTCTTCTTGTAACCGTTGGTAAGAGTGCATTTATTGAAAACTTGCCTATGTGGGTTGCCTATGCATTGTTGTTTATTATAAACTTCACATCTTTCTTTGATAAAAAGGAAATCAAAGAAACAGTAAAAGCATAAAGGAGAATACTTATGAAAGAAATTTTAATGTCAAATATCCCTGCCGCTGTTGCCACAATTGGTCTTATTCTTTATTTCTTCGGCATGGCAATTGTGTTTATTATCAGTCCGTTAAAAAATGCTGAAAGTTTTTCAATCAAGCCTGTTGACAATGCAGGAAAAACTGAAATTCGTGTTTATTATGGTGGCATTTCAGGTGCGTTGGGTGGATTTTTACTTTTCCTTATGCTCGCTCTTAAAACACCATATTATTCAATGATTGGTGGACTTTTCTTTGCAACAACAGTTTTTGTAACAAGAACAATCTTCCTTTTTGTTGATAAGGGTTGGAAATGCCCATATACAAAACTTGCAATTCCAGCAGAAGGACTTTTTGTAATCGCGCTTTGGACTTGTTTTGCACTTTCAAAGACTTTATATTGATATGACGCCGATTCAAGAAAAACTTTTTCAGTTGCAAGACTTGGGTTATCGTGATTTTCATTCAAAACTGATGCCCACAGTTTGCAAAGATAGAATAATCGGTGTGCGTGTGCCCATTTTAAGAAAATTTGCAAAAGAATTGAACAAATCAGAATTAAAGGCAGAGTTTTTAAATACTCTGCCTCATAAATATTATGAAGAAGACAATCTTCACGCTTTTTTAATTGAGCAAATCAAAGACTTTGATGAGTGCATTTCTGCTTTAGACGATTTTCTTCTATTCGTTGATAATTGGGCAACTTGTGATATGATGACCCCAAAAGTCTTGGGTAAAAATCTCCCATTGCTATATGAAAAAATTGAAGAATGGTCAAAATCAGAACATATTTATACAGTAAGATTTGCAGTTGTGACTTTGATGAAATTCTTTATGGACGAGCGTTTAGATAAAAAACATCTAAACTTGCTTTTGAGAATTAAATCCGAAGAGCATTATATTAATATGGCTATTGCTTGGTATCTTGCAACTGCACTTTCTAGTCGTTGGGATTTGGTAATTCCATATATAGAAAAGCAGAAATTCGATAAATGGATACATAATAAAGCAATTCAGAAATCAATTGAAAGTTATCGAATAACACAAGAACAAAAAGAATATCTTAAAACATTGAAGATAAAATAAAAGGGATGCTTAACAGCATCCCTTTTTCTATTGTTTATTGATTATTTCTTTTTTGGTGCTTTAACTTTGTTGAGTTTAGCGTTGAGTTCAAGGATTTGCTCTTTTGTGAATGAACCACCAAGCATTGAGAATACACGCTTGATTGTAAATCCTTTAGCCATACCATAAATATTTTTAAGCATTGCAGGTGTAACTTTGAAGCCTGAAAGCATATTGCCTTTCTTTTCTTCGCCGTTTTCATCCTTGCCGCCGCCCATTGAGTTTTTGAGCATCATAAGGAATTTAACCATTACAAGTTTACCACCGAATGTGCTCATAATGTCACCGATTGTATTGTTGATTGAAAGGCGCCCATCAGGAGTGCTGATTTCAAACCAGTTGATAACCTGACCTTCTTCTTTCATAACATAAGCCTCGTTTGGAGTGTCAACTTTGTTGATTGTTGCTGTGTCTTCAAGGTCACCTGCAACAACTTTAAGCTCAGTTGTACCTTCATTCTTAACTTCAAAATAGAAGAATGGATATTTGCCCTTTGTTTGCTTACCAACGCTTACACCGTTAGCAAAAAGTTCAACTTCAGGCTGGTTAGAATAAACAGTAACCTTTGTTACATCTTCAACTCTGTCAATATATCTCTTTGAGCAAAGGTGAAGAACAGGTTTGTCAGAAAGCCATGCTTGGTAAGCATAAAAAGAGTCTTTCTTATATTTTCTATCAAATGTAACAAGACCTTTGTGGTTCATACCATTTTCGCCACCTTCTGCACGAGCATCAGCGGCAAAGTCAAACATATTCCAAACATGAGTTGCCCAAAGATAAGGTCTGTCAGCAATCTGCTTAATGAGTTCTTCATGGTAGTATGACTGATATTCTTCTGTGTAGTCACCTTGAGTAGGTGTAGATGTATGCCAGTCAAGAGCTTCACAACCATATTCAGAAATACCGATTGGCTTGTTTGGATATTTCTTATGGAAATCATCAAACCAAGGACCGTTCATTGATGTGTCGCCACCGTACCAACCGAAATAGTGGTTGTAAGAAAGCACATCAGAAATATGTACATATTCGTCATTAATGTCGCACATTGAAACAGCTGCAATAGTTGTAAGACGAGTTTTATCCATCTCGTGAACCATATCGTTAAGGTCTTTGTGGTTCTTGATAAGGTTAGGATTTGAACCTGCGATTGTAATTTCGTTTGAAAGTCCCCAAACAACGATTGATGGGTGGTTGTAGTTCTGAACAACAAGTTCTTTCATCTGTGAAATTGTGTTGTCATAACCCGTTGGCATATGGCTTGAAATATATGGAATTTCTGCCCAGAGAACAAGACCTGCTTCGTCACAAAGGTCATAGAAAACCTGTGAATGCTGATAGTGAGCAAGACGGATTGTATTTGCACCCATTTCAAGGATAAGGTCAAGGTCTTCTTTGTGCATTTCAGGAGTTAATGCATTACCAACATCGGGTCTGTCCTGATGACGAGAAACACCACGGAGTGGATATTCACGGCCATTGAGAATAAAGCCTTTTTCAGGGTCAATTTTAAATGTACGGCAACCGAATCTTGTTGAAACTTCGTCAACTTCAACGCCGTCACAGATTAATGTTGCCTTTGCTGCGTAAAGATATGGGTCTTTTAAACCGTCCCAAAGGTGAACATTCTTGATTTCAAACTCTGCGTCGTCATCGTCTTCTTTTGATGCGATAACTTCGCCATCTGCAATGATTTCATAACGAACTTTACAGTTGTCGTTTTTAAAGAATGTTTTGATTTCAATTTCAGCGTCAGCACCCTTGATTTCAGGAGTAACCATAATAGCAGGTGAGCCATAGTAATCAAGGTCAAAGTGATTTTCAGGAACTGCGATAACGCTTACATCACGATAAATACCGCCATAGAATGTAAAGTCAGCCTGTTGTGGATAAACTCTGTCATTTGCAGAGTTGTCAACTGCAACAACGAGCAAGTTAACATCTTTAATATCTTTGATTTCTGCACGGAAAGTTGAATAACCGCCGTCGTGCTTTGTGATGCTCTTGCCATTCCAGAAAATTTCGCAAGATGAGTTTACACCATCAAACTGAAGATATTTAACTTCTCCTTCAGGCAATTCATCTGCTTTAATTTTTTTTGCAAAATAGCAAGTGCCACGGTAATAGTCATTGCCACCATCCTGACCGTCTTTGCCGTTCCATGTGAAAGGAAGGTCAAGTGCTTCCCAATCAGTTGGAAGATTTGACGGAGCAGATTTAGCATTTTTTGAGAAAAGCCAACCGCTGTTGATAACTTTAATGTTTCTCATAGCAACCTCCAAAAGTATAACAAATTTTAACAAATATATTATACTATATTTGTTATAAGCTTTTCAACACTCTGTTGTGTAAAATTTTTGTTAGTTCTGGGAAAAGTTTTGAATAAAAAAATAAAAAACTCATACACAAAAGTGCATGAGTTTTTGGCACCCCCAACAGGAATCGAACCTGTAACTAACCCTTAGGAGATACCGAGGAAAACGGATCTCGCATCCCTTGTAATACCTAAAAATCCCCTGCTGTCAGGGGATTTTTAAGGTTAATGTGTTATCAAGTGTTACGCCGTTATTGCTGATTTTATGCTGTTTTACTGTGTTTGATTAGCAAGCAATTAGCAACTTCTGTGATTTTAGGGTGGAGGTTATATTCTTATATAATACCTTTAAGTTATCTCTCGTCACTCGGTTTGCTATATTTACTCAATTATTTCCAAGTATTTTCTTTAAATCGTCTCCTGGTGTACTGATGGGTGCAATGTTGTAATGCTCAACAAGATAGTTCAACACATTAGGTGATACGAATGCCGGAAGCGAAGGACCGAGCAGAATATTCTTAATGCCGAGATGAAGGAGAGTCAGCAAAATACATACCGCCTTCTGTTCGTACCACGAAAGCACCATAGAAAGAGGAAGGTCGTTTACACCGCACTCAAATGCTTCCGCAAGTGTTACAGCTACCTTAATCGCACTGTACGCATCGTTACACTGTCCCATATCCATAATGCGAGGTAGTCCGCCAATTGTTCCTGCATCAAGGTCATTAAAACGATACTTACCGCAGGCAAGTGTCAAAACAATGCTGTCGGATGGAGTTTGTTTTACAAACTCGGTGTAATAGTTGCGCCCCGGCTTTGCACCGTCGCAACCACCAACGAGGAAGAAATGCTTGATAGCACCTGACTTGACCGCATCAATGACGGTGCCCGCTACTGACAAAACGGTGTTGTGGGCGAATCCTGTCATTACCTTTTCGCCACCGTTAATTCCCGTAAAGTACATATTGGTTGGATAACCACCAAGAGCAAGTGACCTCTCGATAACAGGTGTAAAATCTTTGTTATCGCCAATATGCACGATTTCAGGATAAGATACTACCTCGGTGGTGAATACACGGTCAGCATAGCTTGTTTTAGGCGGCATTAAGCAGTTGGTAGTAAAGAGAATAGGTGCGGGAATGTCCGCAAATTCCTTCTGCTGATTCTGCCAAGCCGTACCGTAATTGCCTTTCAGATGAGCATACTTTTTAAGTTCGGGATAGGCGTGAGCAGGAAGCATTTCGCCGTGAGTATAAATGTTGATACCCTTACCTTCGGTCTGTTCAAGCAACTGCTTAAGATCATAAAGGTCGTGTCCCGATATGACAATAAACGGACCTTTTTCAACCGTTAAGCTAACTTCGGTAGGAACAGGATTGCCATAGGTTTCGGTATTGGCTTTGTCAAGCAGAGCCATGCATTTAAGGTTGATTTCGCCCACTTCCAAGACGATTGGAAGCAGTTCATCCATACCCCAATCCTTCATACCGATTGCAAAGAGTGCCTTATAGAAGAACTTGTTTACATCGGCATCTCTGTATCCGAGCACTTCTGCGTGATAAGCATAGGCAGCCACTCCACGAATACCGAACAAAATGAGCGATTTGAGGGAACGAATATCCTCATTTGCATTCCACAACTCGTTCATATCGTAGTTGTCGTTTCTACCGCAAGCAGAAGAACAGCATAAACATTTAGGCACAAGGCGTTCTTTCTCAACTTCGATTTTTTTAATAAGTGCCGATATGGTTTCGTTATTGAAATTCACATTGGTTATAGTAGTAAACAGACCTTCAAGTACAAGTCTGTCGGTTGTCTCATTTACAAGGCTCTCGTTACCTTCGGTTGCTCTCGCAAGACCGATAAGCGCACCTGTCAACTTATCTTGAAACTCTGCGGTGTCGGCTTTCTTACCGCATACACCCGCACTACCGGTGCAAGCCGAACAACCCGCTGTCTGCTCACATTGAAAACAAAACATTTTTCTATCCATTTTTCTGTCCTCCGTTTAATCTAATATTTTACCGTCGGTAGAGATGGTAACAACTCTCCACGGAATGAATTTACCGCTTGTTTGTAAAGCCTGTTTAACCGCATACTCGATACCGCCACAGCAAGGTACTTCCATACGAACAACGGTTACACTTTTAATATCGTTATTTGCGATAATGGAAGTCAGTTTTTCGGTATAATCACCTTCATCAAGTTTAGGACAACCGATAAGTGTAATATGATTACGGATAAACTCGTTATGGAAATTACCATAAGCATAGGCAGTGCAGTCTGCCGCAGCCAAAAGGTTTGCTCCGTCAAAATATGGTGCATTTACCGGAACGAGCTTAATCTGAACAGGCCATTGTGAAAGCTGACTGCTTGTAGGTACAGTAGAACTATTGCAATCGCAATTTTCTCTGTGAATGGCTTTTGATTGTGTACCGGGACAACCGCAAGGAAGCAGTATAGATGCTTTCTTTTCCTTTGCCGCAAGAACAGCGGATTCATCATAAGCAGGCGCATCTCTTTCCTCAAAAGTTATTGCATCTACGGGACAAGTGGGAAGGCAATCGCCAAGACCATCGCAATAATCTTCACGTATGAGTTTTGCTTTACCGTTTATCATTTCAATAGCACCTTCGTGGCAAGCTGCTGCACAAGCTCCGCATCCATTACATTTTTCTTCGTCGATTTTAATGATTTTTCTAATCATAAAAGTTCTCCTCTCTTGATTTTTCACTCGTATTATATTACAATAATTAAAACGATGCGGTTGTATTTACAACAGAAAGTGATGTTTTATGAAAAAGTATGTATCCGTTCTCAAAAGAACTCAGTTATTTTCCGGTGTTGGTGATGATGAAATCGTTTCTATGCTTTCCTGCCTTGGTGCAAGACTTTTCACTTATAAGAAGGGTGAATATGTATTAAGACAAGGAGAGCACTTAAACGATATTACCGTCTTGGTGGAAGGCAATTTACACATTCAAAAGGATGACTATTGGGGTAATCGCAGTATTCTCGGTCAGATTGCTGTGGGTGAAATGTTCGGTGAAGCCTACGTTGCTCCCGAAAGCGGCGCATTGCTCAATGATGTTGTGGCAGTGGAAGATAGCGCTGTAATGTTTTTTGATGTAAAGAAAATTATTACCACCTGTTCTTCCGCTTGTCGTTTTCACACAACGGTAGTGCAGAATTTGTTTTTCGCAATTTCCGAGAAAAACAGAAAACTCGTGCAGAAGCTCGGTCATATGTCCAAGCGTTCAACACGAGAAAAATTGATTTCCTATTTATCCGAAGAAGCCAAGCGACAGAATTGCTCATACTTCACCATTCCATACAACCGTCAGCAGTTTGCGGATTTTTTGTCAGTTGACAGAAGCGCTATGTCCAATGAGCTTTGCAAGATGCGGGATGAAGGACTATTGGAGTTTAATAAAAATTCATTTAGATTACTATGACACATTAGATGTGCGAATATGGATAGAACATACGCCTGCGCAAATTAGCAGGGTTTTGCTAAAAATCCGATTAGCAGGCGATTAGCAAAACGCCGATTTTCTGCTAATTTCCTGCTAATCGGGATATGGTAAAAGTTCGAACTTGTTTTGCTATTTAAAAACAATAAACTCACCACAATTAAATGAGTGAGAAAGAAAAGTAAAAGTGCCGAGAAACCTTGATTTCTCGGCACTTTTTGGCGCGCTTGCCCGGATTCGAACCGGGGGCGTTCCGCTTAGGAGGCGGACCCTCTATCCTGCTGAGGTACAAGCGCATATACGATACAGTTCAAACAGATTACCGTTTGCCTTTTTGCAAAAGTGTTTGTTAAAACACCTACTTAGGAGGGGTTTATTATGTCCATTTAACTATGGAGGCGTATATTAGGACGGTTGTTACACCGTCCTTTTTTATTTAGCAACATAACTTTCTGCCCATTTATCTATGATTCTAGAAAACTCTTCACCTTTCATTTTCTGAAGGCAGTCAGTACGATATGTTGTGTAATAACCAAACTTTTCATTGAAAACATCAATGCGTTGAACCAAGAATATGTAATCCCCAAGTGAGATTGCGGCTGCTTTGGTTGCTTCAATGGCTTTTGCCGCTGAGAAAAATCCTTCTGGCAATGTGGTTGTATCATTAGCGTGAATAAGGCTATCGTGAATTTCTGTGCCACTACCCAAAGCTGAAATTGCTTCTTCAAGAGAAGTGCCACCATTAACCATTGTTGCAACTGAGTTGAAAGAATTTACAATGTTGTTCTTTTGGTCATCCGTCATTGGAACACTTGCCCCGTTTTCATCAACATTGAAAAGATAACCAGTTATAAGACGCACGGCCACATAGTTTTCTTTAAAATATGCTTTTATTGTGTCTTCCCCAATTGGTGAAACGCCTTTGTCGCTGTAATAATAACTAAGCAATGATTTTTCATAAGCTTTTGAAAGCTCTATTTTATAAAGAGACTGTTTTGAAACGCCAATGTCTTCATAATGAGTGCCGAAAACATGCCAAAGGTTGTTAACCGTTGTTGAAACATTTTTCTTTTCAACGCTTGAAAGTGAAAGACCACGATTATTGAACTCTGAATTGATTGTTACATATCTTGAAATGCTTTTCTTGATACTTTCTTCTTTTTCGTCCTTTGAGAGCGTTTCGTCCAATCCGTCTTTAAAATATGCATAAATTTCGTTGTCAACTTTTACACCATTAACCTTAATTTTTGCAGGACCTGAACAAGATGCAAATAAAAGTGTAATCATTGTGACAACAAGCAGAAGAGAGATGACTTTTTTCATGTGTTTTCCTCTCCTTTTTGATTTTTGATATATTCATCATAAAGACGGTCTTTGAGAAGTCGTTTTTCCTTTTCTTTCTGACGCATCTTTTTGATTTCTTCTTTGTTTTTACCGATTATTCCGTTTCTTAAAAACGCAATAAGGAACATTGCAAGCACAGCACCGATTGCACAAGCGATAAAGTCAACCATTGTGTCATTGTTGCCACGCTGTAAAGTCATTTTATAAAGCTTATCCATAGTGAATTCATAAACTTCCCAACCAACTGCAATGCTTAATGCAAAAGAAAGAGAGAAAAGTGATGACATTGCAGGGCCTAAGTCACCGCGTTTGCGATAGACAATGTTTGCAAAGTCATATCCAAACCAAGCAGAGAGAAAACCTGAACCAAAATGAGTTACAAGGTCAAAATGTTCAAAAGTTGTTCTGTTGTTAAGAGTTGTGCCAATACAAACAGCAACAAAAATGAAAATATTGAGCATTGTTTGTGCAAGATAATCAACTTCGATTATAAAAGATTTTTTACCGAAAATCTGAAAGAAATCCCACAAATGTGTGAAAATTATTGCGAAAATTGCTTCAAGAAACTCAACAACTGAGCCGTGAAACAAGCCATAAATACCCCACGCGAGAATGATAACGCGAAGAGCAATCCATAAGATTTTATGAGATTTTGGTAAATAGCCAAAAGAGTTTGTCATAAATTAAACCACCAAGTGAATAATAACATATTTAAATTTTCTTTACAAGTTATTTTGCCAAGATAACAAATGAGCAACCGTCAATATAAACTTCACCATTTTCAACGCAAGAGTTCATAATTGAATGGGCATTTTTGAAATCGTCAGGAAGACGATATGTGATGGGGTGTTCATTACGGTTAACGATTACCATAATGCTTTCATTTTCGTCATAACGACAGAAAGCTACACAACCAAGCATTGATGAAATGGGAGCAAAATTGCCTTTTTTGAAAACATTATTTTCTCGTCTTATTTTACCCAAAGCTTTATAAAAATCAATGAGTTCAGCGTTTTCATTGCCCCAAGGGTAGCAACCGCGATTAAATGGGTCTTTATAACCCTGCATTCCCGCTTCATCGCCATAATAAAGAGACGGCACACCGGGGAGAGTATATTGCAAAACGGCTGCACATTTTAAAAGAGCAACACCTTTATTATAGTTATCACCAAGATTGTGGCAAGACTGCCACTGACGGTCACGATATTCGCAAGATTCACCTGCGATTTTGGTGATGGCTCTTTCCGTGTCGTGAGTGCCAATGTGATTCATCATAACATCAAGGCATTGTTTCGGGTAATTCTCGACAATTTGCATAATTATATGCATAAAATCTTCTGCTTTGCCGTTTCGACAGAAATCAAGAATAGCATTTGCAAAAGGATAATTCATAACCGAGTCAAACTGACTGCCTAAAAGGTAGCGTCTGCGAGAGCCATAACTATGCTTTGTTGTAGCATCTTCCCAAACTTCACCCATAAGCAAAGCGTCAGGGTTGGTTTCTTTAAGTCGAGTGCGTAATTCGTCAATAAAAATATCGGGCAACTCGTCGGCAACATCAAGTCGAAAACCACTTGCTCCTGCTGTCAACCACTTTTCAACGATTCCACCCTTGCCGTTTATAAATTTGCGATAAGCTTCGTCTTCTTCAATAATTTCAGGCAGAGTGACAAATCCCCACCAGCTTTGATATTTTTCGGGATAATTGGTGAATTTATACCAACTGTAATAGGGGCTCTCTTTTGAGTTATAAGCACCCAAGGTGTCATATCTACCATTGCGGTTGAAATAGACACTATCGTCACCTGTGTGTGAGAAAACGCCATCAAGAATAATGTGGATACCGAGTTTTTTAGCAGATTTGCAAAGGTCTTTGAAATCTTTTTCTGTGCCTAAACAAGGGTCGATTTTACTGTAATCAGCGGTATCATATCTGTGGTTTGAGTGAGATTCAAAAATGGGGTTGAGATAAATGCAAGTTACACCTAAATCGCGAAGATATGGGAGCTTTTCTTCAATTCCCTTTAAATCACCACCGAAAAAGTCGTTGTTAAGCACTTTGCCTTCGGTGGTAGGACGCCATTCGGGCTCGTTGCCCCAGTCAGAGCGCATAACACGGTCTGTGGGTACATTTTCTTTCTTTTTACCAGAATTATAAAATCTGTCAGGGAAAATTTGATAGATGATTCCACCCTTGAGCCAGTCAGGTGTGGTGAAATTATTTTCAGTTACAGTTAATTGCCAGTCGGTTTTTGTGCCATAACTATGAGCAAAAGCACCAATTCCGTCAATGGTTTGAAGAATTGAACTTCTGCCATAAGCGGAGAAATAGTCAAAGTGATACCAATAAAGACCTTCTCTTTCTACGGATGTGTGAATATCCCACATTTCTGTTTCGTCGTCACACATGCCTGCCCAAAGCATTGGTCTTTCTTCGTATTCTCCGTCATCACGACGAAGCATCAACACAGTACCACTGCAACAAAAAGAGCGTGGCAAACAAAGACGCAAGTGAATTTCTTCACCCATCTCAATACTGCCGAATTTATTTTTAAAAAATAAGTCTCTTGAATTAAAGGGAACAAATCCCATAAAGTCACCTGCTTAAACTGAAGTTTTTATTGCGTCCATACCGTGAGTAGTACGATATTCATTCAAAGGGTCGCCGACAAGGTTCATTGTTCGGTTGAAAGATGCTTTTTCTGCATTAGAAAGGTCCGATTTGTTTGCGTCAATAGGGGTGATTTCATAAACCTTTTTGCCATTTGCCCATTTAGAATTAACCCAAGTAGGAATAATGTTTACATCTGAAATTTTTGTTGTGCCGTCATTCCATTTTTCAAAAGAAAAACTGAAAATCACGCCATCTTCTGTATGCCCCGTGTCAAAAGGTTTCATATATTCGCGCCTTTGGTCAGAAACAGCATTGCCTATTGAATATAAACAGATTGTTTCGTGACCGTTTTCGCTTGTTAATGTATCAAATGGTTGAATAACATGGGGATGACCGCCAACAATCACATCAACGCCCAAATCACATAGTTTTTGTGCTATTGACTTTTGATAACTGTTGGGTGAGAGTTGATATTCATTACCCCAGTGCAAATAGAAAACAATTGCGTCTGCACCGTTTTCTTTCATAGCTTTGATGGATGCTTCTGCTTCTGAATAGAACGCAGAAAGATTGTTATAGTTGAAACTGTTAACCAAAGGTGTTGCTTCTTTATTAAGCAAGAGTCCGTTGAGTGATTTTCTTCCCTCAGTACCGCTTGTGGTTTCATAAGTATAACAAGCCATACCAACTTTTATTCCGTTTATATCGCAAACTTTATATATGGCATCGGTATCGGCTTTTCGTGTGCCGATATATTCCATATTGTTATTTTCAAGAATTTGCAAGGTGCGTCTCATTCCCGATAGCCCCGTGTCATAGGAATGGTTGTTCGCAGTAAGCACCATATCAATTCCAGATTTTTTCATACTAGTAACAAGTTCGTCGGGCGAGTTGAACTGTGGGTATCCTGAATATCCTTTATCAGCACCAGCCAAAGTAACTTCCAAATTAGCAATCATATAATCATAAGAATTGAAATAAGGCTTAACAAGTGTGAAAACATCATCAAAATTATAACTGCCGTCAGACATTCTTGCGTGGTTAAAAATTGTGTGGTGAATTAGTATATCACCTGTTACGCCAATTGATGCGGTTTTTTCGATAAAAGGTTCAGTTGGCTTTTCAGTAGTAGATTCTGTTGTGCTTTCGACGATGTTGTTTGAGTCAACGGGTTGATTTTGATTTTTGACGGTGTAAATAACAAGTGGTGTGACAATGAGAATAATTGCAAGAATACAAGTAACAGAAATACGAATAATCTTTTTCTTTTTAACATCATTTTCGTTATACAAAACAGGTCACCACCCATTACATATTATGACTATTTTATTATACTTTTTTGGGATAAAAGTGTCAACCGACATTTATGAGTTTCTATTGATTTTACAAGGGGTTTGTGCTAAAATTATTGCGTATAGGTAAATTTATGTAATTAGGGGGACTTTATTATGTTCAAACTCTATGCAGAAATGACTGTGGGTGGCTCAAAAGTAGCTCACAAAGAATTTGATAACGAAAATTTTTCATTCTATCTTGAAGAGACAAAAGAAAGCATTAAAGGTATCTTTACTGCTAAAAAGAATATGACAATGTCAAAATTCATTCTTAAAGGTGAAAAGGATTTTGATGATGAAGATTTGTTCTATGCAAATGGTTATCAGGCTTGGACAACTTCAAGAGAATTCTCAAAAAACGATAAATTTGACGGACTTTTTGAGCCTGCAAAAATAACAAAGTTCACTGCTCACTTCGCGGGTCTTTCAGGTGACTATCACTTTGAAAACTATGGTGAAGAAGGCAAGTTCCATAGTTATACATATTGCTATTTCCGTGAAAAAGGCGAAAATGAAATTAAACTCTATGGTTCAAAGAGTGAAAGAAAAGGTTACACAATCTTTGAAGTTGATATGAAAGACGATAAGTTCAATATCAAGAAAGATGTTGAAGGTCTTACACTCAAAGCAGGTCAGGAATATGAAATGTTCGACATCGCAATTATCGAAGGAGACATGGACGATGTAATGGACAAATATTTCTTTGATTTTGTTGGTTGCAAAAAGCCTGCAATAGACCATCTTTCAGGTTACACATCATGGTATAACTATTTCCAGAACATCAACGAAGACATCATTCTTCGTGACCTTAACGGTCTTGACAGAGCTGCTGAAGAAGTTAATATCTTCCAGGTTGACGACGGTTATCAGGCAGCTGTTGGTGACTGGCTTATCACAGACCACAAAAAGTTCCCTCATGGCATGAAATATATTGCAGACAAAATCCACGAAAAAGGATACAAAGCAGGTCTTTGGCTTGCTCCTTTCTCAGCTCAGGTGTCATCAATGATTGCTAAAAAGCATCCTGAATGGCTTCTCAGACACAACCACAACGGCAGAAAAATGCTCGGTTGTCAGGGTTGGGGTGGTGCATATACACTCGATATTTATCATCCAGAAGTTCGTGAATATTTGAGAAAAGTATTCGACACAATCCTCAATGTTTGGGGCTTTGATATGGTTAAGCTCGACTTCCTTTATAGTCAGTGTATTGAGCCAAGAAATGGTAAAACTCGTGGCGAAATCATGTGCGATGGCGTTGATTTCCTTCGTGAAGTTTGTGGCGACAAATGGATTCTTGGTTGTGGTGTGCCACTTGGTACTTGTATGGGTATCTTTGACGCTTGTCGTATTTCTTGTGATGTTAACAAGAACTGGAAGTTCGAACTCAAAAAGAGCCTTAACATTAACTCTATCGTAACAGGAATTAGATTTAACAACGAAATTCCATCATCACAGAATGCGATTACAAACACAATCTTCCGTAATCACCTTGATGGCAGAGCTTTCTGTAATGACCCTGATGTATTCTTCCTTCGTGACATCAATATCGGTTACAATATGGACCAAAAGCTTCTTCACGGTAAAGTTAACTCAATTTGTGGTAATGTTCTTTTCGTTTCTGACAATGCAGGTGACTTTGACGATGAAAGAATTGAATACTTGAAAGATTTCTTTAAAGATAAAGATTATAAGGTTAACTTTGCAGAGTTTATAAGCAAAGACGAAATCCGTCTTGACTTTACAGAAAATGGCGAAGCAAAGACACTTACACTCAATCTTGACTCAGGCGAAAGCAATGTTAGAGAGGTACTCTAAGATATGAAACTTGCAGTTATCGGTGGTGGCGGAGTCCGTTCAATGTTTTTGGCAAAAAGCATTGCAGGTCGTGCCGAAAAGATGGGCATTACTGAGCTTGTTTTTATGGATAACAATGAGAAAAAGTTGAATATTTATGGCAAGATGGCGAGAGAAGTTTCTCGCCGTCTTTGTCCATTTATGGGCTTTGTTCTCACAACAGACCCTGTTGAAGCAATTAAAGATGCAGACTATGTAATCACAACAATTCGTGCGGGTGGCGACAGAATGCGTTGCCGTGACGAGAGAATTGCTTTAGATTTGGGCATTCTTGGTCAAGAAACAACAGGTGCAGCAGGATTTTCTTTTGCAATGAGAAGTATCCCTGCTCTTAAAGAGTATTGCGAATTGGTAAAACAACATGCGAAACCCAATGCAATGGTGTTCAATTTCACAAATCCTGCCGGTGTAGTATCACAAACTCTTCGTGATATGGGTTATGATTTTACTTATGGTATTTGTGATGCTCCAAGTGGAATGTTAAGACGATTTGAAGAACTTTATGGTTACCCTGAAAATCATCTTGACGCATTGTGTTATGGGCTTAATCACTTGTCATTCTTCAAATATATAAAAGCGGATGGCGTTGACATAACAAGTAAAATTGTAAGTGATGACAAGGCTTATGAAAACACAGATTTGCGATATTTCGACAAAGAGTTTTTAATGCAGAAACAATATGTGCCAAATGAATATATGTATTATTTCTACAATCGAGAAAAAGCCGTTGAAAATATCCTTAATGCAGAGCGCACACGCGGTGAGCAGATTGCAGATATTAACGAAAAGATGACAGAAGAGTTATCTCATGTTGATATTGAAAACAACTTTGAAAAAGCCTTAGAAAAATTTGATTATTACTATGGTCTTCGTGAAAATTCATATATGGCAAGTGAAACAGGCGAAAAACGAAACTCAACTTGGCATTTTGATATGTATGCTCCTGATGATGGTGGCTATGCAGGTGTGGCACTTGGAATAATTGATGCAAAAAACCAAAAGAGTGATAAAAAAATAATTGCTTGTGTGCCAAACACAAACAAAGCGATAGATTTTTTAGATGAATGTGATACTGTTGAAATTTCTTGTGAAATTAAAGATGGTAAAGTGACACCAATAAAGATTGGCAATGTGCCTTTTGAAAATAAAGAGATTATCACAAGAGTCAAAGCCTATGAGCGCCTTGCATCAAAGGCGATTATAAATTGTGACAAAGAATCAGCGGTCGATTGTCTTTATTTACACCCACTTGTGAGTTCATATTCACTTGCAAAAGAGTTGGTGGATAAATATATTGAGCTTAACAAAGATTTTACAGGTGAATGGAAATGAGTTTTGTAGCAGCATTTGGAAAACTGAATGTGGATTTGCTCTATGCGGGAATGCCAAGAATTCCTAACGAGGGCGAAGAAATCTATTGCAAAGATTTCAAGGTTTGTCTTGGCGGTGGATTACCTGCAACAATGATAAACTGTTCAAGATTGGGTATTCCTGCGAAAATCGGCACCTTTTTGGGTGACGATATGTTTTCACAGTTTGCAAAGCAAGAGTTAGATAAAAGCGGAACAAAATATGAACTTTTTGAAAGCCGTAGTTATCCGCTGAATGTAACATCTGCAATAATTACTGAAAAAGACAGAACTTTCGTGTCCTATGGGGGTCAGGAAAATTATACAGAAGAAATGATGGAAAAAATCTATAATTCTCTTAAAGGCGCAAAAGTCGTTGGTATGCAAGAATCAATCTTGCCCGTCTATAAACAACTTAAAAAAGACGGAACAATCTTGGTGCTTGATACAGGTTATAGTGACGATATGTCCATTAAAAAACATAAGGATTTAATCGAAATTGCAGATTATTACACACCAAATATTGACGAAACCGAAAAAATGACGGGTACTCGCGACCCACAAAAAGCGTTAGACTTTCTTCGCAACTATTTCGAGAAACCAATCGTAAAACTTGGCAAAGATGGTTGTGCGGGCTATGATAACGGCTATTTCACAGTTGATAATATAGAAGAGTTCAAATGTGTTGACGCAACAGGTGCGGGCGATGCATTTTTGGCAGGTTTTATCTATGGATTATATAACGATTTGGACTTTAAACAATGTGTGCTTGCTGGTAACATAACAGGTGGCAAATGTGTAACGGGTGTTGGTTGTTTGACAGAATATGTAAATGAAAAAGAGATTGGGGAGTATCTAAAAAAATACGGTTACATGATAAGGTGATTTGATGGATAAAAAAACAGATGTTTCAGGACAACTGGCAAATGCTCCTGTATGGAGTTTGATTATAAAACTTAGCATTCCTGCGATTCTTGCGCAGATAGTAAATCTTCTTTATAACATTGTTGACAGAATTTATATCGGTCACATGGGAGACGTAGGAACAATGGCGATTACAGGCGTGGGATTGTGTTTTCCTGTAATATCATTGATTACTGCATTTACAATGCTTGTAGCTCAGGGTGGTGCGCCTCGCGCTGCCATTGAAATGGGAAAAGGTGACATTAAAAAAGCAGAAAAAATTCTCGGCAACTGCTTTATATTGCTTATAATGCTGTCAGTAATCCTCACAGCGGTTTTTCTTGTGTTTGGTGAAAAACTTTTAATGCTTTTCGGCGCAAGTGAAAGTACAATTGTATATGCATTGCCATATATGAATATTTATGTGGCAGGTTCAATGTTTGTGATGATTTCTTTGGGTCTTAACATGTTTATTACGACTCAGGGCTTTACAAAAATTAGTATGGCAACAGTACTTATTGGTGCAATCTGTAACATTATTCTTGACCCTATATTTATATTTGGGCTTGATATGGGGGTCAGGGGCGCTGCACTAGCAACAATTATCTCCCAAGCTGTTTCTGCTGTATGGGTGATTTCTTTTTTACTTGGTAAAAAGACCAAAATAAGAATAAAAAAAGAAAATCTTTTACCTAATATAAAAATTCTTGCACCTGTGTTGGCTCTTGGCATATCACCATTTGTCATGAGTGGTACGGAAGCGGTAATAAATGTGGCGTTCAATTCATCACTTCAAAAATATGGTGGGGATATTGCGGTTGGAGCTATGACTATCTGTACTACTATTTTTCAAATGGTGTGGGTGCCAGCTCAGGGCATCGGTCAAGGTGCACAACCAATTATCAGCTACAACTATGGTGCGAAAAATGGTAACAGAGTAAAACAGGCTTTCAAAGCATTTTTGTTTATTTGTTTTAGTTATATTTTTGTGTTTGGAACGACAATCGAACTGTTTCCACAATTCTTTATTAAAATTTTCAATGATAATCCTGAACTTATGGAAACGGCAACATGGACAATCCGTCTTTACGGTTGCGCTTTGGTATTCTTTGGGATACAGATGGCAGTTCAGCAGACGCTTATTGCTCTTGGAAAGGCAAAAGCATCGCTGTTTATTGCTTGTTTAAGAAAGGTAATTCTTTTAGTGCCACTCATATATATTTTGCCAAACTTCTTTGAAAACAAGGTGTTTGCAGTTTTTCTTGCAGAACCAGTATCTGACGCGATTTCAATTATTACTGCATCAATCGTGTTCTTTTTTGTATTTAGAAAAGAAATGAAGCAAATGAGAGTAGAATAAAAAACTCTGTACATTTTTACTGAAATATGGTAAAATGCAATAAATATGAATGAAACTTTATTTGACATAAAGGGGAAAAGAAAATGGAAAAAGAAATTTATGCTCTTGCCTTTGACATCGGTACAACGGGTGTTAAAACTTGTCTTTTCAAAATCGGCAAGACAATCGAACTTTTAGAAGCAGCAACAGAAGGGTATAAACTATATATTATGCCTAATGGTGGTGCTGAGCAGGACCCTGACGAATGGTGGGAGGCAATGTGCTCAACATCAAAAAAGGTTATTAAAAATTCAAAGATTGACCCTAAAGATATCTATGGTATTTCTTTCTGCTCACAGATGCAAGGTCTTGTTCTTGTTGATAAAGACGGCAATGCAGTTCGTGGTGCATTCAGCTATATGGACCAGCGCGCTACTGAAGAAATCAAAAAAGGTATTGCTTATGGACCACAGGTTGCAGGTGGTAATGTCTTTAAGCTTCTTCCATCACTTGCAATTACTGGCGCAGCTGCATTGAGCGTTAAGGACCCTGTATGGAAATACAAGTGGACAGAAGCAAATGAGCCAGAAAACTTTGCAAGAGTACATAAATGGCTTGATGTTAAAGAATATCTCATCTGCCGTATGACAGGTGAATTTGTAATGACAAAGGACTCTGCTTTCGGCGCACTTCTTTATGACCTTAAAAAGAAGGATTGGAGTCCTACAATCTGCAAACTTTTGGGCGTTGATATGAAACACCTTGCAAGAATTGCTGATTGTACTGAAAAAATCGGTGTGCTTCGCGAACAACAGGCAAAAGAATTAGGTCTTGTTCCTGGTATTGCGGTTTTCGGTGGTGGCGGTGATGCCACACTTATCGGTGTTGGTGCAGGCGCAACTGAACTTGGCGATACTCACGTTTATCAAGGTACATCTGGTTGGGTTTCAACAGTTACTGATAAGAGCGTTGTTGACGCAAGCACAATGATGGCTGCGGTTGTTGGTGCTGCTGACGGTATTTACAACTACTTCGGTGAGCTTGAAACTGCGGGCAAGTGTGTTGAATGGGTTAAAGACCATTTGGCTCTTGATGAAATCGATATTTACATGAGCAAACAACACAACTTAAAACGCAAAAAAGCGGATATGGAAGTTGTTTACACAGGACTTTATGATTATATGATGGCTGTTATCGATTCAATCCCAGCAGGTAGTGGTGGTGTAATTTTCACACCTTGGCTCCATGGTAACCGTTGTCCATTTGAAGACCCAAATGCTCGTGGAATGTTCTTCAACATTTCGCTTGATACAGGCAAAACTGAAATGATTAGAGCAGTTGTTGAGGGCGTTTGCTTCCATCTTCGTTGGTTCCTTGAAACTGAAGAAAAGAAAGTTAAAACATCAAAAACAATTCGTTTTGTTGGCGGTGGTGCATTGTCAGATGTAACAGCACAGATTCTTGCAGACTGCACAGGCAGAGTTGTCGAGACAGTTGCAAGCCCACAGAATGTTGGTGCGGTTGGTGCAGCTGTTCTTATCGCGATTGGTGCCGGCATCATTGAAAAAGTTCCTGATGCAAAGAAGCTTATTCCTGCTGCAAAGACCTTTGTGCCTAATGTAGAAAACAAGGCAATTTATGACAAAAACTTTGCAGTGTTCAAGAAGCTTTATAAAGCAAATAAAGATAATTTCGCAGATCTCAATAAAACCAACTAAAATTAAAAGACGGAACTTTTTAGTTCCGTCTTTTTTGTCTATTCTAATTGACAATATCTTGCTTTTATGTAATAATTGTAATGTATAACAACAAAAACAAACTCTATGTGTGGAGGTAAGAATATGAAATCAACAATTATCAGAATAATTGCTGCAATTATGGCACTTGTTATGGTTGCTTCTTGCTTTGCAGGGTGCGAAAAGAAACCTGCTGACGGCGATGAAATAACAAAACCACCAGTAGTTGAAGGTCCAGCAAACAACGATGTTGGTAACGATGTGAATGTGGATGACACAACAACTACAACTACGACAAAGCCATCAACAAGCACAACAACTACAACAAAGCCATCAACAAGCACAACAACCACAACAAAACCATCAACAGGTTCATCAGGTGGCACTCTTTCTCAGACAGATATGAACGCGGCTCTCAATGCGGCTGGTTATGTTTATGATGCAGAGCAACAGATTTACTATTCAACAATGAATCCTTGGCAACGTCATTTCGGCTTTGGTGATGAATATGACCAGGCAGCTGTTTTTGCGAACATGAGATACACAACTCTTAAAGCAGATTTTGAATATGACGGTCTCAAATGGAGACTTCAGTGGTGGAAAGGTCAGTATGGCGTTCTCGTTGGTGCTGAACTTGGTGTTTACACAAAAGACCCTAACGATAATTCAACAACATATTATGAATGTGCATCTCAAGAACATCTTCTTGAGATGAGCATGGATTTCTATATGAGCGCAAAAGATTATAGAAGTGGTAACAGACTCTTCTTCCGTGAAGAACAGGCTCACTGGTGGCTCACAGGCTTCAAATTTGGTTATGTCGATTCAAGAAAAATTGTTGTTGTTGCAACTCTCAAGGCATTTAACCATGAAATGGCAAATGCAATCGAAAAGAGCTTTGAAAGATTAACAGGCTCAGCTGCAGGCAGAGAAAAGTTCAAGTATGTAACAGAACTTGATGGAAAAACAACTGACTGCTACACAAGAAAGGGCGACATATTTACAGTTGTTTGGGAAAAAGCAGGTTTTGAAAACTATTCTTAACACAACAAATCAAAGCACCGTTTTTACGGTGCTTTTTGTGTTTTTACTAATAAAATGAAAATTTGTTAAATATTGTTTAATAAAAAATAAAAATAATTGCTTATTATAGTTGAAAAACGCTTGAATTTAGTGTAAAATATACAAACGAATTTAAAATTTTAATGTTTTTTATAAATGTTTTTGGAGGATTTGTATGAATTATAGCCTTACAAAGAAACAAGCAAAAGAGCTTGTTGACTCAAAACTTTCTCATTTTATCGGCGTAAGACCCGAAGAAGCAACAAATGAGCAGTTCTATAAAGCAATTGTTTTGATTCTCAGAGACATGATGGGTCAGGGCAGAGCAGAATTTTCAAAAGAAGGCTCAAAAAAGGGAACAAAAAGAGTGTATTATCTCTGCATGGAATTCCTTATGGGTCGTTCACTTAAAAACAATCTTTATAACCTTAATCTCACAAAAGTTTTTGAAAGTGTTTTGAAAGATTATGGCGTAAAGATGGATTCAATCTATGATTGCGAACCTGACGCAGGTCTTGGCAATGGTGGTCTTGGCCGTCTTGCTGCTTGCTATCTCGATGGTCTTGCAACTCAAGGTTATGTTTCAAAGGGATATTCAATTCTTTATGAATATGGTATTTTCAAGCAGAAACTTGTTGACGGTTGGCAGACAGAGCTTCCTGATTTCTGGCTTCCTGGTGGTGATGTTTGGCTTGTTCCACACGAAGAAAGCGCAATCAACATCAATTTTGAAGGCGAAGTTCGTGACACTTGGGAAAATCATTATCACCATGTTGAAATTGAAAACCCAACAGTAATTCAGGCTATTCCTTATGATATGCATGTTGCAGGTAAAGACGGAAAAGGTATTTCAGTGCTTCGTCTTTGGTCTGCAAAAGCACCTGGTCTTGATATGGCACTATTTAATCAGGGTGACTATATGAGAGCTATGGAAAGAAATGCTATGGCAGAGGTTATCAGCAAGGTTCTTTATCCTGCTGACAACCATCCAGAAGGTAAATCACTTCGTCTTCGTCAACAGTATTTCCTTGTTTCAGCATCAATTCAAGACATTGTTCAACATCACCTTCGTGAATTCGGAACAATGGATAACTTTGCAGATAAAGTTGCAATCCATGTTAACGACACTCACCCAACAATGGCAATTCCTGAGCTTATGAGAATTATGCTCGACGAATGTGGCTACGGTTGGGACGAAGCTTGGAATATCGTAACAAATACAGTTGCTTACACTAACCACACAGTTATGAAAGAAGCACTTGAATGTTGGCCAGAAGACCTTTATAAGCGTCTTATGCCTCGTATTTGGCAAATCACCAAAGAAATCGACAATCGTTTCCGTTCATTTGTATGGGAAAACACACAGAATGCGGACACAGTTGAAAGAATGGCAATTATGTCAAATGGCGTTGTTAGAATGGCAAACCTTTGCGTTGCAGGTTCACATTGTGTAAACGGTGTTTCTGCGCTTCACAGTGATATTCTTAAAGATACTGTTTTCTCAGATTTCTATGCGCTCACACCAAACAAGTTCACAAATGTAACTAATGGTATTGCTCACAGAAGATGGCTTTGTCAGGCAAACCCAAAACTTACAAACTTCCTTACTGAAACAATTGGTGATGGGTTTGTAAAAGATGCTGACAAGCTTCTTGATTTGAGAAAATATAAAGACGATAAAGCAGTTCTTGATGAGCTCGGCAAAATTAAGAGAGCAAATAAAGAAGAATTTGCAAAATATGTGCTCAAACACAACGGAATTCAGCTTGACCCTGATTCAATCTTCGATGTTCAGGTTAAGCGTCTTCACGAATATAAGCGTCAACACCTTAATGCGCTCAATATTCTTTCACAGTACCTTGCAATTAAAGAAAATCCAAATGGTGAGTTCATTCCTCACACATATATTTTCGGTGCAAAGGCAGCATCAGGTTATTTTGTAGCAAAGAAGATTATTTCTTTCATTTGTGCTCTTGCAGATTTAATCAACAATGACCCTGATGTTAAGGGCAGACTTAAAGTTGTTTATGTTGAAGATTACAATGTAACTCTTGCAGAAAAACTTATGCCTGCTGCTGATATTTCAGAGCAGATTTCACTTGCAAGTACAGAAGCATCTGGTACAGGTAATATGAAGCTTATGCTTAACGGTGCTGTGACTCTTGGTACAATGGACGGCGCTAATGTTGAAATCTATGAAGCTGTTGGCGAAGACAATATCTATATCTTCGGTATGAAAACACCTGAAGTTCAACAGTTACAAAGACAGGGCTATGTGCCACAGAATTTCTATAACAACAACTCAGAAATTCGCAAGATACTTGATTTTGCTAACCAGAATGGTATTGGTGGCAAGATGTTCCATGAAGTAACATCATCAATCATTCATCACGACCCATATATGGTTCTTGCAGATTTTGAAGATTACAGAAATACGCAACAAAGAATCGCAAAAGATTTCTTGGACCGTGACAACTGGAATAAGATGTCACTTATGAATATTTCTGGTGCAGGTCGTTTTGCAGCAGACCGTGCTATCAACGAATATGCAGCAAATATCTGGAATACAAAATCAGCATTTAAGAAATAAAAATGAAAGGTAGGTCAATGACCTACCTTTTTGTTTTAATCCCCACATCCGCAACCTGTGAAGGTGTCACCTTTCAAGCAGCCTTCTTTAGGTGGGAAAAATTCGTCAACAGGGAATTGGATTTTTCTGAATGCGTCGCAAGGGTTATCTGTGTCACAACTACACTCTTTGCTTGGAATACAGAAATCATAAGCAGGAATAAGCATCTGCACATCTCTTTCAAGTTGCACAATTGTGAAAATTCCAAGAGTGACTGTAACGATTTTTTCAGGTTCGTGGTCGTAATAGTCGAAATCTCCGTCAAAGCAACAGCAAACGCATTTTGGTAATCTGCCAGGCTTGTGGCAAGGGTCGCAACAGTCGTGTGCTTTACGAAGTTTGGCGTCAAGGCAAATTGGGTCAACGGTTTGCACTTTAGCTTTTGGGTTGGTGTTGGTCATTTGAAGTTGAGTGTCTGTATCGCAACTTGCAAATTCAGATGAGAATACTTTTACATTGCCTTCTGAACCATAGAGAATACATTTTTTAGAAAAACTTGCAAGACCTTCAACAATTGTTGGGGGGTTTGCGTGGCCACAGAAAACATCAAGGCAAACCTTGAAGAAATAAGTAATATCTACCGAATAAAAGCCACGGTTAAAAGGTACTCTTTCAACTTCAATAAATGCGTTAAGTACTTCACTGCCTCTGCAACGGACATTAGTTGCTTTGTCGATTAGGCATTGTGCTGATGATGTGAAATAAACTCTCAAATCTTCAAGGCAATCTTTGTCTGCACAAGAGTCATAAACTCGGTTTGTATCGATACAAACAGCTTCTTTGATTTTTGATTGGATACAGTTTCTATTTTCTGACATCTCTGTTCCTCCTAAATAAAAATTGTCAACTGACAGTACCATTTTATGAAAAATCTATTATCTTGTTACAACTTATTGCAAGAGAAAATAAATTGTGATAAAATTTTAATAGAGAAAAAAGGGAGGGGGATAATCATGAAAAGTAAAATTCTTGGCGAGTTAACTCAAATAGCAAACAGAATGATTTCACAGGTGGCTGATGTAACAACTGCAAGGCGCGAAAGAAAAAGTGAAAATCCAATTTATCGCGAAATAGAAGCAGACAGAATTCACGCTAATTATATTCGAATTATCCCTGCGACAGTTGTTTTGCTGGTTGTCGAAATCTGTGGAATGATTTGGGCAATCTGGACTAATGTTAAGTTTGATTATGGCAAAGGCTTTTTATGGTCTTGTTGCATTTTTGCATTTATCTCGGTTTGCGTAATTATAGCAATTGAAATGGATTTGAGAAAAAGTTTTATCTCAAACAAGAAAAAGAAGAGCGTTTATATAGGCTATTGGATTATTTATATGATTGAAGCGTTGTCATTTTCGGTTATGGAATATCTTGACCGTGGGGCAATAAACAACTATATAACATTTATGATTATATTCACGTTTTTACCCGTTATTGAGCCTATTCCCAAACTTTTTGTTTTCACCTTTTCAATGGCAACTGAAGTGTATCTGATTTTATACACGGATGGCTCAATTGGTACAATAATAGTTTGTATTGCATTGGCTGTTGCAGGTGTGCTTTGTTCTCATATCAGATTTTTCTATTATATGGCAAATGCGCTTGTAAATAAAAAGTTGGAATTCTCTGCAAATGGTGACCCATTGACAGAGTTTATGAACAGACGCGGATTTGACAACAGAATCAACGCAATGAGAGGCTTCTGTGATGCCAATGGCTATGATGTTTGCTTTATTATGATAGATATTGACAACTTCAAAAAGTTCAATGATGCTTATGGGCATATAAAAGGTGATATCTGTATCAAAGCGGTTGCAAAATGCGTTAGGGAACATTTCTCAAGACCAACTGACCTGTGTGTCCGTTATGGTGGTGAGGAGTTTCTCGTTGTCACAGCGCAGAAAAATGTGCCTGCATTGGTTGAATACTTAACAAAATTGCTTAAAGACATTGGGCAAATTAAAATTGAAGGGGTAAAAGAGCCGGTTTCAGTAAGCGTTGGTCTTTACACAAGCCTTAACAGTAAGAAAAAACCAACACAATATTTTATTGAAAAAGCTGATGCTCAACTTTATAATGCAAAAAACAGCGAGAAAAATTGTGTGTCATATAAAAACGAGATTTACAGATAAACAAATTCAAAGGCAAGTTGTAGAAAACTCTATGACTTGCCTTTTTTTGTTTTTTATGATAGAATGAATATACATATTGGGATTTTATGATTTGAATTGAGGAAACAACTATGTTTGACTTAATCTATAATCAAATATATTACATTGGAATTCAGGCTATCCGTTACGGCAAACGCTTTTTCAGATGGCTTGGTTCATTGTTGTTAAAACCGATTAAATTCTTGGGAACTTTGATTTTTACACTTATAATTGTTGTTGATAAACTTGTGTTGAAACTATTCCACGAGAGTGTCGATGATTTTAAAGAATTAGTTTCAGAAACTAAAAGAGTTATGTCTGATTTTAAGACAAGAACACCCGAAACAAGAAAAAGAGATGTGCTCAAAGGGTATGTTTTAAAGGCCTTCCAAAGATATAAAAAAGCATTTTTATATGTGTTGAATATTGCTTTGCCCGTTGTCTCTTTTATGATTCTTTTGAATGTTGTGGCAGTTTGGTCGGATATGACATTTGCTCTTGAAGTTAACTATAATGACGAAGTTATAGGATACGTGAGCAGTGAAGCTGTATATAAAGAGGCTCGTCAACAGGCAATTAATCGTCTTGATGTTTCTGTGGCTGCGGCAACTGACACATCTCACGAAGATGTTATTGGTGATGCAGAATATAAAATCAAGCCCGTTAAACTTAGTCAGATTAACGATGTATCTACAATTTGTGATAAATTAATTGAAAAATCAGATAGCAATATTACAAACGCTTGTGGTATTTATATTGATAAAGCATTTGTTTGTGCAGTTAAGAATGAAACTGATGCTCTTAGTGTCTTTGATAGTATTCTTGCAGAGCACGAGACAGGCGAAGCAAATGCAGTTGTCAGCTTTGTGCAGAATATTGAGTATGTTCAAGGACTTTATCCTGATGAGGCAAATATTGTTCGCGACGCGGCGTATCTTAACGAGAAACTTCGTTCAAAGAAGAGTGAAGCAAGATATTATACTGTTCAGTCGGGAGATACAGTTTCAAAAATCGCAAGTCAGTTTGATATGACATCTGCTGAAGTGTTTAATCTTAATCCGGAGCTTCGCGAAAGAATATATGTTGGTCAACAGATTCTTCTTTCAGGTGAAGTTGCATTCGTTCAGGTTCAAACAACAAAAACAGAAGTTCGAACAGTTGACGTTCCATTCAAGACAGTAAAAGTAAATACGGATAGTCTTTATATTGGTGACCAGAAAGTTGTAATAAAAGGTGAAAACGGTGTTCAACAGGTTACGGAATTGGTTACATATATAGATGGTGTAAAGGTTTCAACAAAAGAAGTGTCAAGGGTAACTGTTAAAGAGCCAGTTGACGAAAAGGTTCAAGTTGGAACAAAGAAAAATACTGGTTATACTGGTCCTGTAATCTCTTATGGCGGTCGCTTTGTATGGCCTGCATCAGGTGGCGCTACATTTATTACATCTTATTATGGTAAGAGAAGTCTTACAGGTTACCATTATGGTATTGATATTACTCGTCCGGGTGGTAGAAGTACTGGTGCTCCAGTTTTGGCGGCAGAGTCGGGAACAGTAAAACACGCAGGACCAAGGGGTTCTTATGGTTATTGCGTAATAATTAGCCACGGTAACGGATTAGAAACACTTTATGCACACATGATAGCGGGTTCATTGAGAGTTACTGCGGGTCAAAAAGTCCAGAGGGGACAACAACTTGGTCAAATAGGTTCAACAGGATTTGTAACAGGACCTCACCTTCACTTTGAGGTTATGGTTAATGGTACTAAAGTGGACCCAGCACCATATCTTGGAATAAAAACAGGAGTAAACGACTAAGGTCATGGAAAAATTTATTATTGCAGGAATAAAAACTGAATATAATGTGTGTGGAAATTTGCTTCGCGAACGCTCAGAGAAATATAGGGCAGATTTTGACGATAGTGAAACGCAAATTAAGTTTAAAATTAAAGAAGAATATATTAACAAGAAAAAAGAAGATATTCCATATTTATCATGGGATGAGCATGAATATATGGCAACTTGCAGTGCGTTTTATAGTGAATTGTTGCGTTTTGGTGGAATGATGCTTCATTCTTCTTGCGTTGAAAAAGACGGGTTTGCTTATTTGTTCTCGGCAAGAAGTGGAACAGGAAAGTCAACTCACACTCATCTTTGGCTTGAAAATCTTGAAAACACAAGAATCATTAATGATGATAAACCCGCTTTGTTAAGAGAAAACGGAACTTGGTATGCTTGCGGAACTCCGTTTTCAGGCAAAACAGACGAAAATCTTGATGTGAAAATACCAGTCAGGGCAATTGTGTTTTTGTTCCGTGGTAAAGACAATAAAGTAAAGAGATTAGATAAATCTATGGCGGCACCGTTAGTTCTCGAACAGACAATTAACCCCGTTGACAAAACTTTAGCCGTAAATATGCTTGATTCCTTGGATTTGCTTCTTCGTGAAGTGCCAGTCTTTACTTTGCATTGCAATATGGAAAAAGACGCAGCAGTTACCACTTATAATGAAATTGAAAGGTTGATAAAAGATGAAAATTAAAGATGGTTTCATATTAAAAGATGTTGCAGGTAGCAAAATTGTCATTGCAACAGGCGCAGCAAGACTTTCCTTTAATGGTGTTATTACATTTAATGATGTGGGTGCAGAGATTTTCAATTTGCTTGACGGCACAAATTCTTCTGAAGAAATTGTTGCGAAAATCGCAGGCGAATATAATGTGGATGCTCAGATTGTGAAAAGAGATTTTGATGCTCTTGTTGAGAAACTCAGAGCACATAATTTACTTGACGACTAATTTATTAAAAAGCGTATAAAAGTTTATAAAAATCATTGCATATTTAAAATGATTTTGATATAATCTTTTAGATATGAAAGAAAAGAGGAGTATTGATATGGAATATAATACAAATAACTCTCAGATAGATAAAGGAATTGATATTGCAACCATTATGCAATATGCTCTTCGCGTTATTCAGAAATGGTGGGCTGTTTTGTTGGCTGCTGTTATCTGTGCGAGTGCAGGTTTTGTAGTAGCAAAGGTTACTTATGTACCACAATATACTTGTACAATGCGTTTTGTTATTGACAACAAAAACGAAAATACAGTATCAGGCGGACAAAGTGCAAGTGATATTAACGCAGGTATGCAGCTTGCTCGTGACTATGTTGTTATTATGACAGAAACAAACTCACTTATGGAAGCGGTTGCTAAAAACAGCGGTTATGATATTACAGGTGACCAGGTTAAGGGAATGCTTAAAGGCACACTTGTTGAAGATACATCAATTGTTGCCCTTAAAGTGACAACATCTGACCCAGAAGTATCTTTTGCAGTTGCTACAAGTTATCTTAACAATTATGCACAGACAACCGATAAAGCACACAGCAATACAAGAGCGATTGTTATTGACGAACCTGTAATGCCAACAAAGGCAAATGCAGACAGTTCAAAAATCCTTTATACTTTATTGGGCTTTGTACTTGGCGCAGGTCTTGTTGTTGCTATTATCTGCATTAGCATTTTCATTAAAGATACAGTTAAACTTACAGATGACATTACAAATAAGCTTAACAGCAAAGTTGTTGGTTCAATTATTCATATTAAGAAGAACGAAAAAGGTTCTCTTCTCTTTACAGATAAGAAAACTGGCTTTATGTTTATTGAAGCGTTCAAACTTATTCGTGCAAAGCTTGAGAATACAGCAAAACGTCATAATTATAAAACTTTTGTTTTTACAAGTACTGCTGAAAACGAAGGTAAGACAACAATTGCAACAAACACAGCTTTAGCTCTTGCAAAGAATGGCAAATCAGTTCTCTTGATTGACGCTGACCTTCGTAAACCATCAGTTTACAAAACACTCGGTGTTTCCGCTTCAAATGAAGCAGGTCTTGCAGGTGTAATCACAGGCGAAAAGACACTTAGCGAATCAATCAAATATTTCGAAAAATTCAACCTTTTCCTTCTCATTACAAGTCAGGCTGTATCAGAATCTGCTGAACTTCTTTCTTCTGATGAAACAGAAGAAATTCTTGCAGCAGTTAAAAATGAGTTTGACTATGTAATCATTGACACTCCTCCAGCAGGTCTTGTGGCTGATGCAGCAATTCTTGCACAGAACGCAGATGCTTGCGTAATGGTTGTTCGTAATGACCATGCTCCAATGCGTCGAATTAGAAAGACTATGGAAGACATTAATGGTACAGGCACAGACCTTCTTGGTGTTATTTATAACGATGCTGACAGCAGTTCAGCGGTAAATCTTATCAAAGCTGGTAAGAAGAACAAGAAGGGTTATGGTTATGGCTATGGCTACGGATATGGTTATGGTTACGGCTATGGCGAAGAATATAAAAACAAAAAGAAATAAAAATGAAAGCCGTACTTAATGTACGGCTTATTTTTCGTTAGTATAGAAATTAGGATTTTAAAATGTCAGAACAAAGAAATAATTTACAAGAAAATAAAATGGGGATTATGCCCGAAGGCAAACTTTTAGCATCGATGGCAACACCAATGATGATTTCAATGCTTGTTCAGGCTTGCTATAATATAGTTGACAGTATTTTCGTATCTCAACTTGGTGAAAACGCATTGAATGCCGTGTCGTTGGCTTTCCCAATGCAACAGATTATGATTGCTGTTTGCGGTGGAACATCTGTTGGTATGAATGCGCTTCTTTCAAGGGCTTTGGGTGCAAAGAATTTTGAAAGAGCAAACAAGATTGCAAATACAGGTGTTTTTCTTGCGATTTGTTGCAGTATTGGATTTGCACTTGTCGGCTTGTTGGTTACAAAGCCATTCTTTTTAGCGCAGACAGATGTAGAAGAAATAGTAAATTACGGTGCACAATACACAATGATTTGTATGGTGCTCTCTTTTGGTATTGTTGGGCAATTTTGTTTTGAAAAACTATTGCAATCAACAGGCAGAACATTCTGTACAATGATTACACATTTGATTGGTGCAGTAACAAATATTATTTTAGACCCAATTTTAATTTTCGGTCTTTTCGGTTTCCCAAGACTTGAAGTTGCAGGTGCTGCAATTGCAACTGTTGCAGGTCAAATTGTTGCAGCAATAGGTGCAATTATTTTTAATCTCAAATTCAATAAAGAAATTCATTTCAGTACAAAACTCATTCGATTTGATAAAGAAATCGTAAGAGATATTTATAAAATCGGCTTGCCTTCAATTGTAATGCAGTCAATTGGCTCTGTAATGACCTTTACACTCAATAAGATTCTCATTACATTCACAACCACTGCAACAGCAGTTTTTGGGGCATATTTCAAGCTTCAGAGTTTTGTGTTTATGCCGATTTTTGGACTTAATAACGGAATGGTGCCAATTATTGCTTATAACTATGGCGCAAGAAAATTCAGCCGTGTTAAAAAGACGATTATCATAACGCTAATTACTGCAATATCAATTATGTTGATGGGCGTTGCTGCGTTTGAAACAGTTCCGGATAAGTTGTTACTACTGTTCAATGCATCAGAAGATATGCTTGCAATTGGTGTGCCCGCATTGAGAATTATTGGTATTCACTTGATTTTTGCAGGTTTCTGTATTATTGCAGGCTCTGTTTGTCAGGCAATTGGTAACCCGAATTATAGCTTGATAGTTTCGGTTTGTCGTCAGTTGGTGGTATTATTGCCATGTGCATGGTTGTTGGCACAAACAGGAAAACTTGAACTTGTGTGGTTTGCATTCCCAATAGCAGAGTGCGTATCACTTATATTGAGTGCAATATTCCTTGGGAAAACTTTGAAAAAAGCCAAGAAGAAAATGCAAGATATAATAGTATAAAAATATAAAAGTAGAGCCAGCTTGTGGCTCTGCTTTTTTTCTTGTAAAAACGAGAAAAATGTATGAAAAATGAAGAAAAATTATGAAATTTAAAGAAAATATATTGCCTTATCCCAAAAATGTTAAAATTTTGTCAATTTAGTCAGAAAAACCGACTTGAAGTTCAAATGAACCTATGATATAATCAAGCTACAATGATGGAAGGAGGGTAAAAGCTATATGTTAGAAAAAATACCGGGAACGGTACTTTCATTTAACAGTTCAGCGGCAGAAAATAGTTATTCATTGATTTCTCCGCTTCTGACGGTAACAAAAGGGCTCACCTTGGCTCAGGTAACTGCGCTGACGGGGCTTGAACCGTCAACAATTCAAAATTGGGTAAAACGTGGCTGGGTAAAAAATCCCGAAGGAAAGCGCTATGGTGAGGAACAGGTTGTGCGCATTATACTAATAAATATGATGCGTGGCTCAATGCAACTTGAACAAATAGCATTTCTGATGAGCTATATCAATGGGTCGGTGGATGACCGAGCAGACGATATTTTACCCGATAAGGACTTATTCAATATTCTGTGCAATATAATATATATCTGTGAAGAGAGTTCAGCTCTTGATACAGATTATCTCGATAAAGTTATTGAAGCACAAATTGAAAAGATTAAAATCTCTGATGCAGTGTCTGTTAAAAAACTGAAAACTGCATTGAGAGCAATGGTGTTGGCGTTTCTTTCAACACAAATAAGAGAAATGGCACAAAAAGCGTTTATGCAACTTATGTAATTTGAAGGAGGGGTTATATGGTTGAATTTTTGGTGAGAGTGTCACCACAAGAAGCGGTGGACTTGGTTGATAAAGAAATCGTCAACGGGTCCATTACAGGTGAAAAAGTTGATGAGCACATTTGCACAACAGATAGTGGCAGAGAAGTCAGAGTGGTTGTTTATGAAAAGCATTATTATCGAGCAGATAACCGTTTGACCCTGACTTTGACCGTTGATAACCTTGGCGGTTACACCCGTGTCCACGCAGTAGGTGGTGGCGGTGGTCATGGCTTTTTGAGATTTGACTGGGGTGCATCAGATAGTTTTGCAGATTCTGTTGAACGAGCGCTCTATCAATACAAAACATAAAGGGAGGATTTTATGGAATATCTTATGGCTAATCCTTGGGCTATATGGATTGCGATTGGCGTGTTCTTTTTGATTGTTGAACTTTGCACAGCAGCATTAGTATCTATATGGTTCGTACCTGCGGCAATAATTACCTGCTTATTGTCATTTGTAATTAAAAGCGCAATCTGGCAAATTGCCATATTCGTTTTCTTGAGTGCAATATTTATGGTAATATTTCGCAAAATCTATAAAAAATATATCAAGAAACCCGTTGATGATGTTGACCAGAACGAGAAACTTCTGGGGAAAATAGTAACAATTATTGATGAAACAAATGCTATCAGCGGAAGAGTCAAATTAGGCGACATTTATTGGAAAGCAATCACCGAAAATGGTGAAACTCTTTCAGAAAATGAAAAAGCAGTTATCAAGAGCGTGCAAGGCACAACTCTTGTTGTAACTAAATTAAATTAACAAAAGGAGAAGAATTATGGAATTATTAATTATCCCAACAATTATCGCAGTTATTATTATCGCAATTATCATTTCAAATGTACGCATTGTTCCACAGGCAAACGCATTCGTTATTGAAAGACTTGGCGCATACCATACAACATGGGACACAGGTCTTCACGTGAAAATTCCTGTAATCGACAGAGTAGCAAAAAGAGTAAGCCTTAAAGAAGCAGTTGTGGATTTCCCACCACAGCCTGTTATAACAAAGGATAATGTTACAATGTCAATTGACACAGTTGTTTTCTATCGAATCATTGACCCAAAACTCTATACTTATGGCGTTGAAAGACCAATGATGGCTATTGAAAACCTTACAGCAACAACTCTTCGTAACATTATCGGTGACCTTGAACTTGACGCAACTCTCACATCAAGAGATACAATCAACTCAAAGATTACTGAAGTTCTTGACGACGCAACAGATGCTTGGGGTATTAAGATTAACCGTGTTGAATTAAAGAATATTATGCCACCACGCGAAATTCAGGATTCAATGGAAAAGCAGATGAAAGCTGAACGCGAACGCCGTGAAAAGATTCTTCAGGCAGAAGGTGAAAAGAAAGCGGCTATTCTTGTAGCTGAAGGTGAAAAAGAATCTGCAATTCTTCGTGCTGACGCTATCAAAGAGTCAAAAATCCGTGAAGCAGAAGGTGAAGCAGCAGCAATTCTTAAAATTCAAGAAGCAACTGCAGCTGGTATCGATATGATTAACAAGGTTAATCCAAGTAAAGAATTCATTAGCATCAAGGCTCTTGAATCATTTGAAAAGGCAGCAGACGGTAAAGCAACAAAGATTATTATCCCATCAGAAATTCAAGGTCTTGCAGGTCTTGCAACATCTCTCACAGAGCTTGCGAAGAAAGATTAATAACTCAACATTTAACAAAAATAAAGCGGAAGATTTATTTCTTCCGCTTTTGCTTTTTTTATTTATACAGCTTCTAAATATTCTTCTAAGCACTGGTTGTTGGTTTTCATTTCTGTTGCGGCTGCGACACCTACATAGCGCCAATGCCAAGGTTGGAAAATCATTCCCGTTGTTTCAACTTTGTCTTCGGGGTAACGAAGAATAAAGCCATAGTTGTGAGCGTTTTCTGTGAGCCATTTATATTCGTTTGTTGATGCAAATCCTGCACTTGCACTAATAATATCAACTGAAAGTCCTGCACCGTTTTCGCTACTTCCTGCGGGCTCAATTCTCTTCTCTGCGTTGGCAACCGCCTCGTCATAGGTCATACCTTGCAAAGTGAACGCGTTAACCTTGTTGTCGTAGTTTGTTTTCTGTCGGTTATAACTGCAATATCCAGCATAAGGTGTGAGAACAATATTTTGCTTTAATGCATCTGCATACATTTTTTTATAGGCTTCTGCAACACGAGAATCTGCAGTGATTGAACTGTTTTCAGTTACGGGTGCAAGTGTGGGTGAATATGTTTTGCCCAAAGGATATTTTTTGCTTATAAGTGTTAGCGCCCAATTTTCGCCTGCAAGTTCTTCTTCGGGGTTGTATTTATCCCACTTAACAGGAGCTTTGGTTGTTGTTTCTTCTGGCAATGTTGTACTTTCTTCGGGGATTTCTTCAGGCTCAACCGGTTCAACAGGGGTTTCTTCAACATATTCAGTTGTTGTTTCGGGCAAAATTACAGGGACTTCGTTATATCCCTTTCCGCGACAAAGAGCCATATATAAAATTGAAAGTGTACCCAAAATCACCACAAGTGAAATTAAAAGGTAAAATTTAATTTTTAAACGTCTTTTTTTCATAAAAAAGTCCTTTCCTAAGTTGCCAACTTAACTGCATATAGTTTATTCTTTTTTTCTGAATATGTCAACCAACCATTTTTTGAAAATTTTTCAAAATATATAGTGACTTAAAAAGAAAACTGTGATAAAATATTTGATGTATATTCCAATATAGTGGAGGTATTTCATTTGAAAGCGTATGAAAGCAATGCGCACTATCCATCAAAAGTGCGTGAATGTTCAAATTTTGCTGTTCGTGAAATCAAAAGAGTGTGCGAACAGATAGGTTCTCGTCCTGCAGGTTATGAGGGCGAAAAAAAGGCGCAGGATTATGTTGAAAAACTCATGACTCCAATTGCTGATGAAGTTACAAGAGAAAAATTCACATTAAGTCCAAAAGCATTTATGAGTTGGGTTACAATTGACGGCGCTTTGGCATTGGTTGCAGCAGTTTTGGGTATCCTTGCATTTACAGGTCTTGTGCCAGCAGTTGCAGGGGTTTTACACATTCTTTCAGTTGTTCTTTGCGTAATTGCATTAGTTTTTGCAATTGGTGAATTTTTGCTTTATAAAAAGGTGCTTGACCCATTCTTCAAAAAAGAAGAATCAAGCAATGTAATCTGTAAAATCAAGGCAACTGGCGAAGTAAAAAGAAGAATTATTGTCGGTGGTCACATGGACTCTGCTTATGAGTGGAGATATACATATATGGGTGGTCCAAAAATGGTTACAACAGTTGTTGCAGGCGCTCTTTTGGGACTTCTCGTTACATTAATTGTTGGCATTGTTGGCCTCTTTGCAGACCCTCAGAGTGCTAATATTGCTTTAATTGTTATTCAGGCAATCGTTGTTCCATTTATGATTGCAGTTCTTTTCTTCGTTAACTGGAAATTAGTTGTTGATGGTGCAAATGACGACCTTACAGGTGTGTTTACATCGATGGCAGTTCTTTTATACCTTAAAAACAATAATATCAGCTTTGAAAATACTGAAGTTATTGCAGTTTCAATGGGTGCTGAAGAAGAAGGTCTTCGTGGCTCAAAGGCTTATGCAGAATTGCATGGTGACGAATTCAAAAACGATGGTGTTGAAACAGTTTTCATTGCTCTTGACACACTTCGTGACTATGAATTTATGGGTATTGTTACAAAGGATATGACAGCAACTGTTAAACTTGATAGCAGTGCTTGTGCTCTTATGAAAAAGGCAGCAGATATTGCAGAAGTGCCTGTTAATTTTACAACAACACCACTTGGCTCTACTGATGCTGCAGCAATGCAACAGGGCGGCATTAAATCGGTAGCATTTACAAGTATGGACCCTGCTCCTGCGAGATATTATCACACTCGTCTTGATACGGTGAAAATGCTTGAAATGAAAACTATTGAAGATGTGCTTAAAATTGTTCTTGAAACCGTGTTCTTATTTGATGAACAGGGACTTAAAGATACCTATTAATTTCACCGAAAGGGGAAAATATATAATGAAAAAGAATTTTATGAGAGTGCTCAGCCTTGTAATGGTGCTTGCCATAATGGTTGCATCTTTTGCAGGATGTGGCACAGGAAAAGAAGTTAAAAGACCAGAGGCTGTGTCAGTTAAAACAGACCTTAAAGATGTTTATTTCACATTTACTTATGGTGAACTTAAAGACATTCTTCCTGGTGACAAATTAGCAATTTTATATGAAAACATTAACAAGAAGCTCGATAGTAGAGAAGTTAAACTTTCATATTATGAACTTGTTTCTAAATTTGGTGGTCAAGAATATTTCCCTGCACTTTTAAACCTTATTTCTGACGAAGAAAAGGCTGCATTTATCGCAAATCAGCAAGATGTTCTTGATTATTTCAATAACAGTATCAACGACATTAAGCAGAATAAAACTGCTTTGGTTGAATATAAAGAAGATTTTTGGATTAATCATGATGGTGGAGTTGTTTTCAAGGATTTAGAAGGCAATGAATTAGATGGTCAAGATAAATTCAAAGCAGCATTCCGTCTTTATGCAGATACTGCTCTTAAAAATATCGGCAATTACCTTATGCGTTCAGAAGGACCAATCGAAAAAGGTGAGGACCTTACAGATGTTATTTACCCATTAGGTGTAAACACAGCAAGCACACTTTCACTTTCAGACCTTTACACAGATACAGACAAAAAGACAGGCATTGTTACTCAACCTGTTTATTCATCAGTTGTTCCAACATTCGTTTATGACCTTGACGAAAAAGGTAATAATGCAAAATACACAGAAGGCGAAATGGAAGGCGAATATATTTTTGTTCCATCAGAAATTTTTAGAACAATTAATATTGCCATTAAACCAGAATTAGCAAGCGTTGAAAAAGCATTCACAGTTCGTGAAAAAGACGGCATTCTCAAAGAGTTTGAAAAGGCATCAAATTATTTAACACTCAACTCATTTGACATTGCATTCGCGCCTTGCAAGATTTCAGCAGGCTTTAACGCAGTTAACGACCAGATGACTTATGCAACATTTGAGAAAAATATGATTATCACTGCAAATGTTACTTTCACAGGTGCACTTGCAGAATATGGCACAGTAATCGTTGAATTCCCTTGCACATCATCACTTACATATAATTTTGGTTGGGAAACAGCAGAAACAGCGGAATAATTGTAATTTTTCACAAAAAATAGGCAAATATTTTTACAGCGACACTCGTTTTGGGTGTCGCTCTTTTGTTGATTTTATGATAATCTGGGTGTAAAATAAAAATATGGGATTTTGATTTAAAGGGGAATTATTATGAAAAAGATTTTATCAGTTGTTCTCGCAGTTCTTATGATTTTTTCTACAATATCAATTATAGGTTTTGCAAAACCAGAAGAAAAGGTGCCTGTGGTAATCTTGCAAGGCTATTCAGGTCCTAACCTTGCTTATGCAGATGAAAACGGTGAGCCCATTATTGAAAATGGAGAAGTAAAACTTGCTTGGCCATTAAATTTTGACAATCTTGGTGCAGAGATTACGGCCTTACTTGCTGATGTTACACTCAATCAAAGTGACCTTGTTGATGCAATTGTTGATGTGTTGCAAAGATATTTTGCGCCACTTGAAATGTATCCTGATGGCACATCAAAAAACAATCTTGTTCCATATCCAAGTGGGGCAGCGGCTACTCGTGCATCAACTCTTATTGAGAATGGTATGGAGCAGTATATTCCAGAAGCGGTAGTTGCTGAAATGGCAATGGAAGAAGTAGGCGCAGAAAATGTGTTCGGCTTTACACAGGACTGGCGACAGAGTCAGGTGGATTCCGCTGCTGACCTTGATACATATATTCAAGAAGTAAAAGCAATTACAGGTGCAGACAAGGTTGATATTTATGGTCTTAGCCACGGTGGTCAGTATGGCACGAGTTATCTTTACTATTATGGCCATAAGGGCGATGTAAGAAATGCTATATTTGGCAACCCTGCAACATTGGGTACATCTGCAGTAGGTTCATTCTTTACAGGTGAATATGTAGATGCAAATCTTGAAGATGTTATTGCCTTTGTTGAACACGGCTTTGAATATGAAAAAGACTGGGAATGGCTTTTGCAACTTCTTTTGCTTGATGAATTTCTTGTTGAGATTGTAAATAGTGCACTTATCAACACCGATTTGCTTGAGGGAATTGTGCTTATTCCATCTCTTTGGGATTTTGTTCCACATAATTATTTTGAAGAAGCACTTCAATATGTTGGACTTAATGAAACAGATAACGGAAAACTTTACAATGATACAGTTAAATTCCATGCTGATGTTTCAAATGGTGGATTAAATCTTGCAAACAAGCTTGCAGACCTTGAAGCAAGTGGTATGAAAATAGGTTATGTTTGTGGTAGCGGCTATGATTCAGTCAACGGCAAATATAACTCTGATATTCTCATTGATACATACCTTTCATCTGGTTCATACTGTGCACTTGCGGACGAAACTTTTACAAGCGATTATGTTCAGAAGAATACAGTTTGCGATAATCCAAATCATTATCATATTTCACCTGATTTTGATATTGACGCGTCAACAGGATTCTTGCCAGACAGCACTTGGTATATCAAAAATCAGGGCCATGGTATGATTATGCATGACGAATATTCAAAAAATCTTGTTCACGATTTCTTGTGGGGTGACATTGATACTGTTTATTCAAGCAAAGAGTATCCACAGTTCAATATATCACAAAACAATTCTGAAATTATTTATGCAAGATTTGACAACACAAGTTCGGGTTATCATTCTACCAACGATACTGCACTGGTTCTCAAAAATATGTCTGTTGAAGCAGAGATAGTTATATGGGAGATAAAAGCAGTTGGTGCAGATATCACATTCAACTATACACCGGGGATGAGAGTTCCAATGGGCAAGGTTGTTGAAATTGAAGCGGTAAATAACGATTTTGACAATGCCGAAAAGCCATTTGCAATTGATGTGACTTATACACTTTTAAACACACAGATGACATATACAACATCTACTATTAAATTCACACCAATGACAGATGAGCAAATGGAAAAGTTTAGTTATCTTTCTCAGGTTGCTGCTGTTATTCCGGATGAAATAACAACCGAGAGCACAACAGTACCTGATGATACAACAACTGAAACAACAACGCTAGAAAGTCAAACAGAAGAAAAAACAACAGAGACTAAAACCGAAAATGTTAAACCGGGGAAAAATCCAAACACAAGTAGTAGAGTTGTTCCTTTTGCTTCTGTGGGCGTGATTTTTGGTGCACTTGCAGTTGTAATAGGTGCAAGCACAAAACGCAAGAATGAAGAATAAAAAAAGACGGTCGAAAGACCGTCTTTTTTAATGAGTAAATGAGTTTGAATTTGTCGCTGGGGTCATCACCCACTACAAACTAACCACTTTGGTAAAATGTAGGGGAGGGTCTCCGTGCCCTCCCGCATTATGCGATAAAAATACGGGCGAGCACAGAGACTCGCCCCTACATTGTTCCTTTTTAGTTCAATATGGAACTATATTAAATAGCTTTACAAAATTTGTGATATTATCTTTTTCAGGAGATTATATTATAACAAAAACAATTTCTAGGCTCTGGAGCGGGAATCTTGACCCTATAATGCGATTGGGTATGAATAACCCCGAAATCGCAAAAATGGAAAAACTAATGTCAGATAATTATAGTAAATTAAAATCAAAACTTAATGACGAGCAAAAAGAAATTTTAGAGAAATATTTAGATTGTGTAAACGATTATGTGCTTTTAATCAGTGAACAATCTTTTTGTGATGGTTTTTGCTTGGGCACAAAAATATCGGCAGAAGCGTTGATAGTTGGCGAACAGTTAATGTAGTTGTTGTTGACTTTTGCGTGGGTTGGTGATATATTAGCAATGTAATGCTACGGCTTTACAAAACAAGAAAAGGGGTATGGAAAAATGAAAAAATTTGATATCAAAAGAATAATAGGTTTTGTTGTTGGTGTTGTGATAGTGGTAGCAGTTCTTTTTATCACTGATGGAAAAGCAGAAAAAGAATTGATGGGCACTTGGGCTTATGCTTATACTACAGAATATGCTGAAGATTTAGATGTTGAACTCACAGAATATTTTGAAGTCACCGAAGGCAGATACCGTTGGTATATGGATAAAGAAGAAACAAAAGCTTCATTATTAAAAGCTTATGATGAATATTTCAAATCTGAAGAAATAACTGAAGAAGATGTAATCGACTCTGGTTACAAATCAATCGAAGATTGTAAAGCACAGTGGCTTGAAGAAGATTTGAAGAATATTGTTGACGACTATAATGAAGATGCTGGCGCAGGCACTTGGCAGATTAATCAAGGCACATTCTTATTCATTGAAGATGGCACTTCACGCGAGTATAAGACAGAGTACAGAATAGATGACAATACTTTGTATCTTCAGACAGACGGACTTATTCTCACTAAAGTTAAATAATTAGAAAAAACAGTTGACAAACCATATTTTTGTGTTATAATAACAGAGCAAAATAAAGCAGAACGGATTTTTGTTCTCACCCGTCGACTACGAGTTGACCGGTCAATACTTTACTAAAAAGTTTGATTTGTAATGGTGCGGGCAGAATTTCTGTCCGCATTTTTAATTTTCTCGAAGGGGTGTTTATTTATCAGTACCAAAGAATTGCAAATCAATGAAGAAATTCGCGACAAAGAAATCAGAGTTATTACCGACGACGGTGAACAACTTGGAATTATGTCTGCAAAAGATGCTTTGAAAGAAGCTGAAAAGCGCAGTCTTGACCTTGTAAAAATTGCGCCTAATGCGCAGCCACCTGTTTGTAAGATTATGGACTATGGCAAATACCGTTTTGACAAGGCAAAGAAAGAAAAAGAAGCAAAGAAAAATCAGAAAGTGATTGAAACTAAAGAAATTCGTCTTTCTGTGAACATTGATACTCATGACTTTGATACAAAGGTAAATCATGCACTTAAATTCTTGAAATCAGGCAACAAGGTTAAGGTTTCAATCCGTTTCAGAGGTCGTGAAATGGCTCACGCACATTTGGGTAACGGAATTATGGAACGCTTTGCTGAAGCCGTATCAGAACTTGGCAGTGTTGACAAACCAGCAAAACTTGAAGGTCGTCAGATGCTCATGTTCTTGTCACCAAAAGGTGCAAAGTAAAAAGTAAATTATATTAAATCAGGAGGATATTATTATGCCAAAGATTAAAACACATAGCGGAGCTAAAAAAAGATTTAAGCTTTCAAAGAACGGCAAGCCAATCAGAGCACACGCTAACAAGTCTCACATCTTAACAAAGAAGAGCACAAAGAGAAAAAGAGGACTTCGTCAGACAGCTGTTGCTGATAAGACAAATACAGCACAGATTAAGCGTCTTATTCCTTATAAATAATCGAAGCGTGAAAAACGCATAATTGAACGTTAACTATCGGAGGTAAAGAGAAATGGCACGTGTTAAAGGTGCGATGATGACTCGCAAAAGAAGAAATAAAGTATTAAAACTCGCTAAGGGTTACTATGGCTCAAAGAGCAAACTTTTCAGAACAGCTAAACAGGCTGTTATGAAGAGCGGCAACTATGCATATATCGGCAGAAAGCAGAAGAAACGTGATTTCAGAAAGCTCTGGATTACAAGAATTTCAGCTGCTTGCAAAATGAATGGTATGAACTACTCATCATTCATCAACGGTCTTAAAAAAGCTGGTATTGACCTTAACAGAAAGATGCTTTCAGAGATTGCTATCGCTGACCCAGCAGCTTTCACAGCTCTCACAGAAAAAGCTAAAGAAGCTCTTAAATAAGAAAATTAACCACGCATGAGGATTTCCCTCGCGCGTGGTTTTTGCGTTTTTTGAAATATGATGAATATTGTAATAACTGCTAAAAATAACCCGAAAATTAAAGAAACCAAGGCTCTCTTAACATCATCAAAAGAGCGTAAAAATAGCGGACTTTTCGTGCTTGAAGGTGTCCGTCTTTGTTGTGATGCCATAAAGAGTGGTTGCAAAATCGCAAGTGCTTTCTGCACAGAAAATTGTATGGAAAAATACAGCGAAGACATTGCTCTTGTAAAAGAAAATTGCGATAATTTTTATCTTGTGTCAAACGATGTGTTGAAAGCTATCAGCGATACAGTTACACCACAGGGTGTTGTTTGTGTTGCAAAAATGTGCACAAACGACTTTGAATATGAGAGTGGCAAAAAATATATTGCGCTTGATACTGTTCAAAATCCCGACAACTTGGGTGCAATTTCGCGCACAGCCGAGGCTTTTGGTATTGACGGAATGATAATTTTTGGTGGTTGCGATATTTATAATCCAAAGACTTTAAGGGCATCCATGGGTGCGCTTATCCGTTTGCCTGTAAAGGTTTGTGAAAGCCTTGCAGACGAAATGAAAAAATGCAAAAAGGTGGGAATAAACTCTTTTGCAACTGTCCCTGACAGAGATGCAAAAGATATTACAAAAGTTGATTTTTCAAAGGGAGCATTTTGCATAATCGGTAACGAGGGCAATGGTGTATCACAAGAAATTATTGACTTGTGTGATAAAAAAATCACAATAAAGATGGCAGGCAGAGCAGAATCACTCAACGCCGCAGCAGCTGCATCAATAACTATGTGGGAATTGGTAAAATGAACTACGATTTATATTGGGTGTGGCTATCTTTAGGGCTTGGTGCAGGAGCATCCTGCTTGGATTTAGTCACATATTTTGAGTGGAATCCATACGAAATTTATGGTTCAACATTCAATGAGATTTTTTCACTCAATGTGCTTAACAAAAAGAGAGTTGAAAAACTTAAAAGCTTCCCCATCGAAAAAGCGGAGGAGATTTTAAGAGTTTCAAAAGAAAATGGTTGGAAGATAATCACCCCATCAAGTGAATATTATCCACCAAATTTGTTGCACTTGCAGGATTTACCCTTGGTGCTCTATGTTCAAGGGGACGAAACTGTGTTGACAAATGAAATGTCTGTTTCAGTTGTGGGCGCTAGAATGGCATCCGATTATGGCAGAGCAGTTGCAAGAGCGTTGTCATCTGCAATGGCGAGTCTTGGATTTACCATTGTTTCGGGTGGTGCGTTGGGAATTGACAGTGCTGCTCATCAAGGTGCACTTGATGAAAATGGCAAGACTATCTGTGTGCTTGGTTGTGGCTTGGGTACAAAATATCTTATGGAAAACCAACCACTTCGCGACAAAATCGCAAACAATGGCGCAGTGATTACAGAATTCCCACCAATGACACCTGCAAGCAAAACAACATTCCCTTTAAGAAACAGAATTATATCGGGATTAACTCTTGGTACGGTTGTTGTCGAAGCAGGCGAGAAAAGTGGTTCACTTATAACTGCAAGACTTGCTGCCGAGCAAGGTAGAGATGTGTTTGCAGTACCCGGTGACTTGGTAAGCTCGTCGTTTTTAGGAACAAATAATCTTATCAGAAATGGTGCAACACCTGTTTTTTCACTCAATGATGTGTTAGAAGAATATTGCTATCGTTTCTTTGATAAACTGAATAATGAAACAAGACTTCCCGATGATGAAATTATGAGAAGAGCGCAAGAATATCTCTTGTCAGATAAAGTCAAAGAAGAAGTCAAAAAAGAAGAGCCAAAAGAGAAAATAGTGAAAGAAGAAAAGGTGGCAGTAAAAAAAGCACCACCATCTTATCTCACACCAAATGCTTTAAAGGTGTATGAACTCATAGGAAATGAGCCCATACATGTTGATGAGATTACAAACATCTGTAATTTCACAACAGAAGCAACACTTTCGGCTCTCACCGAACTTGAAATTTATGGGCTTATCACTCAAATCAGCGGTAGGCGTTATAAAATAAATTAAAAAACTAAACATTTTAGGATGATGATATATGTCAAAACTTGTAATCGTTGAGTCTCCATCAAAGGCAAAAAGTATTCAGAAATATCTCGGCAAGGACTACACCGTAGTTTCCTCAAAGGGACATGTTCGCGATTTGCCAGCAGCAAAACTCAGCGTTGATGTTAAAAATGATTTTGCACCAAAATACGCAGTAATTAAAGGTAAAGAAAAGCTTGTTAAAGAGTTAAAAGAACTTGCAGATAATTCAGATGCAGTTATTCTCGCAGCCGACCCTGACCGTGAGGGAGAAGCAATTTCTTGGCACTTGGCAACACTCTTGGGTCTTGACCTTAACGAAAATAACCGTGTAAAATTCAACGAAATCAATAAAAACAGCGTTATCAAGGGTATTGAAAAACCTGAAAAAATCGACTTGGATTTAGTTAATGCACAACAGGCTCGTCGAATTCTCGACAGACTTGTGGGTTATACACTTAGTCCATTCATTTCACAGAAAATTCGTCGTGGATTGTCAGCTGGTCGTGTTCAGTCTGTTGCTGTGCGCCTTGTTGTTGACCGTGAAAATGAAATCAGAGCGTTTAATCCAGAAGAATATTGGACTCTTGATGCTAAAATGCTTGCTCCATCATCAAAAAAGGCTTTCAAAGCACAATTTTTAGGTGACGAAACAGGCAAGGTTAAGATTACAAATAAAGAGCAGAGTGATATGTATCTTGCTCGACTTGAGGATGCAGAATTTGTTGCAACATCAGTTAAAAAAGGTGTTCGTAATCGTCAACCTGCACCACCATTCACAACTTCAACAATGCAACAGGAAGCTTCTCGTAAGCTCAACTTCCAGGCTCGTCGTACAATGAAAGTTGCACAAGAGCTTTACGAAGGTGTTGAAATTCAGGGCGTTGGCTCAGTGGGTCTTATTACTTATATGAGAACTGACTCTCTTCGTATCTCAGAAGAGGCAAGAGCAGCAGGTAATGCTTATATCCAAAACACATTCGGTGCTGAATATCTTCCTGAAAAACCAAGATATTATAAAACAAAAGCAAATGCACAAGATGGTCACGAAGCAATTCGCCCAACAATGATGGATTTAACTCCTGAAAGAGTAAAAACAAGCCTTAGTGCAGAGCAATATAAACTTTATAGCCTTATCTGGAAGCGCTTTATGGCATCACTTATGGCTAATTGTGTTCAAGATACTGTTAAAGCAGAAATTCAGGGCGCAAATGCAAGTGATAAAGCAAACGGCAAGTTTGTTTCTTTCTCTGCAAACGGTTATTCTGTACGCTTTGACGGTTACACTTGCCTTTATGAAAGCGGCACTGACGAAGAAGAAGCAGAAGAAGGTAAACTTCCAAAAATCTGTGAGGGTGACACAATTAAAATCAAAGAGCTTGCAGGTAATCAGCACTTCACTCAACCACCTGCAAGATATACAGAAGCTTCTCTTATCAAGGCTCTTGAAGAAACAGGTGTTGGTCGTCCTTCAACTTATGCAACAATTATTTCAACAATCACTCAAAGAGAATATGTAGTTCGTGAGCAGAAGCAACTTAAATCAACAGAGCTTGGTGAAGCAATTACAGACCTTCTCAAAGCGAAATTCCCTAAAATTGTTAACGTAAAGTTCACTGCTGGCATGGAAACTCAACTTGATACAGTTGAAAGCGGTGAAACTGACTATATTAAAATGCTTCATGAGTTCTATGATGACTTTATTGCAACTGTTGATAAAGCAAAAGCAGAAATGCAAGGTCAGAAAATCAAACTCAAAGAAGACGAAACAGATATCAAGTGTGACAAATGTGGCAGAAATATGATTATCAAAACAGGCCGTTTTGGTAAATTCCTTGCTTGTCCAGGATATCCTGATTGTAAAAATACCAAGCCATTAGTTGTTGAAACAAAAGCAACTTGCCCAGTTTGTGGTGGCAAAATTATCGAGAAAAAGACAAAGAGAGGCTATGCTTTCTTTGGTTGTGGCAATTACCCAGAATGTAACTTTATGACTTGGGATAAACCAACAGACGACCTTTGCCCACAATGTGGAAAATCACTTTTCAAGCGTAAAGGTGGCGTTGTTGCTTGTCTCAATGAGGGTTGTGGTTTTGAAAAGAAAGCAGAGCGCAAGAGAAAGGCAAAAGAAGAATGAAAGTAGCAGTAATCGGTGGCGGTCTTGCGGGTGTTGAATGTGCAAAAGCACTTTCAAGAAATGACATTTCTGTTGATTTGTTTGAAATGAAGCCTCACAAAAAATCACCTGCTCACAAATTAGATACTCTTGCCGAGCTTGTTTGCTCAAACTCATTGAAAGCAGAAAGACTTAATTCTGCTGCAGGTCTTTTAAAGCACGAAATGGCATATTTAGGCTCAATTTGTGTTGAAACTGCTTATGAATGCAAAGTGGAAGCAGGTGGCGCATTAGCCGTTGACCGTTATGAGTTTTCAAGAATTATTACTGAAAAAATCAGAAATGATAAAAATATAAATATTATCGAAAAAGAAGTTACAGAAATCCCAACAGATTATGATGGAGTTGTAATTTGCGCAGGACCACTTGCAAGTGATGGCTTGGCAGAGACAATTCGCAAAATCTGTGGTGACGGACTCTCTTTCTTCGATGCAGCAGCACCAATTGTCAGTGCTGAAAGTATTGATATGACTTGTGCTTTCACCCAGTCACGATATGACCGTGGTGGTGCAGATGATTATATCAATTGCCCTATGAATAAAGAAGAATATGAAGCTTTTTATGAGGCAATTATAAACGCAGAAAGTGCTGATATTCATTCTTTTGACAAGCGCAAAGATGTTTATGAGGGTTGTATGCCTATTGAGGTTTTGGCAAGTCGTGGCAAGGATACAATGCGATATGGTCCATTGAAACCGGTTGGACTTACTGACCCACGCACAGGGCATAGACCTTGGGCAAATCTTCAATTGCGCAAAGAAAACAAAGACGGCACAATGTATAATCTTGTAGGATTTCAGACAAATCTCAAATTCGGTGAGCAGAAACGAGTTTTCTCAATGTTCCCTGCACTCAAAAACGCAGAATTTTTGAGATATGGTGTAATGCACAGAAATACATTTATTGACTCACCAAGACTTCTTAATGGGGATTTCAGTTTAAGAACAAACCCATATTTATTCTTTGGTGGTCAGATTACAGGTGTGGAAGGTTATATGGAATCTGCCGCAAGCGGACTTATGGCGGGTATCAACCTTGCAAAGAGATTAAAAGGTGAAGAAACTGTTGTTCTTCCCGAAGATACTATGATTGGTGCATTGAGTCGATATATAAGCGATGAAAGCGTTAAGAATTTTCAACCAATGGGTGCAAACTTTGGTGTGTTGCCACCATTAGAAGAAAAAATTCGTGATAAACAAGAAAGATATATGAAACTTGCCGAGCGTGGAATGGCAAGTATTAAAAGAGCAAAGGTGTAAAAAATGACTGATTTTGAGAAAAAAATCGGATATGAATTTAAAGATAAAAAACTTTTAGAAAGAGCATTAACTCATTCGTCCTATGCTAACGAAACAGGCACAGGGCTTGACAATGAGCGTCTTGAATTCTTGGGCGATTCTGTTTTGGGATTTATCACAGCAGAATATCTTTTTGAGCATTATAAAGACAAGCCCGAGGGTGAGCTTACTAAAAAGCGTGCTTATGCAGTATGTGAAAAAACACTTTTTGGATATGCCGAGAAAATAGGTCTTGGGGATAAAGTGCTTTTGGGTAAGGGCGAAGAAAGAACAGGTGGCAGACATCGCCCATCAGTAATTTCTGACGCTTTTGAAGCACTTATTGCAGCCATTTATCTTGATGGCGGAATCCACAAAGCAACAGAATTCGTTTTGCCATTCATTGAAATAGCAACAGAAACAAAACCTGTTTTTAAAGATTATAAAAGCACTTTGCAAGAAGTGTTGCAACAAAATCCAACAGAGAAATTTGAATATATTGTTATTGGTGAAAGCGGACCTGACCACAATAAAGAATTTGTTGTTGAAGTGCATCTCAACAGCAATGTTATCGGTCGTGGTAAAGGTAGCAGCAAAAAACGAGCAGAGCAAGAAGCAGCAAAATCTGCTTTGGAGTTAATGGGCTTATGAGTCACAGTAATATAAGCATTTTTGTGCCACATAAAGGTTGCCCAAATGATTGCAGCTTTTGTAATCAAAGAGCAATAAGTGGTCAAATGGCATCTGCAACACCAAAAGATGTTGAAGATGCAGTAGAAACTGCAATTAAATATAAAGTTGACCCGAAGAATACTGAAATTGCATTCTTCGGTGGTAGTTTTACGGCGATTGAAAGGGAAGATATGCTTTCTCTTTTGACCGCCGCAAAGCATTTTTTAGATATTTATAAATTCAAAGGGATTCGCATATCAACTCGTCCCGATTGTATCAATGAAGACATACTTTCAACCTTGAAAAACTATGGTGTAACTGCTATTGAGTTGGGTGCGCAGAGTATGAATGACGATGTTTTATTTGCTAATCGTCGTGGACACACAGCAGAAGATGTGCGAAAAGCGTCAAAACTTATAAAAGACTATGGCTTTGAGTTAGGTCTTCAGATGATGACGGGGCTTTATAAAAGTGATTTCGAAAAAGACGAGCAAACAGCTCTAGAAATCATAAAAATCAAGCCCGATACGGTGAGAATTTATCCCACAGTTGTACTTAAAAACACCCGTTTGGGTTTTTTGCAAGAGATGGGTGAATACATAGCGCCAACGGCGGAAGACTCTGCCGAGTTTTGTGCAAAACTTTTACAGATGTTCCAGCAAGAGAATATAAAAGTCATAAAATTAGGTCTTCACAGTAGCGAAACAGTCGAAAGCGATATGATAGGTGGGGCTTATCATCCAGCATTCCGTGAGCTTTGTGAAGGGCATATTTATCTTGCAAAAATCCTTGAAATTTTGGGCACAAAAGATAAAAATTCAGAATATGTGATTTATGTCAATAAAAAAGTGCTTTCTAAGGCAAAAGGACAGCAGAAAAGAAACGAAAAAGCATTGAAAAATCAAGGATTTCATTGTATAATAAAGGGTAAAGAAAATTTAGAAGAATTTGACATTGAAGTTGAGGTTTTATAATGATTTTAAAATCAATTACTATGCAGGGATTTAAGTCTTGTCCCGACAAAACAGTACTTCAATTTAATAA
>JAZQWV010000069.1:0-27018 GCA_045632525.1 Candidatus Fimenecus sp.
ATTTTTGAAAATGGAGGTGCAACTGTAAATGGCTCGTATTTCAGGTGTTGACTTACCAAGAGAAAAGAGAATCGAAATCGGTCTCACATATATCTATGGTATTGGCAGAAAAACAGCTAGTGACATTGTTGCTGCAACAGGCATTAATCCAGACACACGTGTTAAGGATTTGACTGAAGAAGACGTTTCAAAACTTCGTGAGTACATCGAAAAGAACGTAACAGTTGAAGGTGACCTCAGAAGAGAAACAGCATTTGATATTAAAAGACTTGTTGAAATTGGTTGCTACAGAGGTGTTCGTCACCGCAAGAATCTCCCAGTAAGAGGTCAGCGTTCAAAGACAAACGCTCGTACACGTAAGGGACCAAAGAAGACAATTGCTAACAAGAAGAAGTAAGAAGGAGGGGCTAAATAATGGCAAAGCAGGTTAAAAAAGGCGCTGTTACACGCAGACGCCGTGAAAAGAAAAACATTGAAAAAGGCGCAGTTCATATTCAGTCCACCTTCAACAATACTATCGTTACAATTACTGACACACAGGGTAACGCAGTATCATGGGCAAGCGCAGGTGAAATGGGCTTCAGAGGCTCAAGAAAATCAACACCATTCGCTGCTCAGACAGCTGCTGAAACAGCAGCAAAGGTTGCGATTGACCACGGTATGAAAACCGTAGAAGTATACGTTAAGGGCCCAGGTTCAGGACGTGAAGCTGCAATCCGTGCATTGCAGACAGTAGGTCTTGAAGTTACAATGATTAAAGACGTAACTCCAATTCCTCACAACGGCTGCCGCCCACCTAAGAGAAGACGTGTATAACAGAAATTTGGAGGTAACAGATTATGGCAAGATATACCGGTGCGGTTTGTAAGCTCTGCCGTCGTGAAGGTAAGAAACTCTTCCTTAAAGGCGACCGTTGCTATACTGGTAAATGTGCTCTCGAAAGACGTTCATACGCTCCTGGACAGCATGGCCAGAACCGCAAAAAAGTTTCTGAATATGGTATGCAGCTTCGTGCAAAGCAGACAGCTAAGCGCTACTACGGTATTCAGGAAGGACAGTTCTATAAATATTTCTTGATGGCTGAAAAGCGTCAGGGTATTGTCGGTGAAAACCTTTTAAGAATTTGTGAAAGCCGTCTTGATAACGTTGTTTATCTTCTCGGATGGGCTTCATCTCGTGCAGAAGCAAGACAGCTCACAATTCATGCACACTTCCGTGTAAACGGTAAGAAGGTTGACGTTCCATCATACCTTCTTAAAGCAGGTGATGTAGTATCAGTTAAGGATGCAAGCAAAGACAGCGTTAAAATCAAGGCTGTTCTTGAAGCAAACGCATCTCGCCCTGTTCCTGCATGGCTTGATAAGAATGCAGAAGAACTTACAGCAAAGATTGCAAGACTTCCAGAAAGAGAAGAAATTGCAGTTCCAGTTGAAGAACATCTTATCGTCGAGCTTTATTCAAAATAATAGGCTTGAAATTTATATTTTATACTATGCAGAACTATCTGTACTCAGTTAGGAGGGTTTTGAATGATAGGAATTGAGAAGCCCAGCATTGAAGCACTTGATTTATCTGCTGACGGAACTTATGGCAAATTCGTCGTTGAACCACTTGAAAGAGGTTACGGTACAACACTCGGCAACAGCCTTAGACGTGTTCTTTTGTCATCACTTCCAGGTTATGCGATTACTTCGGTAAAAATTGACGGTGTTCTTCATGAATTCTCAACCATTGACGGTGTGAAAGAAGACGTAACTGAAATCGTTTTGAATCTTAAAGGTGTAATCCTTAAAATTCACGGTGACGGTCCAAAAACAATTTATATCGATGCAAGTGGTAAATGCGAAGTTACAGCAGGTGACATTAAGGTTGATTCAGACGTTGAAATTCTTAATCCTGAACACCTCATTGCTACTCTTGAAGACGGCGCTTCGCTTAAGATGGAGCTCACAGCTGATAGAGGCAGAGGCTATGTTTCAGCAGAAAGAAACAAACAACTTATGCAGCCAGTTATCGGCGTAATCGCAATAGATTCAATTTACACACCTGTATTGAAAGTAAACTATACAGTTGAAAATACTCGTGTAGGTCAGATTACTGACTATGACAAGCTTTCACTTGAAGCTTGGACAGACGGAACAATTTCAGCGCAAGAGGCCGTTTCTCTCGGCGCAAAAATCCTTACAGACCATCTCAATCTCTTTGTTGACCTTTCAGATGAAGCAAGAGAAACAGAGACAATGATTGACAAACCAGATGACGGCAAGGGCAAGACTCTTGAAATGACAATTGAAGAACTCGACCTTTCAGTTCGTTCTTTCAACTGTCTCAAACGTGCAAGCATCAACACAGTTGAAGACTTGACAAACCGTTCAGAAGAAGACATGATGAGAGTTAGAAATCTTGGTAGAAAATCTCTTGACGAGGTTATAGCAAAGCTTGATTCTCTCGGTCTTACTCTTCGTAAGGATGACGAATAATAAAGGAGTGATTTCGAATGCCAGGAACAAGAAAACTCGGCAGAACAAGCGATCACCGCAAGGCTATGCTCAGAGGTATGGTAACATATCTTATCGAGAACGGTCAGATTGAAACAACAGTAACCAGAGCTAAAGAAGTTAGAGCTATGGCTGAAAAGATGATTACAATTGCAAAGGATAGCAGTCTTCACTCAAAGAGACAGGTTTATTCATACATCACAAAAGAAGCAGTTGCTAAAAAGTTGATGGATGAAGTTGCACCAAAGTTTGCTGATAAGAACGGTGGTTACACTAGAATTATCAAAACAGGTCCAAGAAGAGGCGACGCTGCTGAAATGTGCATCATTGAACTCATCAATGACTAATGCGGTAAGGCTTTAATAAACCATAAAAGTAACCCCTTGGGATTTCCCAAGGGGTGTTTTTTTATATAAAAATATTTAACGCAACAAATCATTGCTTGACATTTTCTTCTATTTATGCAATTATTAAAATAGAAAGTAGGTGAGAAGTATGCAGAATAAAGCCTTGTAATATTATTTTAAGAGGTGATTTTATGAAAAAATATTCTATAGGCATTAACATTGTCTTTGTAATAAAATATATTTATTTTATCATTTTCTATTCTCAAGGGACGGATGTGCAAATTAAACTACCATCAAAATTGACACATTTTCTATTTCAATCAGAGGCTGGTGTGGTGCCCTTATTTGTGTTTGGTTTGTGTTTAATTGCGGTTGCAGTTTTATCGCTTGCTTTAAACAGTATGGGGTTTTCAAAGGCAACAACAGTTTTGTGTGGACTCGGATTTATTCCGGCACTTGCACCCATTGTTTGCAATATCTTTTTTGGCCCAATGGTTGATGAAAAAAGCGATATAATATGGTTGGCAATAACAGTATTTCTAGTGATATATTTGATTCTTTTTCAAACATTCTTTATTAGAGATTACAAAAGAATCGGCGACTAACAAAAAGGGGACTGTGGATTTCACAGTCCCTTAAATTTTATTTATCCTTATATTTCACTTGCAAGAATTTATAAGATTTATGGTAAGATATACGAGTTTGGGAAAATATGAATTTTAAAATCTAGTATTAGAAAAATAACGAAGTGGATATTTTTGTAAAATTTATCACAAAACACTATGAAATTTCGATATATATAGTAAGAGACTGAGAAGTCTTAAGTTAATATAAGGAGGCGATTCCAATGTTCTGTTTATTTTATACTCACAACAAACTATTAAACAGAAGTTAGAAAAATGGAGATGATGTTATGAAAAAGATTAATAAAGGAATTGCTATAATCATTACTGTATCATTGTTGGTTGGATGTATTGGAACAATTACAGTAGCAGCAATAGTTCCACCTGAAGATGCTTTTATGGATTTTGATATTAACCAATATACCATTTACGATTTAATTGATATGAGTACGGAAGAAAGAAAAAATTTGTTAGACAACTTTATAGAAACCTATAATCCATATGGAATAAAGGATATAATGGAAAGTATAAATATGGAAGAGATGACTTCAGATGCAGAACCACAGTGGTCATCAGGAAGAAACCTTACAGGAACGGAGCAGACCCTAGCGACACATCAATTAGTCACAATAGAAGCATTTGCTAGATTTATTGAGAAGTATGGTTTTCATCAGGAGGTAACCGCCACAGAAATACTTGTAATTGCCTTGTATTTAGGTGCAGCCTCAGGTTTGCCAGATATAGACGAAACTGATGGATTATTTAAAGCGCATTTTTACGACCCGGATACAGGCTTGAATATACTACTGCAGAATGAGCCTACTGCTAGGACTCAAACGGGAATGCATTATTATAACGCTTGGGGCTATTGGCGCGAAAATGTTAATATGAATGCAACAAGTGAAGAGTTTACAACGGTAATAGAATGTTTAGGAAGAGCATTGCATTATCTTCAAGACCTATGTGAACCACATCATGCTAGTAATAAACCGGCGGGTCTTACTAATCACAAAAGTTTTGAAGATTATGTAGAAGGGAATATAGTGGCTTTTATAGACAATGTTCCCGAGGTAGATTATATGTATGAAGTACTTGCATTAGAGAAAACAGCATTTGAAATAGCTCACTTAGCAGCACAAACAGCAAAACCACAGTACAACTACATTAAAAACGGGTATAATTTTAATACTGTAGGTCAGGCATGTATTAATGAATCTGTTTATTTTTCAGAAGCATTAATATATAAATTATTTTTTGAATGCTTAATTATGCAATGAGTGTTTTATGCAAATATTAATGTGATAGTTATGTTACCAATTTGACATTTTTTCTGGATGTGATATAATGCAAATGTAGATATCCTTTTTGTTTTATGATATAGTTAGGAGGAAGAACTAAAATGACAAGAAAATTTGATATTTTCTCATTTTTAGCTATATTTTTTGTTATATGGTATATCTTTACATCCAGTATTTATATATTAGAATATTATGCAAATATTAAGTTGGTAACCTTGTTAGGAGAAAACGTTACAACTTCTTTAATGCTCGTTGCAACATTAGGTGGTATATTTATAGGTGAAGCACATTCCATTATAATAGCTTGGTCTCCGATTGTTGCTGTGATAATTGGCATTACTGGTTGGATATTTAGAGAAAGAAATGGAAAAATTTTTATAATATTACCATGTCTATCTTTGATTGCACAATTATTATTGTTTTTCATTCAAGGTACAAAAGTGTTTGCGTTTTTATATTATGCTTTTCCGATATTTTCAATATTCTTTTTGGCACTTTGGGCACTTATGGATGTATTAATAATTATAAGAGAACGATAAAAAAAGGGACGGTGAAAACCGTCCCTTGAGTTTTATTTATCTTTATATTTTACTTGTAAGAACTTATCAAATTCACGATAAAAATATGCTGAGCCAATTACAAATGAAATCAAAGTGATTATGAGATAAAGTGCAAGGTTACTATTGCAACCGAAGAATGAGCCACAATACATTTTACAGATTACGGCAGTTTCTGCGCTTATAATTGACATTATAAGAAAAACTGAATATGCAAGGCAAAAAACGACTTTGCCATAAGTGGTCTTTGCAAATTCTCTGAAATATTTTTTAAGGTCCTTGTTCTTTAAATCGTAGATTGTCATAATTATTCCTCCACAAATTTACCCATAACCATAACTTTTTGAATATTGATGTTGTCGTCAAAAAGAAGAATGTCTGCGTCATAGCCCTCTTTGATATAACCTTTTTGATTGTCAATGCCAATTACCCTTGCAGGTGTAGAAGATGCCATTTTAACTGCATCATAAATCGGTGCACCAACTTCCTTGTACATATTTCTAACAAGCATATCAGTTGTAGCAGCACTACCTGCAAGACAACTTCTGTCAGCAAGCTTCATAACATTGTCTTCATATACCACTTCAAGACCGTTTTCTTGCATACAGATTTCACCGTCTTTAAGGTTGCTTGCTGCAAATTCAAGTCCGTCAGTAATGAGATACATTCCATCTGCACCCTTGGTCTTATAAATCAGTTTAAGCACACCTAATGGTAAATGGCGCAAATCTGCAATAACCTGAACGGTATATCTGTCGTCAACAAGTCCTGCCTCAACGGCACCTGCTACACGGAAAATGCCACGCTTAAAGCAACTGGTTGATGCGTTATAAATATGTGTAAAATCTGAAAATCCGTGGTCGAGAGCATCAATAGTTGTGTCATAGTCTGCTTTAGTGTGAGCAACTGAAACAACAATACCTTTTTCTTTAAGTTTTTCGCCTAACTCGAATGCACCGTCGATTTCAGGTGCAACGCCCATAATACGAACTTTATCCCAACATTCAATAAGTGGTGTTGGGTCGTCCTTTAATGGTGAAAGAATATTCTCTTCGCTTTGTGCACCCTTGTTTTCAGGATTTAAGTATGGTCCTTCAAAATGAACACCTAAAATATTTGAGTCAGTGCAAGTTTCACTGGCTTTTTTTATGTGTTCTGTGACCTCTAATAACTGTTTAACAGGTGCTGCAAGAGTAGTAGGTAAAATACTTGTTGTGCCGTGTAAAGCGTGTGATTTTGCCATTTGACAAAGCTTATCGCTATCACAACACATAGCAGAAATTCCACCACCACCGTGCACATGTAAGTCAATAAACCCTGCTGAAAGATAAAGACCATCGCAGTCAATGATTTCTGCATCTGTGTCTATTGTTTCTGCTATCTTTACAATTTTGCTTCCGTCAACAAGAACAGAAAGTTTTTTTACTTCATTTTCTAAAATTACATTAGCGTTTTTAAAAAGTATCATCATTTCACCTTCATTCCAATACATATTATGCCTTTATCGGTGATATCAATTACACCGTATTCATCGTCATATAAAGCACCCGGACAGAAAGCGTATATCCCGTCATAATAATCTGTCTGCTGATGGTGGGTGTGTCCATAAAGTGCGATTTTGCAGTTGTTTTCACGGGCTTTAATAAGAAGCCCCGACAAACTGCTTTTAACATATTCATAGTGCCCATGAGTGATGTATATGTTTTCGTTGTTTTCAGTAATAATTTGCCTTAATGGATATTCGCAATGAAAATCATTGTTACCCTTTACTGAATAAATCCGTTTATCACCAATGAACTGTTTGCAATATTCAAAATCACGGTGACCGTCACCTAAAAATATAATTGCCTCAGCATCGGGTTGAGATTCGATTGCTTTTTTCATGGGCTTATATTGTCCGTGAGAATCGGAAAAAACAAGTATTCGCAAGCATATCACCCCTTGAACAAGCATATTATCTAATAATATTATATATCAATTTGGTGGTGTTTTCAATGAGTAATGAAAATTTTAACAAAATCGTTGACGATATGAAAAATCAAAAAAACAGACAAGATGCGCAAGATTATCTAATGAAACAGTTAAAACCTGACCAGAGTAAGAGATTACAGGAATTATTAAGTGATAAAAACGCTATGGAGCAAATGTTAAAAACACCTCAGGCGCAAGAATTGTTAAAGAAATTTACGGAGGGTAAGAATGGCTGATTTACAAGAACTTTTGTCATCAATAAGCGAAGAAGATATGGCAAAACTTAAAAATGTGGCAGAATCGTTGATGGGCAACACAAAACCAAAAGAGCAACCTAAAAAAACAGTGCCATCATTACCTTTTGATGAAAATATGATAAGTAAATTGATGTCGGTGATGGGACAAATGAATAAAGAAGACAGTCGAACAAGGCTAATTCTTGATTTGAAGCCGTTGCTTAACGAAGATAGGCGTAAAAAAGCAGATGACGCTATCAAATTTTTGCAATTGATGGATACATTACCATTATTAAAGGGGATGTTTGGAAATGAGTAATTATTCATATTCAGAAATACAGAGTATGCAAAAAAAAGCCCTTGAAAGAGTCAGGGAAATGCGAAAAAATTCTGAAAAATTGTTAGAAGAAACGGACTCGACACCATATATAAAACCAAAACATTTTTTTGAAGAGTCCAGTCAGCAGGTAAAACCTAAAATTACAAATATGCCACCCAATTTTCCTCAGAACACATCTTATCCTGATTTCAAAGAGTTTTTCAAAGAGCAAGAGCAAAAAGAACAAGCAAAAAGCATAAATATACCTGTTGAAAAAGCAAAAATTAATATTTTAGATGAACCTGACAAAGCCATAATCCTAGGGCTTATTATGCTTTTGAAAAGTGAAGGAGCAGATGAAATGTTGATAATGGCATTAATGTATATTTTATCTTAATAAAGGGGTAAAAATCCCTTTATTTTTTTGCAAAATAATGGTTGATAATTTAATATGGATAATATATAATTGGTCTTGATATTTTGTTAAAAAGAGTGGCAAAAGATATGGGGTTTTCTGAATTTTTAAAAACAATTGAAAATTTTGTTTGGGGCATTCCGCTTCTTGTGATAATTGTCGCAGGTGGTTTGTTGCTTACTGTTAGACTTCGTGGCATTCAAATTAGACGACTTAATCTAGCGCTTAAATGGATGTTCACTAAAGAAGAGGGCGCAACGGGTAATGTATCATCATTTGGCGCGTTGTGTACAGCTTTATCTGCAACAATCGGCACGGGTAATATCGTTGGTGTTGCAACTGCAATCTGCCTTGGTGGTCCGGGAGCATTGTTTTGGCTTTTCATTGCAGGTCTTTTAGGTCTTGCAACCAAATATGCCGAGGGCATGTTGGCTATTAAATATCGTGAAACTGCACCCGATGGTCATACCTATGGTGGTCCGTTCTGCTACATTGAAAAGGGTATGGGCAAGAAATGGAAATGGCTTGCTAAAACTTTTGCAGTGTGTGGTGCTTGTGCTGCGATTTTAGGTATTGGCACATTTACTCAGGTTAACAGTATTTCAACTGCCGTTCTTGATTTTTGTTGTCCCGATAAAACAAAAATGTGGTCTTTGCCATTTGTGGGTGATGTTACTGCGACAAGCGTTGTAACGGTAATCATTGCGGTTGTTCTCACAGCATGTGTTGCAATGGTGCTTTTGGGTGGAATTCAGCGAATTGCCAATGTAGCTTCTTTTGTTGTTCCATTTATGGCAGTTACATATATAGTTTTCTCTTTTATTCTTGTGCTTGCAAATATCAGAGAAATGCCACAGGCACTTGCAACTGTTCTAAAAGGTGCGTTTGACCCAGCATCAGTGACAGGTGGTGCAATTGGTTCAATATTTATCGCAATGCAACACGGTATTTCAAAGGGTGTTTTCTCAAATGAGGCAGGTCTTGGCTCTGCACCAATCGCAGCCGCTGCAGCAAGAGCAAAAGAACCTGTTCGTCAAGGCCTTGTAACAATGAATGGTGCATTTATTACTAATATTATTTGTCTTATGACAGGTCTTGTGCTTGTTACAACTGACGCATGGCAGACAGGATTAGAGGGATATTCAGTTACCCGTTATGCATTTACAAAAGGAATGCCATTCTTTAATGCTGATGTTGTTTCATTCGTTCTTTCAATGTCTTTGGTGTTCTTTGCATTCACAACTATTATTGGTTGGGATTACTATGCGGAATCTTGCGTTGAATATCTTTCAAATGGTAATCAGAAAGCTGTAAAGATTTCAAAATACATCTATATTGTAGCAGTTTTTGTAGGTGCATTTATGACAGTAAAAGATGTATGGACTATTGCAAATATTTTCAACGGTGTTATGGCTTTGCCGAATATGATAGCATTGTTCGCATTGTCAGGAATCGTTGTTAAAGATACAAAAGAATTCTTTGAACAAGGAAAACACAAACAAAAGTGATAAAATAAAGCGTGATAACCTAATCGGCTATCACGCTTTTATATTTAACTATTTCTTCTCATTTATAAATGCTCTGAATAAGGGCAAACAAGATGAGAAGAATTTTTTATAGCTTTCGCAGTAATCACGGTCAGCTCTGGTGCGTTTGCAACCACCGCCACGACAAATAGGGTAATATTTACATTGCTTGCATTTCTCGGGCACATAAAGGCTTTCTTTTAAGAATTCAGTTGCTTTATCGCAATGAGCGAGAGTATCAAAATTTTCTTTTTCATCATTTACATTACCCAGATACCATTCGTCTGTGCAATAAAAGTCACAAGGATAAACATTGCCATTGCCTTCTACAACGAATTGATGCATACAATGCCCACACATTCCACATTGTTCGGTCTTGTTGCCAAGAAAAAGATGCACAAGATTATCAAAATATCGAATGCTTGTGTATTGACCACGAACATAGTCTTTAACATAATAATTAAAGCCTTTGATGAGATAATTTGCATATTGCTCGTTAGTCATATAAAGTTCGCTTTCACTTTTGTCATCAAAGGGACGAAGACAGGGGATAAACTGTAAATATCTGAATCCTTTACTACGGAAAAATTTATAAATTTCTTTAATATTATCGGCACAATGTCCTGTTAAAACTGTGAGAATATTGAAATCAACATTATACTTTTTCAGTTTTTCAGCAGTGTTTAAGATTCGATAAAAAGTATTTTCTCTTTTTTCGTCAACACGGAATTTATTATGCTCAAAACTACCATCAAGGCTTAATCCAACTAAAAATTTATTGTCACGGAAAAATTCGCACCACTCATCAGTTACCAAAGTACCATTTGTCTGTATGCTGAGATAAATTTGACTGCCTAACTTATTAGCAGACTTAACCTTTTGGACAAAATGTTTGAAATAGGGGAGTCCTGCAATTAAAGGCTCACCACCTTGAAAAGCAAAAGCAACACTTTCACCGTTGGCAAAATGTAAGGCTTTTTCTATTAAATTGTCAGCGGTTTCACTTGTCATAATACCAAAAGAAGAAACTTCACGAAGTTCGGTGACATTGTGATAGAAACAGTATTCGCAACGCATATTGCAAAGACTTGATGCGGGTTTAATCATTATTGAAAGTGGTGGCATAATTATTTTTCACTCCCTGTGAAAAATGTCGATATAAATTCTTTGCAGAATTTTCGATATGTGACAAGTCACTCGATATGTGCTAATGCACTCGATATGTTCACTTTGTGAACGAGAATTTGTATCATATCGAGCCGTTAGGCATATCGATTTTGCGAAGCAAAAATATCGAGCAAGTGTAAGCTTGCATATCGCAAAACAATATATCTAAATTATATAACAAAGCCCGTTGAAAATCAATATAACTCAACGCCCGTTGAAAATCAATATAACTCAACGGGCTTGTTAGGTAAGTTTAATTAAAGATTATTGTAATAATCGTAGTTGATACCACGACGATTCGCTTTGAAGTTATCCATAACTTCGTCCATTTTTTCGTTCATTTCTTTTGCGATTTCAGGATATGTGCTTGTTCTGTTATAGCTTTCGCTGATATCGTCGTTGAGAATGAAGAGCCAATTCTTTCTTGTCTTATCGAAGAACGCAGGGTTATCGTTCTGCATCTTACGGAAATACTTGAATGTCACAAATTCATTGTCAAGAAGAACAGGATATTTGTAATCTTTATATTCTTCACGATTGAGAACATCAGTTGTAGAAACTGTGTATTGAATTGCTTTAAGCTTTTCGCGTTTCATGTGAAGAATTGGATGGTCTTCGTTATGAATTGCAGTATCTTTTGTAAGAACAGGCATCATTGAAACACCGTCAATTGTTCTGTCTGTTGGAAGATAATTTTTCTGACCATTATTACCTGTAATTCCACAAAGGTCAATAAGAGTTGGGAACATATCGGCAAGAACTGAACTCTGTTTTCTTGTTGAACCTGCTTCCCAAAGTCCACCATTATTGGTCCACTTAATCATGAATGGAACTTTTTGACCTGCTTCATAAGCTGTGTATTTACCGCCACGAAGTTCACCAGTTGAACCTTCAAGTGCAGGACCATTGTCACTTGTGAATACGATAATTGTATCGTCCATAACGCCAAGTTCTTCAAGTGTATTAAAGAGCTCGCCAAGATAATAGTCAAACTCGGTAACGCAGTCAACATAAGTGCCCATACCTGTTGTGCCATCGAAATCATCACCCGCAAAAACAGGACCATGTGGCCAAGGTGTTGCATAATATGCGAAGAATGGCTCGTCAGAATTTGTAACTTTATCTGTAATCCAATCGTTGATTTCTTCGTGAATCCATTCGCTGAGCTTGCTTTGGTCTTTTTTGCCTTCAACAAACATTTCGTCAACGCCGTGAACGATTTCATATTCACCGTTTTCTTCTTGCACATGGTAGAATGGTGTCATGTCATTAACATGGTGGCTACCATAGAAATAGTCAAAGCCCTGGTTTGTTGGAAGATATTCGCCATAGTCACCCAAGTGCCATTTACCAAATGCACCTGTGTTGTATCCTGCGTTTTGGAATACTTCGGCAATAGTGATTTCATCACCAAGCATACCGTCGCAGTTGTTACCCATTTCGATAGAGTTGAAAATACGAGTTGATGCAAACGGTGAAAGAGTGTCAAATGTAGGATAAATAACATTATCTGCGTATCCACGGAATGGATAGCGGCCTGTCATAAGGCTGAAACGAGCAGGTGAGCAAACAGAATAACTTGAATAGAAATTATCAAAGTTAACGCCATCTTCACCAATGCTGTCAATGTTTGGTGTTGCAAAGTCGCCACCGTTGATTGAAACATCAGCCCAACCTAAGTCGTCCATAAGAATAAAAAGAACATTAGGCTTGTTTTCTGTGTTCTTGTCGAGATTGTTAAGATAGTCGTCATGACCTTCCCAAAGTCTGTCTACATTTGGAGTTGCACGAAGGTTCATTGTGATAACATAGAAAGATGAAGTTGCAGCAAGAATCAAGCTGATAATGCTTGTTATTACAACATGAGCACCTTTTTTATCGAATTGCTTTTTACCAACAAAATAAAGAGCAAGAAGTGCAAGAACGCAAGGAAGAATAATTAAGATATTTCCACCTAATCTTACAAAGAAATCAAAATTATCATTACCTGCTGTTAATGTGTTTTCAAGTGTGCTCCAACCGGCTTTACCTGACATAAAAGCACCGAAACCTGCATCGGCACCCCATATTGAGAAATAGAGAACAATTGCAAGACCATTGATTGCATATGTAATAAAATTCCAGATATAAAGCTTTTTGAAAATGAAAATTCCCAACATCATAAGTGCTACGACAATGCACATAAATGCAACATTGACAACTGCAACAATGTTAAGTCGCAAAATAAGCAACGCAAGTGCTAAAACAATGCCAATTGCCATAACAATTATAGGGAAAACTTTTTTTGATTTGTCAAAGACAATTCCCTTTTTCATTTTGCTTCCTCCTTTTAGAAACATAATACATATATTATATAGTAATTTTTTGAAATCTTCAATATAACAATTCAATAAAAAAAGGCAGTCTTTTTTTACAGACTGCCTAATTTTTTACTCAGTATAATTTTTAGCGAAGTTTAAAATCATTTCATAAACCTTTTCATTGAGCACATTAACATCACTTCTTGTCATGCCCTCAGTGTTTATAGGGTCAAGAATATTTACTGAAATATTTGCACCTTTGCCAAGTTGGTGACCATTTCCTTCAAACAAACGGTGAACATTATGAAGATAAACAGGTACAATCGTAACACCAGTTTTTTTTGCGATTTTAAAAGCACCGTTTTTGAATGGCTCAGGTGTATTAGAAAAAGTCCTTCTTCCTTCAGGAAAAATTGCCATTGAAAATCCGTTATTAATATTTTCAGCGGTCTTATTGATTGCTTCAACAGATCGTCTCATATCAGTAGCATCAAGTGATACGCATTTGAAATGCCTGAAAAGTTGTTTGATAAACGGCATATTAGCCATTGTTTTTCTCACAACAAATCCAAAAGGGTAATCTCTTAATGCGTATAAAAGCACGGGAATATCAGCATAACTCTGATGATTTGGAACAAAAAGCACAGGTCTGTCAGTTGGGATTTTTTCAAGTCCATTTACTTTTAAATTGCATTCTGCAACTTTAATGCAATATTCTGACCACCCTTGAACAGTTTTAGTAGCCAATGAAAATTCTTTTTGATTTTCGCCGCTTTTTTCATAAGCTTCCATTTGTTTAATAGCAGGGTGTACCTTTGTTAAGCCGTAGAAAATTACTTTAATCCAAAATTTTGTAGTTTCTGTCATAATTTCACTCGTTTTCTAAAAATTAAGATTCTAAATATTCAATATATTCTTCAAGACAAAGCCCAAGTTGATTCATTTTCTTTGCGTGTTCAACGCCAACATATCTATAATGCCAAGGCTCATAAATGATTTCTGTTATCTTTGTTTTGTCTTTTGGATAACGAAGAATAAACCCATAATTTTCTGCATTCTCTACCAACCACTTGAAATGTGGTGTTTTTGCAAAGTTTTCTGTAAGGTCTGTGCTTCCCTTTGCAAGAATATCTATTGCTAAACCTACATTATGTTCACTTGTTCCGGGATATGCTATTTCTGTATTTGTTCTTGATATTGCTTCTTCACGAGAAAAACCAACATCAATGAAACTGTTTACATAGTTATTGAAGTTTCTGTTTTGTCTTACAATGCTGCGATAACCTGAATAAAAGTTCAATGGTACGCCAGCTTCTTCTGCTGCCTTGAACATTGCTTTGAGTGGCTCATAAGCACTTCTGTCAATAGCTTGAATGCTAAAGTCTGACTTGTTCAAAATTGCATTATCAACTGCTTGTCCATTTGACCAATAAACCAAATCCCAAACATAATTTTCAGGCAACTCATTATAGTTATTCAATAACATCAAGAGTTTTCCGTGCTTATTAATGTCTGTTGGGACAGCTTTTGGTGCGCGATATTTTGCATATTGATAAAATGAATTTGTAACAGGCTTTGTTGTGCTTGTAGTACTTGTTTTAGTGGTTGTTGTTGAGCTTGGACTTGTAGTTGTTGTCGTTGTAGTTGTTGTCGTTGTAGTTGTAGTTGTGGTAGAAGCTTCTTTTTCGTCAACTCTATTTGTCAACTGACTAACACAAATTACAATAAGTACAATACAAATTACAGCAATAAATATAATTTGGGAAAATTTAAATTTAATATCCATGATATCACACTCCATATAATATTATATTATACAGAAATAATTGACAATTTTCAACACTTGTTATAAGAATGATAAAAATATTAACAAATATTTAACAAAAAGACATTTCGACGGTATTTTTAGGGGAATAATTCGATATTTATCTTGACTTTTTTGCAATTTTATTGTAAATTTATAGGGTAAAGGTTTAATATCGGAAAGGGGTACCCTAACATGGCTAAAAAAGTTATTACACCAGAAGAATATAAAGCAAAACAGGCTAAAAAAGCTGCTAAAAGAAAGAAGTTTTTTGAGTTATTCTTAAAGACTCTTGCTTTGTGTCTTGCAATGGCATTGGTTTACAGTGCAACAACAATTGCTTACACAAGAATTGAAATGCTCACTCCTGATGAAGTGGTTGATGCTGATGGCGGCTTGAAAGATGGATTTGAAGATGTTGATTCAGGCAATTCAGGTTCAACAGGTAGCACAGGCACAACTGATTCAGGCAATACAGGTAACACAGGCACAACTGATTCAGGCAATACAGGTAATACAGGTAATACAGGCAACACAGGCACAACAAATGCAGGCACATCTGCTGCTGACCAAGAAGTTCTTGACATGTATAAAAAAGGCGTTACTGCTGCTAGAACAAACTCAAAGTCAGTTATCCGTGTAAAAGACGGTGCTATTAACTATAAAGGCGTTGCTGAAGCAGGCAAACTTTCAAGTGTTTTATCAACACTTATGGATATGTTTATGGTTAAGGATAAGGCTTCAATGGAAGCTAAGAATGAAGAATGGGATAAAACAAAGCTTCCTGACCCAAGCGCTCTTACACTCAATGGTATTAAAGATATTAGAAGAGAAGACAAAGGCAATACTTATGTGATTACAGTTGTTGCTAAAGATGCAAAGAACCCTAAAGCAGGTGCTGACGGTGTTGGTTCAGTTGCAGGCGTTATCGAAGAAAGCCAGATTACAGGTGCTATTGGTTCAGTTCCAGGTCTTACTTTGGAAGGTATCAGCATTGATTATGAAAATGTAACAGCAGTTGCAACAATTGATAAGGCAACAGGTAACTGTATCGCTCTTGACCTTGATGCTCCTTGCTTCCTTAATGTTGGATATGCAAAAGTTCCGCTTCTTGGTGAAGTTAACGATGCAAAGGTTGGTATTGAAGTTATCACAGAATACAAGATTTCTTATTAATTAAAACTTTAAAAATAAAGGACTTAACTCATTGAGTTAGGTCCTTTTTGTTTTATTTAACAAATTTGAATTTGTCGAACTGCTTAATATGTGATTTCTCGGCTTCCCTTGTCAGGAGAGCTGTCGCGTAGCGACTGAGGGGTAGTTGGATTACTTATTGTATCTCTCTCCCTCCGTCACCTGAGGTGACACCTCCCTCGTCAGAGGGAGGCAATTATAATTGCAACGCAGTTCTAATGTTCTGCACTCTGCACTTTGCACTCTGCGTTCTGTTTACAAACCCCAATTTGTCAACTTTTTACTCTTCAGTCTGTTTGCCCAAGAAAGATGCGGCAACAGAGATTAGTTTGATTTCGGTCTGTGTGGGCATACTACCATCAGAGTTGAGCATAAGCACAACTGCACCTGCAACATCTCCACCACCAATGATGGGGTAGGCAATTCCCGCTTCTTTTTCGCTGTCTGCAAGCGGATATAAAGCCTTAATGTCGGGGGACGCAACATAAAATTCTCTGTCTTCAATCATATCTTCCAACGCAGTTGAAATTCTTTTGTCAAGTGCGTCCTTTTTAGGCATACCCGAAACCGCAATAACATGGTCACGGTCTGTGATAATAACGGGCAAGTTTGTAGCCCTGTTCAACACATCGGTATATTGACTGGCAAATTCTGACAATTCACCAATGGGGGAATACTTTTTAAAAATAACTTCCCCGTCAGATGCCGTGTAAATTTCCAAAGGGTCTCCCTCGCGGATTCGCATAGTCCTACGAATCTCTTTCGGAATAACAACCCTTCCCAAATCGTCAATTCTACGAACTATTCCTGTCGCTTTCATATATACATTTCTCCTTAAATTACAAATTGTGTTGTTATTATCTGTTAAAAGGGAAAAAATATACTATAAAAGCAAAACAAAGTCAGCACAAAAATACTGACCTTGTTTTTAAATTCAAATTGTATTAAGTATACCGGAAAAACCATTTACAACTTTATCTATAGTATAATCTGTCACATATTTAGGCGGATATTCAGGAACAAGCACAGCCTTTAACCTTTCGCCTTTTGGCTTTCTTCCATATGAAAATTTATACCTATTGTTTGTTATACAGTGAGCATAATATATTTTTTCTTGTAAACTCATATTTCGTTTTGGAATTAAAACCGAAACATTGCTATTAGGAACAAATTCAAAAGTAGAAACATAGGAAAAAGTATGACTTCCTTGACCATCAGTAGAAACATAGAGCGTTCCAGACGGAAAAATTTTTTCTTCGGGAACGAGATTCTTATTAACAAATGCATCGATACTAGTCTCTTGTCTGTATGACGGTCTAATGTAAGGTATCCAATTTTCGCTATCCTTTGTTTTACTTCTTATTACCTGTGACGATGCTATCCCATTTTCAACAGTAAAGATATCATCCAATCGAACAGACTTTGTGTTTAACGGGTATATGGAGTTATCTTTTGGAAATTCAGTCTGTTTAATTAGATTTTCTCCATATTTTGCTATAGACATTGAGTGAACATATTGTGGAATGCTATCTAATGTGGGGATTGGTAAATCCGGCAATGTAGCATTTGCTTGTCGCCCATAACTATATTTATATTGGTTAGCACGTATACAGTGACAATAATATAACTTTACAGATGTACTCATTTTTATTTTTGGAGTCAAAACCATTACATGAAAACCAGTATAAAAAGGAGATTGTTGTAAAAACGTCTCTAACACGCTACCGCCAACAGCTACTGTAAGTAATCCTGCGGGAAAAGGTTTTTCTGTTGGAATAATTTTCACCTTGTCAGAAACTCCGTTTCGCTTAGCTGTTCTTGATACGAAATTTATACCATTGGGATCCTTTTCTAAATATATAAGTTCTAACGAATTTCCATATCTAACATCGAATAAATCGCTAATTTTACAGGTCTTCATTCTCCTCGTCACCCCCTACTACACCAGTCATATCCATAAAGTTAAACATAAGGTATTTTTTAATTGTTGTTTCATAATCTTCAAAGCCAAATTCATCATAATTGGTTTCTAGATAGGCTTCAACACACCATTCGTCTTTTTCACTTACCTCACGCATAAGACTAAACTTGTCTATTACCTCACGATTTCTAAATGCAGAAACCCATTTTTCCCGAATGTCATCCCAAGTGTGATTTGCGTCAATACGTCCCTTGTTTTTCATTTTCACAAAACCATCATCACGACAATATGCAAACCATGTTTTCTTTCCCTTTGGATGCGGCTTATGAGCAGTTATAATTACGGCACAAGTAACAGTATTTACTTTAGAATTATGGAACAATTCTTCCGGCATAGAAAGCACCGCTTCAAGGGTATGCTTTTCCAAAACTCTCTTTCTGAGGTTTTCTGCAATGGTTGATTTTTCAATAACACAACTAATAGGAATGATAGCTATACAGGTGCCACCTGGCTCTAATGCATCAAGGTTGTTTAAGATAAACTCAAACTCTTCAATATCAGATGCTTTACTCTTGTACGGTGGATTTAAAAGACCGACTGTCGGTTTGAAATTCTTTTTTACATCTTCTGTTTCTTTAAAGCAGTCTCCCCAATAAATATTTGTTCTACCATCACGGTGAATAATCATATTTGAAATAAGAAGCGTATAAATATCATCTTGAAATTCAATGCCGACTAATTGTTTTCCTTTTATGTCCTTTTCTTTGGCCTGGTCTCCCTTGGCATCAATAAGCATACGTTTCATAGCGCTAATCAAAAAGCCACCCGTGCCACAGCAATTATCCAAAACAACACTGTTCTTATCAACGCCAGCCAATTCAGCAAACAAATCTGTAATATGTGGCGGAGTTAATACAATACCAAGACCCTTGTCATTGTTAGCGTATCGCAAAAATTCTATATAGAATTGGCTCACAGTATCTACATACTGATGTGTGACCATAAAACCGTTTATCTCTCGGTCGATCTCATCAATAAGATCTTCAAGAAACTTCTTGCCAGTTTTCGCATCAGTCAGTGCGGGATTCGTCTTAACAAAACCAAATGCCTGTGTCAAAACATCTATTTTTTTCTGTGGTATATCTCCACTTGATAACTGCCCCTCTATAGCGGTATAAAGAGATTTTACCAACTGTGCTACTTTTTCGTACTTTTTATATCCGTCTTTAAAAGCGCGATCTTTTAATGCAATCAAAATACCACTTATGAGCAGAGCTCGCTGAGACTCTTTTATTTTCTTCGCGTGAAGCGTCTCGTTCAAAGTTTTTGTATAGGCAATCAATTTCGCATAATCTTGATTGAATTTGTAATTACTCTGGTTGATACCATCAAAATACTCTTTTACAGTCAAAAGCACATCATCAAAAAGGGGATATGCTTTTTTATCTTCTTTAAGATGAAGATAGTGAGATATCTTAAAACGGTGTTCTTCTTCGCCACTAATACCTATAGCAAGAACATCAAATTCTTTTGACAAAAAAGAAGCATACAACAAAGCACCGTCAACAGCATAGTCTGCATAGTTATCCTTTGTTTCGCTTTCGTGTTTGTTAATATCAGCTTTAGCCTCAACAACAATAATCAATTCAGGATACGCCTTAGAATATAGGATAAAATCTGGGTATCCATTTTTATTGCCCTTTTTAGATGCATTCTTTAATAATTTATCGATTTTAGCGTTATCGCTCTTTTGTTCTTCAACAACAATATCATTATCATCATAATAACCTTTGCTTCTAAGCATATCTCTAAAAATTGCATAGGTTTTTGCTTCGTTTGCCATAATTATATCCTCATACTTTCTCTAAGTTTTTGAATCTCTTCTGGATTTTTGGTAAGATAATCAACAATGTCTTTTGGCAGTTCACCTCTACCAACAGCGGCTTTGTCTAAAAATTCCAACTTTTCATTTTCGTTTAGTTTTAGTAAAGCAATAATTTGTTCTTGCTTATCTGGGGTGGGTGGATTTATTCGATTATGGAAAATGTCAAAAAGATAGGTTTTAGACACTTTTAAATCTTCGGCAAATTTAGCTTGCGTATAATGTTTCTCTTTTAAGAGTGCAACAAAATATGCACCAAACGTACCCACCTGATATTTAGTTTTAGCCACCGTCTCACCTCCAAAAAGTAAATGAGTAAACTAACTACTTTACTATCTTATCATATAGTATTAAAAATTGCAAGAGAAAAGCGCAATCTTTTTCAGATTACGCTCACAAAAATTGATATATGTAGTTTTATTTTGAAAAACCGACCCAAAACCCTGTTTTGACACCCTTGTGTTCAATAGGACAAACCAACGAAAAACCCCGTATTTATGCGGCTTTATAGCTCTTGGTGTTATTATACCTCATTTATCAATTCTTCTCACAATCCCAGTTGCTTTCATATATAAAAACTCCTTTTAATTTCAATGTTGATACTATTATTTGTGATTAAAGGGAAATTATACTTTGTCAAAAAGCTTTTTGTCAGCTTATTTATTGTAAAAAAATGTGTCAAAACGCGTCAAAGTGCTATGAAAAAAATGTGTCAAAACGCGTCACAATTTTTGCGATTTTTTAGGCTCAAAAATGCCAAAACCCTAGCAAATGCGTGGTTTTTGTAAAAAATAAACGCAAATTTATGTGTCAAAACGCGTCATTCAAAAGCCGATATTTTGAGAAAAATTGAACATAAATATAAAGAAAAAAGAAAAACCCCACTCTGCACTTTAAGGGTACAGAGCGGGGCTTTTGACTAATTAATCTGGGTAATCAAATTTTGTGTAAGTTTCGCTACCTGCTGTGCAAGTAACTTTAATTCTGTAGTCAGCAAAAATGTTGATTAATCTTGTTTCTTCAAGTACAAGATAGGTACCTGTGCCTGACTTTGTCCAAGTTTCAAGTGTTTTGTAGCCAGTTGATTCTTCTTTCTGGAATTCAATTTTAATATAAAGCGATGTTGAATATTGTGATTGTAGAACTACGTATGAAGTAGAATTTAATCCACTGATGGTAAATGATGTAGCAACACTATTAATTGTTGTGAAGCAAGGCATAATTTCATAATTATCTTCAATAACAGCAGCAGAAGAATTCAATGCAAAAACAGAAAGCAACATTGTAAGAATCAAAATAATACTTACACTTTTCTTAATAATATTTGTCATAAAAAATTCACCCCCTTAAACTACTGAAATCGTTTTAAAAGGGGGGGTTGTTATATATTATTTTATAGCTGTAGCAATGTTTAACATTTCTTCTTTTGTTATATCGCCTTTAATTTGATATATATAGTCATTTTCAACCCAAATAAGATTGCTAACATTTGACAAACTGATACCGTAAGTGTATTCTTTATTACCAACTACAATTATTTCTGTTTCAATATCTTCAGTATTAAAGTCTATTTCTATTGATGAAGAACATTTAACAATAGTGAATTTTGAATTGCTTGAAGATGAATATGCATAAAGTACACCTTTGGAACTAGGTTGCGTATCTTCCAACTCAAATCCTTCTGGTATGTAACCTACTGTTATTTCATCAGGAACAGAATTTTTATTATTTTTTGTCATTTGATATCTGCTTGCAATATTGAAATTATCAATAAAAGAATCTCTTGAAGAAGGAAAAACAAACGCTGTCAGCAACAATGCAAGAAGCACCGCAGCCACAAGTATAATCTTGATTGTTCTGGTTGTGAAATGATGATAAACATCACCACGCATTTTGTTCAAAAGAATATTCATTCGCTTTATATGTCTTTTGCTGAATTCAGGCTCGGGCAAGTCTTCGGGGATAGTTGCAGCCCATTCTTCAAAAGAAAGAACACACGCTTTTGCAAATTTACTCATTTTCTTCACCCTCAAGATATTCTTTCACGCGTTGCATACCAATCATGCATCTTTTTCTAACAAGTGGTTTTGAAATATTTAATGCTTTGCTGATTTCTTCACCACTATAATTACATACATATTTTAAGTAGAAAACATTTTGATATTCAGGTGGCAAGCTGTTTATTGCGTCTTTTAACTGCATTTCATCGAAAATATCAAAATCTTTTTCTTTAAGACCGATAAAATCTGTAACATCGGCCTCGACTACGCGGTCAGAATGTTTCTTTTCCTTTCGATACATATCAATTGATATATTTCTTGAAACTATTCTAACATAGTTCAATACACTTTTATCGTCGAAATTTTTGCTGATGTTATGAAAATTCTTTGCCAACTGCAAAAATATTTCTTGTGTGCAGTCTTCAGCAATTTGCTTGTGCTTAACATGGTCATAAGCAATGCGATATACCAAACCACGATATTTGTAATAAAAGACTTCAAATTGTGACTCGTCTTCAGCGTTTTGAAGCGCTGCAAAAAATATGGTTAGCATTATTATCCACTCCCTTTCGCTAAATTATAACTTAATTCGACAAATAAAGCAAGACGGGACAAGTGAAGCAAAATCAAAAAAATTAATAAATGTGGTTGAGTTTATAATGCATAAGTGGTATTCTATATTTATCCATTAATAAAGGATAAATAAGGGGAACAAAAATGACATTTGAAGTTAAAGGTAATCAATTTATAAAAGACGGCAAAGAAATAAAACTAATTTCAGGTGCGGTGCATTATTTCAGAAACATGCCTGACACATGGCGAGATATTTTCAAAAAACTTCGCGCAATCGGTTGCAACTGTGTTGAAACTTATTGTGCTTGGAATATGCACGAAAAAAAGCCCGATGTTTATGACTTTGAGAATAATCTTGATATTGCCAAATTCTTAAAAATCGCACAGGAAGAAGGTCTTATGGCTATTGTAAGACCGGGACCATACATTTGCTCTGAATGGGAATTTGGTGGACTTCCTTGGTGGATTCAAGCAGACGAGAATATGGAAATCCGTTGCTCAAATAAGGCATATATCGAGCGTTTTGATAAATATTTGGATAAACTCTTTGAACAGGTAGGACCTTTGCTTTGCACCAATGGTGGCAATGTTATCATGATGCAATGCGAGAACGAATATGGATATTATGGTGACGATAAAGAATATCTTGCATATCTTCGTGACGGATACATAAAGCGTGGTATTGATGTGCCACTTTTCACATCCGACGGAACATCAAAAGAAAATCTTTTAGACGGTAGCATTGACGGTTGTTTCTCAACTCTCAATTTTGGTAGCCGTGTTGAAGAAAACTTTAAAGCGCACGACGAATTGTTCCCCGATGCACCAAAAATGTGCATGGAAATGTGGAATGGCTGGTTTGATGCTTGGGGCGAAGAATATCACCATACAACATCAGCAGAAGATTATGCTAAAGTTGTTGACGATATGTTAGCTCGTGGCAGTCTTAATATGTATATGTTCATTGGTGGCACAAACTTCGGTTTCACAAGTGGTGCTAATCATTATGAAGTTTTTGCTCCCGATGTTACAAGCTATGACTATGACGCAATGCTCACAGAATGTGGCGATGTTACTCCAAAATATCACGCAGTAAGAGAAGTAATAAAGAAATATGTTGATGGTGATTTGCCCGAAATCCCTGCAAATCGTGAGAAAAAAGCTTATGGCAAAGTAAAACTTACAGAGGTCGCAAGTCTTTTTGATAACCTAGAAACCCTTGCAGAGAAAAAACATAATGATGTGCCACTCTGTATGGAAAAGAACGGTCAGGGCTATGGCTATATTGCATATACAACAATTCTTAACCGTGATTATATTGACACAACACTTTCTTTTGAAAGCCTTGGTGACCGTGCACAGATTTACATAAATCGTGAACTTGCTGGCATTGTTTATATCAATGATGAAAAACTGGAAATTAATATAAACGCAAAAGCAGGGGACAGACTTACAATTCTTTGCGAAAATATGGGTCGTGCTAACTTTGGTGCGAAGATGATGCGCAAAAAGGGTATTGCAGGTCGCTGTCTACTCAATAAAACAATCCATTTCAACTGGGATGTTTATTGCCTTGAAATGGATAATCTTCATAAGGTTATTTATTCTAATAAAGCACCTGTTGAAAAATCTGCATTTTATAAAGGCACATTCACCATTAACGATGCAAAAGATACTTTTGTAAAGCTTGATAACTTTACAAAGGGCTTTGTGACAATTAATGGATTTAACCTTGGCAGATATTGGGAAATTGGTCCACAAGTGACACTTTATCTCCCTGCATCACTTTTAAATGTTGGTGAAAACGAAATCGTTGTATTTGAAAGTGACGGAATAAAGGGTGAACCCGTTGTAGAATTTGTTGACACACCAATATTGGATAAAAATAAGCAATAACATACCCATAAACTGACAATTGCGACGCTTGAAAAGGCGAAAAATATGTGATATAATTTTGAAAAACAATGTGAGGTGATATTTTGCATAGATTTACTATCAATGGAATAACTGAGTATTATTTTGTTAGTGGTATAGGCTTTTATCTAATGTTGTTTTTGACTTTGTTTTATTATAAGTCTAAAAGGAATGCAATGGGCTTGTATTCAAGAAATATCATATTCGCTGCAACTAAAATAAATAAAAATTTAGGGATAATAACAGAACTCTTGTTGTTTGCGATAGAGTCTTTGCTAGCAGCTTATCTTATAAGTTTTGCAGTCGGAAGTTTTAATCGCTCTTTTGGTGAGTTTATAGGTACGGGTGCAAACTATTTTGGAATGTTGTTAACGATTTTGTTTTTCTGGATTATTTTGTCGTTACTTCTTATGGCTAATCCATTAAAAATATTGGATATTTCAACAATGTATTTACCGGTACATTTGTTTTTTGTAAAACTTTCCTGTTATTGTACTGGTTGCTGTTGGGGAATTTCGTGGGAACATGGTCCTTATAATTATCATCCTAACCATCCGGGAAACCAAGTACCTGTTCAACTTATAGAGGCGATTTGGGCTTTGCTGATTTTCTTGTTTTTACTATGGTATAGAAAAAAAGCAAAAACCGGCTCATTATTTCCAATATATATGATTTTATATTCAGCAACAAGATTTTTAAGTGAATTTTTCAGACATGAAGAAAATGTTTTAGGGCCTTTAAAAATGTATCATATTTTATGCTTAATTGGCATAGCTTATGGTTTTTTCCATTTGTCTTTCTTGCATTTTTACAGAGATACAATTAATGAGGTCTTTGATAATATTCATGGTAAATTAGATGCCAAAATTGCAGGTTATGAAACTGCCAAAATAGCAAGAATTGCAGAAGAAAAAGAAAAAGAAGAAGCAGAACGCCTTGCTAGGTTAGAAAAAGCAAAACAAAATAGAGCAAAAGCAAAGGCTAGAAAAAAATAATATATAAAAGTAAAATACCGAAGAAATTTTAAGTTCTTCGGTATTTTTTACTTTGTCATTAAATCGATAATGATTTGCGCCACTTTCTCACTTCTTTCTGTCTGGAAATAGTGAGACTCAGTATCGATATAATGCAACTTATCAAAATTATTTGCAAGAGTTTTCCATAACTTTTCAGCAACTGCGTAATTTTGTGTGAAAATATCAGTTTTACTAATGATTACAGATGTCTTTGCATTAATTGGTGTTGCTCGTTTGTAGAAATACTCTGTCATAAAGTCTGTATCTTTGCGGAAATTTTCAACCATATTATAGTTGCTTTCAGCAGAGAATTTCTCAATTGGCGCACCAGCTTTAATAAGCTTGCGCTGAATGGAACGCTTGAATTTATAGTTCCAACCATTGTGCTTTGGTGGTTTTGCAGGTGGAATATAGCCGCCTGTAATATAGTTAGAAACATTTATATTTTGCGCTTCTAGAATATTTATAAGTTGCAAAGCAACTGCGGTACCAGCACAATGAGAATAAATATTGATTTCTTTTGTCTTTGATAACTCTAAAATTTTATTAGCAACAATTTCGCATTGTTCATAAGAACGAAGATAATCAACGTAATATACAGACAATTCTGGTGCAAGTGTCGCTAAATCTCTTGTGAGTGCAGCAAAAGCAGAAGCATCGCCACCAGCATAAGGAATCAAAATCAAAGCTTGAGTTGAACCAAATACATTTCTTAAAGTGTAGAAGCCATCACTATCAACGATTGTATCACTTTCTATGAATTTTGCTAACTTTTCAGGTGTTGGATTTGCAATGAAATCGGCAGCAGAAACATTTTGCATTCCATTTTCAGAAAGAATTGCAATCATATCAAGGCTAGTACCACCAAGAGTGAAGAAACTTTCATTTTTTCCCACGAAATTAATTCCCAAAGTATCTTGGAATAATCCGCAAACAATTTTTTCTGTGTCTGTAACAGGTTCTTCTTTTATTGCTGTGTTATCAAAAACAACATCAATATTTTTAAGTGCCTTTCGGTCAAGTTTACCACTTTGATTGAGTGGCATTTTGGGGATAAATTGGAATTTAGCAGGAACCATATACTGTGGCAATTTGCTCTCGCAATGTGAGATAATTTGAAGAATTGCATTTGGGTTGCCACAGCAGAAAGCAACAAGCACATCTTGTCCGTTGTTCTCTTTAATAATTACAGCAACCGACTCAATATCAGAAATTTCACTAATTACCTTCTCAATTTCGCCAAGTTCCACACGCTGACCATTGAGCTTGATTTGTCCGTCCATTCTACCCACATAGATAATCTGACCATCGTTTCTCCAGTAAGCAAGGTCACCGGTTTTGTAGAGTTTACCAGAACCGAATGGATTGTCTATGAACTTCTCATTTGTTAATTGTTCGTTGTTCAAGTATCCTTGACCAACATTAACACCAGCAATGCATAGTTCACCTGTTACACC
>JAZQWV010000070.1:0-7224 GCA_045632525.1 Candidatus Fimenecus sp.
AAAAAAGATTCAATTTAAAAATATTAAAAATTTTTTCAAAAAGTGCTTGACAGTGTCGATTTCCTTTGATATAATGTCTCTTGCGTTCGAGAGAACGACCGATATGCGAGAGTGGCGGAATCGGCAGACGCGCACGTTTGAGGGGCGTGTGGTAATCCCGTACGGGTTCAAGTCCCGTCTCTCGCACCAAAAAATGAGTTTACGCATTTGCGTGAACTCATTTTTTATTGTCTGAAAATAAGGGACTTGAACCCGAGAGGGTTCGAGCGTAAAAAAAACGAGATAGGCTTAAACCTATCTCGTTTTTTATAACTTAACCAATAATTGTATTAATATTCTTTTCCATAAGTGAGAAGAAATCATTAACGATTTTCTTGTCTTCATCATTACCACGAACACACATTGAAAGTGTAATCACGTTTCTATATGTTGTTGCGGTGAGAAGCACAAATGGTTTATATTTAACAGCTCCTGACATAAATGCATCTGTTGGCTCGTGACCAGCAAGTGCAAAATGCTCGCCTTTAAGCACGCCGATATTACTCATTGCCATAAGTGGGTTTGAATAACCGATTTTAATAATTTCTTCTGATGCTGCATGTGGAAGAATGTTGTAGCCGAAGTTGAGAAGTGGTAATCCATAAAGACCCATAAACTTGTCTTTCTTGAATTTATTTGAACTGCGGATTACATATTGAATTGTTTCAAAAATATCTCTGCCACGCTCAGGGATAGCACATTGCATCCAAGATGTGTGGTTAGTGAAACCTTTATCTTCAACATTATCCATGTGGCGACGAAGGTCGATTGCATTTGAAATCATAACCTTATCGGTTTTTGGATATCCTGCAAGTTCATATACACTATAAAAATAGCTTGCAAGAAGCAATTCGTTGATTGTTGCGCCCAATTCTTTACCTTTGACTTTGAGCTTTGCAAGTGTTTCTTCGCTGAATTTCTTTCTTGCAATGAAGCTCTTGTCGCGGATATTATTTGGTGTAAGTGGGAATTTGTGATTATCTTTTGCGTTGATGTTTTTGAAAAGACGCTGAGCAACACCTGCTTCTGTCTTTGAGAAACCTGAATAAACATCGTCATAAGAACGAGAGCCTGTTCTGAATTCAACAGGGCTTATTCCATCTGTTACATATTTGCTGTAATTTTCGCAGAATGCCTGTAAGAAATATTTAAGGTCGCCACCGTCCATGCACATGTGGTTTTCAACCATACAAAGAGTGCTTTTGCCATCTTTGATGAAAAGTGCAATTTTCATCTGAATATCTGCATCTGGTGCGATATATTGAGTCAAGAATTCATCAACTGCTTCTTGCACATTTTCAGGATATGACACAGAGAAAACATCATCAATGTCATAAGACTTAACTTGCCAATGAGTTGAAAGCTTGGTATCAACAAATTTTGAGTGAAGCACGGGCACTTTTTCAAAAGCACAGATAATAACTGTTTTGAGCGCTTCAATATCAGGAATAAAATCATAGTTGAGTTCAACATGGACCATTCGGTCGTTGAAATCACGGAACAAATAATGCATTTTGTCCCAAAGTTCAGCGTTTAATCTGCGTTCCATTAGTCCTCAACCTCCTGTTTATACATAAAGTATTTCACATTGCCAACAACAATTGACAAAATGAAAATCAAATCAGCAACAAGGCCTAAAAGGATGATTGGCCAACCTGTAAGCCAGCCAACAATATTATATGCTGCGAGAATGATATAAAGCATTGTTGCCATAACTGGCATATAAACAAAAAGTGAAATTGTTCTGAATTTCTGTCTTGTTGTGAATGCGAAAATAAGGTCACAAACAAGAGCTAAAATGATACCACCCGGAAGAATTGGCCAGAACACTAATTCAGGAATCATTACAAGCCAGAAAAGGAACACAAATACCGTAAAAATCATAACACAGCCTGCGATAAGTACTCGTGCTATTGGGTGAAAAATTCTTCTCATGTGGCAGAGCTTGTTGATACCAAAACTTGTGTAGAAAATTATCATTGCGAAAATTCCACCAACGATAATAAGCCAAGTTTTATCCCAAGCCTTTGTTGCATTGCTTATTGAGAAATATGCAACAAACATTGAGATAAAGAATATGAGTCCACCGATTGGTAAAACAACTTTAAGAAGTTTTGATAATCGTCTTTTTCTTTCTTCTTTCTCAAATTTTGCAAAGTTGCCCTTAAGGTCAGGGTATTCATCTGCAATTAAATCTGCAAGAACTTTTTCATCTTTTAAACCTGCGTGAGTAATCTCATTGGCTCTGTCTGTCATCTCATCAAGAATTTTTTTCTTATAGAGATAAGCTATGTGATTATCTTTTAACCCAGCACAGGAGGTTTCGATATATTCGATAAAATTTTTCATAAACTCGCCTCCAATGTAATCATATTAATTATGGTTTTAGTATAGCAGAAAAGTTTTTTTCTCGCAACAAAAAACTTTTGCTAACAGCATAAATTTTATTGCGAAATTGTAAATTTTTCTACATATTCTGGTTTACACGGATGTAAACTTTGGTTTACAAAGCATATTTTCTTTACTTATTTATAAAAAAATGCTAATATATTATAAAGAAAAGGGAGGTAACGACCAATGGCTAAAAAAACCTTATATGTTTTTCGTGCAGAAAATGGAATCTGGCGAAATGAATTAAGTGATAAGATTGGAATTGACGAAGCAACTCTTAAACAAATTGAAGATGAACCAGAAGTACCACAAGAAATAGCAGAAAAAGTGGTTTCGGCTTATAACTTGCCAAAAGACTACTTTACACTTGACCCTAATGCAAAAGATAAGAGATACAAACCAAAAAATCCTTTCAAATACTTTTTGAAAGTTGCACTTGCTTGGGAATTTTTGATTGCAATAATTTTTGCAGTTGTAATGCTTCCAACAACAATGGCGGGCGTTTTTGGTGCTGGCGATAACCCGTTATACGATTTGCTTGAAACCGTGTGCAAAGCGTTAGTTATTGCTTTTTCTGGTGTTTATCTCACATCATATATTGTGAAGAAAACAGTATATGGCAAGCAGATTACACAATATGATTATATATATCCTTATTTACCTGCACAAATTGTTCTTTGTTTAGAAATTGTTGTGCAATTAGTTCCTGTTATTTTTTCACAGAAAACGGATAGCTTAATACTTCCTATTGTAGTCGGTGCTGTGTATGGATTTATAGCTCTTATTATTCAAGGCATATTTACGGCAGTGTTGCTTAAATCACGAGTTGAAGAGGACGAGAAAAAGAGAACGAAAACAGTCAAAAAACTATCTGTGTTAGCAATTTTATCCACAGCAGTTTATACATTGTTCGTTATTTCGGCTTCAATGGTTTCAAGTGGAGCAATTGCTCCATTGAAACTTGCAACACTTTGTCTTGAACTTGTTCTTTTGATTTTTGTTGCGTTTGGTATTATAATTGGTGAAAAGAGATTTCCAAAACTTCATAAATTGTGGTTTATGATATTACCACTTATAGCAATGCTTTTACCAACATTTATAAATGTAATTGATATGTTATTCTAAAAAAGAAAATCCTCTGCATCGCAGAGGATTTTTATTTTTGTCATTTATTTATCTTTCTTGTCTTTATTTGTGAACTTTGGAACAAGTTTGTTAAGAGCAGTTGTAATAAGAATAAGCACACCCATAACAATGATAATGCAAACCATACCAATAAGCATATACTTGATATTATAAACAAAGTTCATTGGCTCAAACATAAAAGCCATTAAAGTAACAAACAAATTTTCTAACATGTTGCACACTCCTTACATAAAGAAACTAAGGATAAGACCACCTGCGATAACAGATGCAATCTGACCTGAAACGTTTACGCCGATTGAATGCATAAGAAGGAAGTTCTGTGGGTCTTCTTGGAGTCCCATTTTGTGAACGATACGACCTGACATTGGGAAAGCTGAAATACCAGCAGCACCAATCATAGGGTTGATTTTTTTGCCTTTTGGTAAGAAAAGGTTAAGAAGTTTTGCGAACATAACACCGCCAACTGTGTCGAAGATGAAAGCAACAAGACCAAGAACGAGAATGAGAAGTGTGTCTGTGTCAAGGAATGATTCATAGTGCATCTTTGTTGCAATTGTGATACCAAGGAAAATTGTAATAAGGTTTGCGAGAACCTTCTGTGCAGTTTCTGAAAGAGAATTAAGCACACCGCATTCACGGATAAGGTTACCGAACATAAGGAAACCAACAAGTGAAACTGATGCAGGAGCAACAAGACCTGCAACAACTGTGATGATAATTGGGAAAAGAATTCTTGTAAGCTTTGTAACCTCTGTCTGTGAATAAGGCATACGGATAAGACGTTCTTTTTTAGTTGTGCAAAGCTTGATGAATGGTGGCTGAATGATTGGCACAAGAGCCATATATGAATATGCAGCAACCATGATAGCACCAAGATATTCAGAGTTAAGCTTGTTAGCAACAACGATTGATGTTGGACCGTCAGCAGCACCGATAATAGCGATTGAAGCTGCGTCGTTGATTGGGAAGAAAATTGATGCAAGACAGAGAGTGAAGAAAATACCGAACTGTGCAGCAGCACCAAAAATCATAAGTTTAGGGTTTGAAAGAAGCGGACCGAAGTCAATCATTGCACCGATACCGATGAAAAGAATGAGTGGGAACAATTCGTTTGCAATACCTGCGCCGAAAAGTACGTCGAGTGCACCAACTTCAAGTTCGCCGTTTTCAGCCATCTGAGTGATAGCGCCTGAAAATGGCAAGTTAACAAGAATTGCACCAAAGCCCATTGGTAATAAAAGTGTAGGCTCCATTTCTTTTTTGATTGCAAGATAAATAAGCAATCCGCCGATAGCCCACATTACGAGCATTCTCCAGTCAAGAGCGAAGAAGTTCTCGTAAAGGATTTCGAAATTCTTAAGAAATTCCATTTTTATTTCTCCTTTTTTTCGGTAAAGGGCAATAAAAAGCCCTTACCGCATATTTTTGCAGTAAGAGTCTCGCAATTTAATACAACAGCGGGCAAAAAACCGTATTGACGCCGTTGTCACGAAGTGTCGTTCGCTACTCCCTCTTCAAACAAGATTATTTTATCACAATTGTTAAAATATGCAATATGCAAAAATAACAAAGTTGGGTATAATTCTCATTTATATTTATTTAAAAATGTTGATAGGCATTATTTTCTGTCCTTTTTCACAAATTGAACGAACATAATTCGGTAAACTGTTGCATTGTCAAAGTTTTGTCATGGGTGTATAATATCTTTATATATGCTTTTGGCAGGGGGTCAAAAATATGAAAGTTTATGAAATTAAAGAAATTCTTGATGCAGAAATAATTTGTGGTGAAGAATTTTTAGACCGAGATGTTTTCGCGGCTTGTGGTAGTGATATGATGAGTGATGTATTGGCTTATGTAAAAGAACAAGCCGTGCTTTTATCAGGTCTTGTTAATCCACAGGTAGTGAGAACTGCTGAAATGATGGATATGCACTGTATTGTCTTTGTTCGTGGAAAACAACCTGACGAGGGAATTATCGACCTTGCCCGTGACCGCGACATTGTTCTTTTGTCAACAAAACAGACAATGTTTGCGTCTTGCGGAATGCTCTATGAAAAGGGTCTCAGGGGAGGAGCGTTGAAATGAGCAATCTCAAATTACATTACAATGTTCCCGGTGATGATTTTACTCGTGCGGGTGAAGCATCTGGCTCAGTTAAAAGAACCCTTAAAGATTTAGGGTTTAGTCCTGAAATGGTGAGAAAGGTTGTAATTGCTCTTTATGAGGCAGAAATCAACCTTGTTATTCATGCTGGTGGTGGCGAAATTGATATTGAAATTTCACCTGAAGGCGTGGATATGATACTCACTGATAAAGGTCCCGGAATCCCCGATGTTGAATTGGCAATGAAAGAAGGCTATTCAACAGCACCTGACAATGTGCGCTCATTGGGCTTTGGCGCAGGTATGGGACTCCCTAACATTAAAAAATATACCGACGAAATGAAGATTGATTCAACAGTTGGAGTGGGTACAACAATGTACCTTAAAGTATATAATAATTGATAAGAGTGATAAGAATGAACGAAACTTATTTCCATTCTGTTAGACTTGATGAAGAAAAATGTAAGGGTTGCGTAAGTTGTCTTAAGCGTTGCCCAACAAAAGCCATCAGAGTTAGAAACGGAAAGGCTTACATAATTTCAGAGCGTTGTGTTGACTGTGGCGAATGTATAAGAATTTGTCCACATCACGCAAAATATGCCGAGAAATATTCATTGAATGAAATTCTCGAATATAAATATCGAATTGCTGTGCCTGCACCATCACTTTATGGTCAGTTCAATAATCTTGAAGATACTGACTATGTTTTGACAGGGCTCAAAAGAATGGGCTTTGACGATGTTTTTGAAGTTTCAAAGGGTGCGGAGTTAGTCAGCGAAGCAACAAGAATTCTGCTTTCAATGAACAAATCAAATAAACCAATGATTTCTTCGGCGTGTCCTGCTGTTGTTAGACTTATTAGAGTGCGTTTTCCAAACCTTATTGAAAATGTTGTTGACCTTAACGCGCCAATGGAAGAAGCGGCAAGACTTGCAAGAATCAAGGCAAAAGAAGAAACAGGACTTCCTGACGAAGATATCGGTGTTTTCTTTATTACACCTTGTACTGCAAAAATCACATCAATCAAGCAACCAATCTGTAACGGCAAATCAAATATTAATGGCGTTTTAGCAATTAAAGATATTTATCCCGTTTTGGTTAGCCAGATGGATAAAATTATCGAGCTTGAAGATTTAAAGGATTCAGGTATTATTGGTGTGAGTTGGGCATCATCTGGTGGTGAATCCGCAGCACTCTTAAAAGACAGATATTTGGCAGCCGATGGTATTGAGAATGTTATTAAAGTGCTTGAAGAGTTAGAAGACGAAAAACTCAACGACCTTGAATTTATTGAGCTTAATGCTTGCTCAGGTGGTTGTGTTGGCGGACCACTTACAGTTGAAAATCCATTCGTAGCAAAAGCAAGACTTCAACGACTTCGCAAATATATGCCTGTTTCTTGTAATCACCTTGAATACGAGTCAATTCCAAAAGAAATGTATTGGGAAAAACCTTTAGAGGCTGCTCCTTGGAAGTTAGCTGATAATGTTTTTGAGGCTATGCAGAAAATGAACGACATTAAAGACCTTGAAGCAACTTTACC
>JAZQWV010000071.1:0-19235 GCA_045632525.1 Candidatus Fimenecus sp.
AGCAGACGTTATCGACTGCGCGAGAAATATGGGCAGAAAGAAGCCACTCGGTTGGGGCGAAGCAGAAGACAACTATGTTGTTGATTATAAATCTGCAAAGAATCCACTTTATATCAGAGCAGAGGTTACAGATAAAGCAAACGCTTTACAAGATGTTGTTGCAACAATCGGTAAAGTCCAGGTGCTTGAATTTGCAGGCTGCAAATCAAACGAATTAGCATTTGTAACAGGCGCTATGGAAGAAAAAGAATTGACAGAAAAGCTTAATGCTATCTCTTCAATTGATATCAAATCTCTTATCAGAGTTACTGATTATTAATAAATAACCTTTATAGGAGGCACATATGGGACTTATAGTTCAAAAATTCGGTGGTTCAAGTGTTCGTGACGCCGAAAGAGTAATGAATGTTGCCCAGATTGTTACTGATACTTACCGCGCAGGTAATGATGTAGTTGTTGTAGTATCAGCACAGGGCGACACAACAGATGAATTGATTGAAAAGGCTTATGAAATCAACTCTAAGCCATCAAAGAGAGAAATGGATATGCTTATGGCATCGGGTGAACAAATTTCAATTTCACTTCTTGCTATGGCTTGCGAAAAATTAGGATGTCCTGCAGTTTCTCTTCTTGGTTGGCAGGCAGGCTTCAACACAAGCTCTGCTTATGGTGTAGCTAGAATCAAGAATGTTAAGACAGACAGACTTCGTTCAGAAATCGACCGTCATAACATTGTTATTGTTGCAGGTTTCCAGGGAATTAACAAATATGATGACTTGACAACTCTTGGCCGTGGTGGTAGCGACACAAGCGCAGTTGCAATTGCAGCAGCTCTTCGTGCAGACCGTCGCCAGATTTTCACAGACGTTGAAGGCGTTTATACAGCAGACCCAAGAAAAGTAGAAAATGCAAAGAAACTTCAAGAAATCACTTATGATGAAATGCTTGAACTTGCAACTTTGGGTGCTCAGGTTCTTAATAACCGTTCAGTTGAAATGGCAAAGAAATATAATGTTGAGTTAGAGGTTCTCTCAAGTCTTAAAAGAGTTCCAGGTACAATTGTTAAGGAGGTTACCAAAATGGAAAAAATGCTCATTAGAGGTGTTACAAAAGATACAGATGTAGCACGAATTTCAGTTACAAAAATCCCAAACACACCAGGTGTTGCTTTTAAACTTTTCGATGTTCTTGCAAAACACAAAATCAATGTTGATATTATTTTACAGTCAGTTGGTCGTGACAGCACAAAAGACATCACTTTCACAGTTGCAAAGGGAAATGCAGAAGAAACTCTTGAATGTGTAAAGAAAGTTTTTGATATTGAAGATAAAGATATTATCTGCGATACATCAGTTGCAAAAATCTCAATCGTTGGTGCTGGTATGGAATCACATCCTGGCACAGCTTCAAAAATGTTTGAAGCTCTTTATGAAAGAGACATCAACATCGATATGATTGCTACAAGCGAAATCAAGATTTCAGTTCTTATCAATATTGAAGATGCAGACCGTGCAGTTAGCGCAATACACAAAGCATTCTTCCCAGCTGAATAATATCTTGACGGATATTTTCTCTCGTCAATACAGTTGTAGAAAAGTAAAGAGATTATAAAAAAGGAGATATAAAAATGATAACAGATAACAAGTTTGCAAAAGAAGGACTTACTTTTGACGATGTGCTCTTAATCCCAGCAGAAAGTAATGTTCTTCCAAGTGATGTTGACATTTCAACACAGCTCACAAAAAATATTAAGTTAAATACTCCTGTGCTCACAGCAGCGATGGATACAGTTACTGAAAGTAATATGGCTATTGCTATTGCTCGTGAGGGTGGTATCGGTATCATTCACAAGAATATGTCAATCGAAGCACAGAAAGCACAGGTTGACAAGGTTAAGAGAAGTGAAAACGGCGTTATCAACAACCCATTCTTCTTATCTCCTGAAAATACAGTTCAAGAAGCAGATAATCTTATGCATCGTTATAAGATTTCTGGCGTTCCTGTTTGTGACGAAAACGGCAAACTCGTTGGTATTCTCACAAACCGTGATATGAGATTTATTGCTGATTACAGCGGTAAAATCAAAGACTTTATGACAAGTGAAGGCCTTGTTACTGCTCCTGTTGGCACAAGCCACGACGAAGCAAAGAAAATCCTCATGAAGCACAAAATCGAAAAACTTCCATTAGTTGACGAAGCAGGTTTCCTTAAAGGTCTTATTACAATTAAAGATATTGAAAAAGCAGTTAAATATCCAAACTCTGCTCGTGACTCAATGGGCCGTCTTCTTTGCGGTGCTGCTGTTGGTGCTACTGCAGATGTTCTTGACCGTGTTGCTGCTCTTGTTGAAGCAGGTGTTGACCTTATCACACTTGACTCTGCTCATGGTCACAGCCAAGGCATCATCAATGCTGTTGCGAAAGTTAAGGCAGCATATCCAGACCTTTCACTTATCGGTGGTAACATTGCAACTGCAGAAGCAACAAAAGCTCTTATTGATGCAGGTGCAGACTGCGTTAAGGTTGGTATCGGCCCTGGTTCAATTTGTACAACTCGTGTTGTTGCTGGTATCGGTGTTCCACAGATTACAGCAGTTTATGATTCAGCAAATGAAGCTGCAAAACATGGTATCACAGTAATCGCTGACGGTGGTATTAAATATTCAGGTGAAATCGTTAAAGCTATCGCTGCAGGTGCTTCTGCTATCATGGTTGGTTCACTTGTTGCAGGTTGTGAAGAGTCACCAGGTGAAAGCGAAATCTATCAAGGCCGTCAGTTCAAGGTTTATCGTGGTATGGGTAGTATTGCTGCTATGAACAATGGTTCAAAAGACAGATATTTCCAAGCTAATAACAAGAAGCTTGTTCCAGAAGGCGTTGAAGGTCGTGTTCCTTACAAGGGACTTCTTTCAGATACAATTTATCAGCTTATGGGTGGTCTTAAAGCTGGTATGGGTTACTGCGGTTGTGCAACAATCGAAGAACTCAAAACAAAGACTCAGTTTATCAGAATCACAAATGCAGGTCTTAAAGAAAGCCATCCACATGACGTTTATATCACTAAAGAAGCTCCTAACTATTCAGGAAATATGTAATTAAGGATTTGAAAATATGTTTGCTAATTTAATCGACTCAATCGGATTTATTAACAACACAGACCCTGAAGTTGCAAGTGCAATGAACTTGGAACTTACTCGCCAAAGAGAAAATCTCGAACTCATTGCAAGTGAAAACATTGTTTCACCTGCAGTAATGGCGGCAATGGGTAGTGTTCTCACAAATAAATATGCTGAAGGATATCCAGGCAAGAGATATTATGGTGGATGTCAACATGTTGATATCGTTGAAGATATTGCTCGTGACAGACTTAAAAAACTCTTTGGTGCAGCTTATGCAAATGTTCAGCCACACTCTGGCGCTCAGGCAAATATGGCAGTTTATTTTGCTCTTATTAATCCGGGCGACACAGTTATGGGTATGAACCTTGCTGAAGGTGGCCACTTAACTCATGGCTCGCCTGTAAATATGTCAGGTAAATATTACAACTTCGTGCCTTATGGTGTTGACGAAAACGGTTTTCTTGACTATGATGCTTTTGAAAAGAAAGCAAAAGAATGTCAGCCAAAATTGATTGTTGCTGGTGCATCTGCATATCCAAGAACAATTGACTTTGAAAGAATTGCAAATATCGCTCACGGCGTTGGTGCTTATTTCATGGTTGATATGGCTCACATTGCAGGTCTTGTTGCAGCAGGTATTCATCCATCTCCTGTGCCTTATGCAGATGTAGTTACATCAACAACTCATAAAACACTTCGTGGCCCTCGTGGCGGTATCATTCTTTGCAAAGACGAAGAATTTGGTATGCAGTTTAATAAGGCTATTTTCCCAGGCACACAGGGTGGTCCTTTGATGCACATTATCGCCGGTAAAGCAGTTTGCTTTGGCGAAGCTTTAAGTGACGACTTCAAGGCTTATCAGCAAAGAGTTGTTGACAATGCAAAAGCATTGGCAGAAGGACTCACAAAGCGTGGTATTAACTTGGTATCAGGTGGAACAGACAACCACCTTATGCTTGTTGACCTTCGCTCAGTTGGTATCACAGGTAAAGAACTTGAACACAGACTTGACGAAGTTCATATTACTGCAAATAAAAACGCAATTCCAAACGACCCTGAAAAGCCATTCGTAACAAGCGGTGTAAGACTTGGCACACCTGCAGTTACAACAAGAGGCTTGGGCGTTGAAGATATGGATAAAATTGCAGAGTTTATCTATCTTGCAGCAACTGATTTTGAAAATCAGAAAAATTATATTAAAAACGGTGTTGCAGAACTTTGCAAGAAATACCCTTTATATGAATAATTCATAAAACTAACCCCACTGCATAGTATTTATAAAAATGCAGTGGGGGATTACTTATGATTTTTACAAAAATGCACGGTGCAGGCAATGACTATATTTATATTGACTGCTTTACAGAAAAAGTTCAAAACCCAGCAGAGTTGTCGAAAAAATTAAGCGATAGACATTTTTCTATTGGTGCAGACGGAATTGTGCTCATAAAACCATCATATATTGCTGATTGCTTTATGGATATTTATAATGCAGACGGCTCCCGTGCACAGATGTGTGGCAACGCAATCCGTTGTGTTGCAAAATACATATATGATAACAGAAAAAAGAAACCAATTATTAAAATTGACACACTCAGCGGAATAAAACTTGTTGAAATTCTTGATAAACATGGATTTGCAACGGGTGGCAGAGTTAATATGGGCAAACCCATATTAAACGGTCACAGTATTCCTACACGATATGGCGATAATATTGTAAAAAACGAAATTCTTAACATTGAAAATAAGGATTATGAAATAACTTGTGTCAGTATGGGCAACCCACATTGCATAGTTTTTCATGATGATATATATAAAATAGATTTAGAAAAAATCGGTCCGTTTTTTGAAAACCACGAAATGTTCCCCGAAAGAATTAACACTGAATTTGTAGAGATTATTGATGAAAATAATCTTAAAATGCGAGTTTGGGAAAGGGGAAGTGGTGAAACCTTGGCTTGTGGCACAGGCGCTTGTGCGGTTGCGGTGGCATCAGTCATAAACGGAATATGCTCAAAAAACGAAGATATTAAAATTCACACTAAAGGTGGCACATTAACAGTTAAATGGCACAAAAATGATAATGTTTATTTAAGTGGCAATGCGGTTAAAGTGTTCACGGGTGAAATGGAAGTATAAAAAATGTTGTCGGAGGGACAATTATGAAAATAAATGAAAACTTTTTGAAAATTCAGAGTTCATACCTTTTCTCAAACATTGCAAAAAAGGTAAAAGCTTATACTGCGGCTAATCCTGATAAACAGATTATCCGTCTTGGCATCGGTGATGTTACTCGTCCACTTGCAGGTGCTTGTATTGATGCAATGCACAAAGCAGTTGACGAAATGTCAAACGAAAAAACATTTATGGGTTATCCACCAGAATATGGTCACGATTGGCTTCTCAATGCAATCAACGATAACGATTATAAAAAATATGGTGTAGAACTTGATAACAGTGAAATTTTTGTATCAGACGGTGCAAAGAGTGACTGTGGTAATATTGGTGACATCTTCTCAACTGATAATAAAGTTGCAGTTTGTGACCCTGTTTATCCTGTTTATGTTGACACAAATGTTATGAGCGGACGCTCAGGTGACAAGACAGAAAACGGTTGGACAAATATTTATTATATGCCTTGTCTTGCAGAAAATAATTTCTTACCTGAACTTCCAAAAGAAAAAGTTGATATTATTTATCTTTGCTTCCCTAATAACCCAACAGGTATGGCAGCAACAAGAGATGAGCTTAAAAAATGGGTTGACTATGCAAACGAAAACGGTGCAGTAATCCTTTTTGACTCTGCTTATGAAGCATTTATCACAGAAGATGATGTTCCACATTCAATCTATGAAATCGAGGGTGCAAAGAGTTGCGCAATCGAGTTCAGAAGCTTCTCAAAGACAGCAGGTTTTACAGGCGTTCGTTGTGGTTATACAGTAGTACCACATGATATTAAGGTTGATGGTGTTGAATTAAATGCGCTCTGGGCTCGTCGTCAGGCAACAAAGTTCAACGGTGTTTCTTATATCACTCAAAGAGCAGCAGAAGCTTGTTATAGCGAAGAAGGCAAAAAGCAAATCCGTGAAATCATTGCATATTATCAAAACAACGCAAAGATTATTTATAACGGACTCAAAGATTGCGGATTTACAGTTTATGGTGCAGTAAACTCACCTTATGTATGGCTTAAAACTCCTGATGGAATGAGCAGCTGGGAATTCTTCGACACACTTCTTGAAAACATTCAGGTTGTTGGTACTCCAGGCGAGGGCTTTGGTCCAAGTGGTGAGGGTTATTTCAGACTCACAGCATTCGGCTCAACAGAAAACACAATCAAAGCAGTAGAACGCATAAAGAATTACTTTTGTAAATGAGTAACGATTTACCAAAAAGAAAAAATATAAGATTACAAAATTATGATTATAGTAGTAATGGATTATATTTTGTAACAATATGCACAGAAGATAAAAAGCCGATATTATCCACAATAGTAGGGGACGATGCCCACATCGTCCCGAAAAAGATTGTTTTGAAGAACTATGGCAAAATAGTTGAAAAACATATTGACCGTATCAACACAGTCTATGATAATATTTCGGTTGAGAATTATATAATAATGCCCAATCATATTCATCTTTTAATTTTTATTGATGAATATAAAAACGGGACGATGTGGGCATCGTCCCCTACAAAACTGGGTTCGGTAGTTAGGTCGTTCAAAACAATGGTTACAAAAGAAATTGGTTTTTCAATATGGCAAAGGTCATATTATGATGAAATAATTCGCAATGAAAAACATTTTCAATATGTTTGGAACTACATTGAATACAATGCATTGAAAGAATATAAATGAACGGTGGAGGGCTTCTTCCACCGTTTTTTGTTGACATTTTTTATTGAGAGTGATATATTTGAATTGTAAAAACAATAAAATTTGAATAAATTGAAAGGGTTGTTGAGTATGAAAAAGATTAGAATTTTATTTGCAGTACTTCTCTTGTTGTCTCTTAGTGCTTGCACGCCAAAGGTTGATGAAACAACAAAACAACCTAATAACAACACATTAGAGTCTGAAAAAATCATTTCTACATCTTTCAATCAAATAAGTGTTTTTGAAGGTGAATTAAATGGTGCAAAAGATTGTAAAATTGAAAAAATAGATGTTTCTATTGAAAAAGATATATGGAAAATAAATGGAAAAAAATATATATCTTATCATACAGTGGAAACGGATATAAAGAATTCTGCAAGATGGAAAATGGATTTTTCAAAAATGATTCCTTGTTGTAAAAATGACGACTTTGTTATTTATTCAAATGATGGCAAAAGCGATAACAATGTTTTATTAGTTGAATATAGCAATGCACTTTTTATGTTAGTACATGGAGATGTTTTAGACCCTTTTAATTATAATACAGAAGACTTTGTTATTGAATGGTATGAAAGTGATTATGATTTAATAACAAATGTAGAAGTTGAAGAAATTTGGCAGTCACATTTAGATAACGAAAACGACATAAATGCTGTTGCTTCAGAAGGAAAATTCCCAATTATAAGGTTGAGACTTAAAGAACATCCAGAATTGATTTATACATTTCCTTTCAAAGAGATAAATAATGAAATCAGCTCTCCACATGTGTTTGGAACAGAATCTTAAAAACGAAAAATAACAAAAGGACGGTCATTTGACCGTCCTTAATTTTTTATCCAATTATAAATTCTTTGCCAATTCTTTGATATATGATTTGAAATCGTCTGCGATTTCTGGGTGGTTGAGAGCAACCTCGCAGTTTGCTTTCATAATGCCCATTTTGTTGCCCATATCATAGCGTGTGCCGTAGTAATCAAGAGCAATAACACCTTTTGTCTGTGCAAGAGTTTTCATAGCGTCAGTTAATTGAAGCTCGTTGCCAGCACCCTTTGGTGTGTTTTCGAGAATATCGAAAATTTCAGGTGGCATTACAACACGGCCAAGAATTGAATAGTTTGAGAAAATTTCTTCTGGCTTTGGTTTTTCAATCATATCTGTACAGTTGAAAACCTTGTCTTCAATTTCATGGACTTTAAGTGAGCAATATTTTGAAACATCCTTTGTTGGAACTTCTTTAACACCAACAACGCCCTTGCCGTATTTCTCATAAGCATCAATAAGCTGTTTTGTAACAGGCTCTTTATCAGAAATGAAAACATCGTCACCATAGAGAATTGCAAATGGCTCGTTGCCAACAAAATTCTTTGCACAAAGAACAGCGTGACCAAGACCACCGGTTTCCTTTTGACGAAGAAAATATGTATTGCAAAGCTTTGCTGGCTCAAGAACTGCCTCATAAAGTTCTTTTTTGTCAGGATTTTTGCTCAATTTGTCTTCAAGCTCATAAGCATGGTCAAAGTGGTCTTCAATAACGCCCTTGCCACGATTTGTGATGATAAGCACATCTGTGATGCCTGACTTTGCAGCTTCTTCAACAAGATACTGAATTGCAGGTTTATCAACAATGTTAAGCATTTCTTTTGGAACAGCTTTTGATGCAGGAAGCACTCTTGTGCCGAGACCTGCCGCAGGGATAATCGCCTTTGTAATTTTCATAATACCAATCTCCCGAAAGAATAATTATTTTATAAATGTCATCAGCATTTCTGCTGCCATAACAACAATATTATTTGCAAGAACTGCAAGGAATGCCGCACCCATTGATGCGCCGCCTGATTTAAAGAGAAGAAGTCTTTGCTTTTGCACATCAGGTTCTTCTGCTTTGATTTTTCTTATATTCTCAATGCTATGGTTATAATACCATTTATTTGCTTTAAGACCTATGAAGGCTTGAAGTGCAATTGAAATCGCAGCTTGAACCATGACAAGTATTGAGCCTGTTGGGTTTTCAAGAATAAATGCAGTTCTCTCGTCATTTGCACTTGCGATTTCTTCATCAGTCATATTTTCTAAATCTGCAAGGTCATATTTTTCTGTCCATTCTGTCATATCAGTATAGAGTTTTTGAACAGGGGGCATAAAGCTGAATCCAACTGACAACAAAAGTGTGATTGCTAAGAATATTGCACCAAGTTTATACATTTTGCGATAAAAGAACCAATATGGTGTAAAGAAAAATGCGCCCCAGTTGAAAGTTCTTTTATGAGATTTTGTATAGAAAAAGTTCTGCACATATTTTGGTGCATTAAGCCCTACAAATTCTGCAACTTCGTCTGTTGAAACTCCGTCTTCCATCTCTTTTGGAAAGAGAGATAACGGATTTGTTCCGTTACCGAAGAATACAGTTGAAGAAGCGTCTTGTGAATTAAAGGGTTGCCCACCCATAAATGGTGGAACATTATTGTTCACAGGCTCATTAACAGGTTCTTCTGTTTTTTCAGGAGCCCAACGGAAGCCGTCGTTATGCTTTTCAAAATTGCCACATTCACCGTTTTTCTTGTAGCAATCACGGTGGTGGGGTGTGCCACAAACTGGGCAAACAACAATGTCGTCGTTTATTTGGAAATTCTGTTCACAAACGGGACAAGGTTGATTTTCATATCTGAAATAATTGCTCATTTTTATACATTCCAGCTGTTGATATATTTTTCTTGTTCAGGTGAAAGAACATCAATCTGTGTTCCCCAACTGTTAAGTTTTCTCAACGCTACCTTTCTGTCGATTTCTTCAGGAACATCAATAACACCCGCTTCGAGTTTATCGTGATTTCCTACAATGTATTCTGCACAGAGAGCCTGAATAGAGAAACTCATATCCATAATTTCAGCAGGGTGTCCGTCACCCGCAGCAAGGTTAACAAGGCGTCCCTCTGCAATAATACTGATAGTATTACCATTTGCGAGAGTATAACCCATAATATTATTTCTCTGTGGCTTGATTTCAACTGCTAATTCTTCAAGGTCAGGAATATTGATTTCAACATTAAAGTGACCTGCGTTGCAACAAATTGCACCGTCTTTCATATTCTCAAATGCCTTTTTAGTGATAACATCTTTGCAACCTGTAACAGTAACAAAGAAATCGCCAATTTTTGCGGCCTCGGTCATTTCCATAACATCAAAGCCATCCATTCGAGCTTCCATAGCTTTGATTGGGTCGATTTCTGTGATAACAACTTGTGCGTTAAGTCCCTTTGCACGCATTGCAACACCTTTACCACACCAGCCGTAACCTGCAACGACAACAGTTTTGCCTGCAACGATAAGGTTTGTTGTACGGTTAATACCATCCCAAACAGATTGACCTGTACCATAACGGTTATCAAAAAGATATTTACATTTTGCATTGTTAACTGCAATCATAGGGAATTTAAGCTCGCCATCTTTATGCATTGAAACAAGACGAATGATACCTGTTGTTGTTTCTTCACAACCACCCATAACTTTAGGTAAAAGTTCAGGATATTCGTTGTGAATAAGGTTAACAAGGTCGCCACCGTCGTCAATAATTACATCAGGGGAAATTTTGATAACCTCACGAAGATGAGCCATATATTCTTCACTTGTTGCGTTGTACCATGCGAAAACATTGAGCCCGTTATGAGCCAATGCTGCCGCAACATCATCCTGAGTTGAAAGTGGGTTTGAGCCTGTAACATACATTTCCGCGCCACCAGCTGCGAGCACGGTACAAAGATATGCTGTTTTTGCTTCAAGGTGAATTGAAAGTGCAACCTTTAAATCTTTGAAGGGCTTAGTTTCGATAAAGTCCTTTTCAATGCTACGAAGCACAGGCATGTGTGCTTTAACCCAATCTATTTTTTGTTGTCCCGAAGGGAAAAGTGAAATATCTTTAACAAGACTCATTTTGTTCGCTCCAATGTGTAGTGTTTAGAATTTTATTAAATTCTATAATACCATATAAACACTTAAAAATCAACAAGCACTCTATTACAAGACAGTTACAAATTTCATATTGCATAAACAAATTAAAAATTGTATAATAGAATAAATATGCGAGTTTAGGGAGGTAATATTTTGGAAGAAAACAAATCTCTCAATAATAAATATCAGACAATTGGCGAAGAAGACCTTGTTTTAGAAGAACCAATAAAGGAAGAAGAACCTAAAAAGGAAAAAACAAAAAAGGTTAAAGAGCCAAAAGAAAAAAAGGTTAAAGCTCCCAAAGAAAAGAAAGAAAAAGAGCCGAAGCCACCAAAAGAGAAAAAAGAAAAGAAAGAGAAAAAGGCTAAAGAACCTAAACCACCTAAAGAAAAAAAGGTGAAAGAGCCTAAAAAACCTCTTTTTGTAAAGGAAGAAAAACCAGAAATCACAAAACAAGAAATTATTGTTGAAGAAGTACCTGCAGAAAAACGCAGAACAGAAGAAGTTGTTCTTCCAACAATAAAAAGCGTTAAAAAGGTTTCTGAAGAAAAACCTAAAAAGGAAAAGGTAAAAAAGATTAAAGAACCAAAAGAAGAAAAGGTTGAGGCTCCAAAAGAAAAGAAAGTTAAAGAGCCTAAACCACCAAAAGAAAAGAAAATCAAAGAACCAAAACAACCTAAACCTAAAAAGGAAAAAGCACCAAAGGTTCCAAAAGAGAAAAAAGAGCGTGAACCACTCAACAAAAAAGATTTTATTACAATTGGTGTTGCTGTTTTTGCAGTTTTGATGATTGCTCTTGTAATTGGTTTTAATTTCTTCACAAATGAAGATTTGCAGATTGATTCGCCTGAAATCACCACCGATAAAGCAGGCGAAAAATTAAGTGATGTTCAGATTTCAAGTGGTACAGTTGGTCAAAATATAGTGCAGTCAGATATTCCTGACATTTTCTTTGGATTTTCAGAGTCGGATTATCAACTTCAATATTATCAATATACAAATAATAAAATGACTGCGGTAAAATCTAACGCCTCAGTAAAAGCGTCTGTTAATATGGGTAACGAAGATGTTCCTGTAACAATTGACTATATAGAACTCGGTGATAAAATTTTTGGTATGGGGCTTTTTAAAGCAGACGAAAACCAAGAAGTTTATTTCTATAAAATGTTGGTGTTCAAACTTGTTAATCTTCCAAAGGGTTATGAACAAGAAGGCAAGGCTTTGCTTTTGGCAACCGAGAGTAAAAATGCATTGACTCAAAGCAATATTCTCTGGACAGAAAGTTTTGTTGTGGATTTGAATACAGGCAAGACCGAGCGTTTCTTAAAGATTGTTAACCGTACAATTAATATGAACGGAGCTGGCGTGGCAGATTTCTGTATGCTCACAAGTGACGGTTACAACTCAACAACTGGCAAAATTCCGTTTATTTCAGGAAGAAAATACCCTGTTAATAGCGGACAGCAAGATATTTTCATTAAAAACGGAACAAAAGAAGAAGTTCTCGTAAGCGATATTTATGGTAAATTCTTGTTAACTGATGGCAATGACATCATATTCATGAGGAAAAATGGTGTTGAATTTGATGTTGTGCGTCTTTCAGGCGAAGAAGAAAAGGTTATTAGAACTTATCCGGGTTCAATGGGCAGCGATTATTTGCTTACTGACCATTACATTTTCAACAAAGAAACGGGAATGCTCTATGATTTGTTGACAGGTGAAGAAAAACTTGTTGCAGGATACAGAATAAGTGCTGAGATGGTACAAATCAGTCCTGATGGCAAATATCTTGTGATGCTTGGTACAGTTAAAAATATGATGGATTATCAGGTTCATATTTTCAATCTTGAAACAGGTGATTATTCAGCTTATGAAGATAAAAACTATTCAAAGCATTCAAATCTTACATTTATAAACAACACAACAGCAGTTTATGTTGTTGTTGACCCTAATCAGGGTTATGAATGCGTTGCAATTGATGTTTCAAAGGCATTTTAATGATAAAAGGAATGACAAAACCTGTCATTCCTTTTGTTTTATTGTGTATTTTTACTGTGAAAACGGCGATTATATAATAAGTTTTGTGAATTTTGCGAAAAGTTTAAAAAATATTAAAAAAACACTTGCATTTTGCAAATCATAGTGATAGAATATCTCTTGCATTCACGAGATACAAGGTTTCGTGAGTCGGTGTTGATTGCGATGAGGGTCCACCTGTTCCCATCCCGAACACAGTAGTTAAGCTCATTTGCGCCGAAGATACTTGGCTGGAAGCGGCCCGGGAAAATAGGTAATGCCGACACAAGCAAAAGCGTCTGTCCAATAGGACGGGCGTTTTTTTATTGCCTAAAAACTTTGAAATATGTTATACTAAATATAAAGAGGTGATACTATGTCAAAAGTTGTAATCATAGGTTCAGGTCCTGCAGGTGTTTCTGCGGCACTTTATACTCAAAGAGCGGGTTTTGAAACAACCATTATATCAAATGGCGGTGGAGCATTGCTCAAAGCTGAAAAGGTTGAAAACTATTATGGCTTTGCTGATGGGATAAGCGGTGAAAAACTTTATAATGATGGAATTGACGGGGCGAAGCGTCTTGGTGTTGAATTCATTAATGACGAAGTAGTATCGCTTTCTATAAAAGACAACTTTATAGTAAAAACAACAAGGAATGATTATTCAGCAGATGCTGTTCTTTTGGCGACAGGACTTTCTCGTCTTGCTCCAAATATAAAAGGTCTTAAAGATTTTGAGGGTATGGGTGTCAGTTACTGTGCTGTGTGCGACAGTTTCTTCTTTCGTGGTAAAAATGTTGGTGTAATAGGTAATGGTGAATATGCCCTTCACGAAACAAAAGAATTGCTTAATATGGTTGGGTCTGTAACGGTTTATACTAACGGCGAAAAACCTTTGGTTGAATTTCCTGAGAATGTTGTAGTGAAAACCGATAAAATACAAAGCATCAGCGGTAAACCGATGGCTCTTGAAGTGAATTTTGAATACGAAACAGATGTTGTTAACGGGCTTTTCATTGCTTATAAAACTGCGGGTAGCACGGCTCTTGCTAAAAAGGTAGGGGCTACAATTGATGGTAACAAAATTGTAGTCAACGATAAAATGCAAACTAACATAAAAGGGCTTTTTGCAGCGGGAGATTGCACGGGTGGGCTTCTTCAAATTTCAAAAGCAGTTTATGAAGGCGCACAAGCAGGAACAGAGATTATTAAGTATTTAAAAGAGAAAAACAAACAATAAAAATAAAATGTAAATTTTTCTTGCGGGTATTGTATAATACTCGCTTTTTTGATATAATAAAATAGATTATTTATGTTTACAAATTACTATGAATTGGAGATGTTGAAATGCTATTTGCACAAGATATCGGAATAGATTTGGGAACTGCTAATACAGTGGTTTACCTTAAAGGAAAAGGCATTGTTACAAGAGAACCTTCTGTTGTTGCAGTCAATGAAAAAACAGACCCACCAACAGTTGTTGCAGTTGGTAATGAAGCAAAAGCAATGATTGGCAGAACACCGGGTTCAATCACAGCAGTACGCCCATTAAAGAACGGCGTTATCGCTGACTTTGAAATTACATCAGAAATGCTTAAAGAATTCATTAAAAAAGCAATTAAACGCTCACCATTCAGCCGCGCTCGCGTGCTTATCTGTGTCCCATCAGGTATTACAGAAGTTGAGAGAAAAGCGGTGCATGATGCCGCTCGAAATGCCGGCGCAAAATATGCGTCACTTATTCAAGAGCCACTTGCAGCAGCAATGGGTGCGGGACTTCCTGTTACAGAAGCTGTGGGTAGTATGATTGTTGATATCGGTGGTGGTACAACAGAGGTTGCGGTTATTTCATATCGCGATATTGTTACTGCAAAATCAATTCGTGTTGCAGGCGACGATTTTGACGAAGCGATTATTGAATACATACGAAAAAAGCATAATATGTTAATTGGCGAGCGCACAGCAGAAGATGTTAAGATAAAAATCGGCTCTGCTTATAGTTATGACGGTGAAGGCGCAATGGATATTCGCGGAAGAAGCCTTGTTGACGGACTTCCAAAGAATATTGAAATCACTTCAGAAGAAGTTCGAGAAGCACTCAACGAACCACTTTCACAAATTCTTGAAACAATCCGTTCAACTCTCGAAAAAACTCCACCAGAGTTACTTGCAGATATTGTTGATAATGGAATCATGCTTTCAGGTGGTGGTGCTCTTCTTCGCGAACTTGATAAACTCATTTCAGAAGAAACAAAAATTCCTGTTCATGTGGCTGCTGAGCCTCTTGAATGCGTAGCAACAGGTATGGGCTATTGCTTAGAGCGTGGAAATATGTAATAAAAATATCGGAGAAGATTTAAATGAATAATTTCTTCAAAAGTACAACCTTTAAAGTTCTGCTTTCAGTGGCAGTTGTGCTTGTGATTGCAACTATTTTTGCAACAGTTTCAAGTACAGCAACTTCACCACTTACAAAAGTCGTTGAAGTGATAGTTTCACCACTTACAAAAGCAGCGTCATATATTTCAGCAGATTTTGATGATTTTAAAGGTGGGTTTGTGTCAGCTAACACTTATCGTGACCGTGTTGCAGAACTTGAACAACAGGTTGCCGAATATCAAAGTCAATTAGTTGATTATGAAAAAACTAAAAAACAATTAGCGTCTTATGAAGCGTTCCTTGATGTTCGTGAAAAAAATCCCGACTATACTTGGGTTTATTCAACTATAATCGGGCGTGACTCTGCCGATATTTTTGGCTCATTCACAATTAACAAGGGCTCAACAGATGGCATTAAAGTCAACGATGCAGTTATTTATAGTGATTATCTCATAGGCGTTGTTACAGAGGTTAATCCAACATCTGCTGTGGTGCGCTCTGTGGCTGACCCATCAGTGAATGTGGCTGCTTATGATATCAGAACAGGCGAGTTAGGTTATGTTTCTTCAACTCATACAGGAAATTGCCGTTTGACAGGACTTAACCGAAACACAGCAGTTTCTAAAGGTGGAATTATCTGCACTTCAGGTACAGGCGGAATTTTCCCTAAAGATTTGATTATTGGAACAGTTACAACAATGGAACAAAGTCAGACAGAATTATCTTCTTATGCTAATTTGCAACTTTCTGTGGATACAAAAGATATTCACGACTGTTTTGTAATTACTGCATTTGACGAAGAATAAGGATTAAAAATATGACACGACAAACAAAAATAAAGTTAAAAAGATATGGAATCTTTGCTTTGATTATATTGTGTGCTCATCTTTTGCAGAACTCTTTGATGATTTTTCCTGAAATAGCGGGGATAAGACCAATATTATTAATATCAGTTGCAATTTGTATTGCAATGTATGAGGGCGAAGTTATTGGTGGAATCGCAGGGCTTTTTGCAGGCGCTTTGTGGGACACGGTAACAGTTACTGCAGATGGTTATAACGCGTTGTATTTAGCAGTTGCCTGTGCAATTTGTGGTTTTCTATTGAGAGTATTTATGCGCAATAATATAATCACATATATAATGATGAATAGCGCTGTGACCTTGCTTTATTGTGTGACTTATGTGTTATTCTTTATTGCGGCAAGGGGCATTGATTCAGCGGGTGAGATTTTTGTGCGCTATTATTTCCCAATGGCGATTTATTCACTTGTGTTTACACCTTTATGGTATTTGATTATCCGTGGTGTTAGCACAAAATTTGCAAATATTTATACAGAATATTAAAAATATAAAAGGACGGTGAGAAAATGAGAAACACATATAGCTTTAAAGTGAGAACAACGGCTTTTATTGTAGCCGTATTAATGGTTGTTTCTATTTTCATTGCCGACCTTTTCAGAATACAGATTATTGACCGTGATGAATATAAAGCGCAAGCTATTTCACTTTCGTCAGCATCATCAGAAATTGATGCGTTACGTGGTGAAATTTTAGATAGCAACGGTCAGGCATTAGTTTATAACGTCCGTTCAAATTCGGTTTATATTGATGCTTCATATTTTCCGTCATCATCAAAAAAAGCAGAACGAAACGAGATTTTGCTTTCTCTTGTAAAATTATTTGAACAGTATGGTGTTGAATATAAAAGTTCATTGCCCATTGTTTATTCAAACGGAAAATTTGCTTTTGCAAAAGACAGCGCAAAAGATAAAAAATATCTTATGCGAAAAGATTATCTCAACCTTAATTTCTATGCAACTGCGCAGAATTGTTATGATGCCCTTTGTGAATTCTATGACTTTAAAGATATGACCATAGAAGACACCCTCAAGGTTGGTGGAATTCTCTTTGAAATGACAAAAGGGGATTTTTCAAAATCAAATCCATTTACATTGGCAGAAAATGTGTCAGATAATCTTGTAGCATTGCTTAAAGAACAAAGCAGATTTTATCAGGGTATTGAAATTCGTGTTGATACTCAGCGTGCTTTTTATGATGGTACAATCGCACCGCATATAGTGGGTTATTATGATTATATCAACGCAGATGAGTATGAAGAAGTAAAAAAAGAATACGAAGAAAAACTCAAAGATGAAAATCTTACTGAAGAGCAAAAAGAAGAACTTAAATTAAAGTCTTATGGAATGACTGATAAAATCGGTAAATTCGGCATTGAAAACGCAATGGAAAGTGAGTTGCGAGGAACAAACGGAAAAGTGACAACAACTGTTAATAGTGACGGTACAAAAACCACAACTGTTACAAAAAATCCGCAGAACGGTAACAATGTTATTTTGACAATTGATGCTGATTTTCAGAAAAAAGTTCAGAACATTTTAGCTGAAAGAATTAACAATACAAAAGGTGCTAACAATATTGACCCTGCAGGTAGCATTGTGGTTATGGATGTTAACGATTTCTCTATTCTTGCCTGTGCAACATATCCGTCTTATGACTTGAATACTTATAAAGAAAATGTAGTTGCACTTAACCAAGATGAAACAGCACCTCTCTGGAATAGAGCACTTCGCAGTACTTATGAACCGGGTTCAACAGTAAAACCGGGTGTAGCTTTGGCGGGGCTTGAAGAAGGAATTATAACTCCTGACCAGAGAATTAAATGTACTCGAGTTTACAACTTTTTCAGCGATATGCAGTTCGTATGTTATAATGTTTCGGGTCATGCGGGTAGCGAAATCAATGTTAAAGAAGCACTCAAATATTCTTGTAATATTTTCTTCTATGAAGTCGGCAGACAGCTTGGCGTTTCTAAAATGAATGAATATTTTAAAATGTTAGGTTTCGGCAGTAAAACAGGTGTCGAGTTGACAGAGGCAACAGGTAAGATTGCGAGCCCTGAAGACAGAGAAGCGTCTGGACTTGTGTGGTATCCTGGTGATACTGTTCAGGCGGCTATCGGACAAGCTGACCACCTTTTCACACCAATTCAGTTGGCAACTTATGTTTCAACTCTTGCAAACGGTGGAACAAAATACACAGCACATTTTGTAAAGAGCATAAAATCAGCGGATTATTCCGAAACGATTTATGAAGCAGAGCCAACAGTAATTGCAAAATATGATTTTTCAAGCACTTCGTTGAGAACTATCCGCGAAGGTATGATAATGATGGCGAATTCTCGCGCTGAATTTAACGGGCTTGATTTTCAGATTGCATCAAAAACAGGTACAGCCGATTCAAAGAAAAGGGTAAACGGCAAAATTGTTGACTATACCAACGGCTTTATGATTTCTTATGCACCTGCTGACAACCCACAAATCGCAGTAGTTGTAGCAATTGAAAATGTTACAGCGGGTAGCATTCCGTTATATGTACGCGATGTTTATAAGGCTTATTTTGAATCAGGGTCAACTGTGACAGATTCACAACAAAGCGGAACAGTATTGAATTAAACGCAATTTGTAACAAATAATATTATTGTAAAAAACACTTGATTTTTAAAAACTCTTGTGTTATACTATCAAGGCTATCTCTGTGCACTCGGGTGATTGAGTAAACTCGTAGAGTGTTCACCTACTTTCATCTGGGGCATTTGAGTTGAATTTATTCTATATAATGAGGTGAAAATCAATGACACAGGCAGAAAAACAGGCTATCATGGCTGAATACGCTGCTCACGAAGGCGATACAGGTTCTCCTGAAGTTCAGATTGCTGTTCTCACAAAGAGAATTAACGATTTGACAGAGCACCTTAAGGCTAACAAGAAAGACCACCACTCACGTCGTGGCCTTCTTAAAATGGTTGGTCGCAGAAGAAATCTTCTCGCATACCTTCAGAAGAAGGATATCGAAAGATACCGTGCAATCGTTGCAAGACTTGGTCTT
>JAZQWV010000072.1:0-19462 GCA_045632525.1 Candidatus Fimenecus sp.
GAATGGAATTTCGTTGCCTGCGAATGTGCCTGCACCGATAACTTCACGGATAATTGCCATTGCGAGAAGAGCAATTGTGAAGCCGATACCCATTCCGATACCGTCAAGTGCTGATTTACCAACTGTGTTTTTACCTGCAAACATTTCTGCACGACCTAAGATAATGCAGTTAACTGTAATAAGTGCAAGATAAACACCTAAGGTTTCATATAAGCTTGGAATAAAAGCCTGAATAAGCATTTGAACGATTGTTACGAAACCTGCAATAACAACGATATAGCAAGGAATTCTTACTGTATCTGGAATAAATTTACGTAATAATGAAATAACGATGTTTGAGCAGATTAAAACTGCCATTGTTGCAAGACCCATACCGAATGCACCGTCAACTGTTGCTGTTGTAGCAAGAGTTGGACATGTGCCAAGAATAAGAACGAAAACTGGGTTTTCACGGAGAAGGCCCTTCAAGAGAATTGACATATTGCTATTCTGTTTACTCATAATTAAGCCACTCCTTCCATAATCTTAACTGCTTCGATTGCCTTACCGATACCCTTCTGGTAGCCCTTTGTTGTAAGTGTTACACCTGCAACGATATCGATTTCCTCATATGTTGATTCGTCTTTACCAACATATTGTGCGCTAAATTCTTTGTCTGCACAAATTGAGCCAACGCCATCTGTTTCTGTCTGCTTGATTGTCTGACAAGCGATGATTTCACCCTTCTTAGTCAATGCAATCTTGATGTAGATATAATCACCTGATGGGTTGTAGTAATGGTCACCATTGATACCGAAACCTGATGCATGGATTTCGAGAACATAGTTGCCGTTGCTTGTCTTATATGCCTTATCTACGTTTGCAGGCATATCAGCATATTTTGTAATATCGATTTCTTTAAGAGTTACTTTGCTCATAATCTTAGCTGCTGCTTCAACATTAGCCTTAACGTCATCTGCTACTTCTGAAACAACTGCGCCAGTTTCGTCAACACCAACGAAGATTTCTTCTTCATCAACTGTTGTTACATAAACAGAGCCTGTGCCGTTTTCTGCTTCATAAATTGCTGAGATATTTTCAAGCTTTTCACAGATGAATACTTCTGTGAACTTGTCACCTGCTGGAAGTGCTGCTGCAAGGTTATCTGCAAGAATCTGTTCAGGTGAACGGATATCTGCACTGCCACCGCCAAGAATTGTTGCTGTGTTGATAGCATCTTTAACTGCATTCTTATATGCGCCTGTTGTCATTGTAACACCAGAAACAGTTGCAAGACCATCGATTGTATCGATTGTCGCGCCCTTAACTGTGTCGCCATAAGTTTTTTCTGCACTAAGTGTTTCGTTACTTGAAAGGCAAACAGCACCTGTAACAACGCCATTTGCATCAACGCCACACATAATAATCATATCAGGACCATAGCCTGCTGTCTTAAGTTTAACAACTGCACCACCGTTTGAAGCTGAATAAGCTTCAACTACTGTTTCAGGAAGTGTGTACTGTGAAAGGTCTGCTGCTGTGAAGTCGCCACCATCTGGCATTACAACAAGCAATGCTTCGTTAGCAGCTGCACCAGCATTTTTTTCAATGATTGGAGCAGTTACATAGTTTGTCGCTGCTAAAGCAACTGTAACTACTGCAATGATTACTACAAGAGAGATAATACTTTTAATGTAATTTTTCATTATTTCTTACCTCCGAACAATTTTCTCTGTGTTAATGAATCTATGTAAGGATTTACAATGTTCATAAGAAGAATTGCGAATGATACGCCTTCTGGATAACCACCGAAGAAACGAATAAGCACTGTGATTACACCTGCGCCGATACCGAAGATAAGTTTACCCTTTGCTGTGCTTGGTGATGTAACATAATCAGTTGCCATAAAGAAAGCACCAATCATAAGACCACCTGAAAGCACCCAAGCAAGTGTTGTTTCAAGGTTTCCACCTTCAAGTGCCAATGTGAAGAGGAATGTTGTGCCGATAAATGCAACTGGGATATGCCATGTGATTACCTTGCGTACGATAAGGTAAATACCACCGATGAGAAGTGCTAATGCACAAGTTTCACCAAGAGCACCACCGCATTTGCCAAGGAACAAGTCCATAAGGTCAACTGCTTTATCATTTGCAAGGTCTGAAAGTGGAGTTGCACCTGATGCTGAATCCATACCTTCTGGGAAAACTGCTGCAGTCATTGAGCCGAATGCGATAAGCATAAATACACGAGCTGCGATTGCAGGGTTAACAATGTTTTTACCAAGACCACCGAAGATTCCTTTTACAATGATGATTGCGAAAAGTGAACCAACTGCTGCTTGCCACAATGGAATATTTGAAGGAAGATTAAGTGCTAAAATCAAACCAGTAACAACTGCACTTAAATCGCCAACTGTCTGTTCTTTTTTAACTGCTAAGTTAAAAAGTGCTTCGCCTGCTACTGCAGAAATAACGCAAACTGCGATAACGAGCAATGCAGGAATTCCAAAAAGAATAACTGCTGCAACTGATGCAGGAACAAGAGCGATAATCACATCAAGCATTGTTCTCATTGTTGAATTATTGCTTTTGATGTGTGGAGAAAATGAAGCATGAAGTTTATTTTCCATTATGCATTACCCTCCTTTTTCTTTGCACGTTCTGCCATGAGCATATTCTTTGCTAAACTATTTGTTTCAACCAAAGGACGCTTTGCAGGACAGATGAATGCGCAACAACCACAAAGCATGCAAATATCTGCGCCAAGTTTTTCAAGCATTTCTGTATCCTTATCTTTATAAGCCTTTGCGATAGCAGCAGGATTGATGCCGAAAGGACAATGATTTGTGCACTTGCCACACTTGATACATGCTGTTGTTTTTGCTGTTTTTGTTTCTTTTTTGTTGAATGCTACCAAAGCATTTGTCTGTTTGAGCACTGGCACTGTAAGGTCAGGCACTGCAACACCCATCATAGGTCCGCCATAAATTACTTTTTCAGGCTCCCCGTTAAAGCCACCACAGAAATCGAATACTTCACCGATTGGAGTACCAATTGCAACGATTACATTCTTTGGTTCTTTAACTGCACCACCATCAACTGTAACTACCTTTTCTACAAGAGGCATACCTGTTTGTAAATATCTGCCGATATTTGCCATTGTTGATGAGTTGCATACGATACAACCAGCATCTGCAGGAAGTTGACCAACTGCGATTGTTCTGCCAACAGTGTGATATACGAGAACTTTTTCGCCACCCTGTGGATAAATTGCAGGAAGAACTTTAACCTGAATTTTGCTATTCTTAGCAGAAAGCTCTTTCATTTTTGCGATTGCTGATGCCTTATTCTTTTCGATACCGATTACAATCTTATCAAAATTGAAATATTTATCAGCAGTCTCGATTGCTAATAAAATATCGTCTGCTCTGTCAACCATTGTAACAGAGTCGCTTGTAATATATGGTTCACATTCTGCACCATTGATTACAAGAGTATCAATTTTCTTGTCTGTTGCAAATTTTACATAAGTTGGGAAACCTGCGCCACCCAAACCTACGATACCACTCTTTTTAACAGCTTCAATGAAGTCTTCTTTACTGTTAACCTGTGGCACTGCGATTGATTCATCAGGTGTCATTTCTCCGTCTGATTCAATTGTGATTGCAGGAGCAGTTTTGCCGTTTGACAAAATAGTGTCTGCAACACTCTTGACTGTACCTGATACACTTGAATAAACAGGTGAAGAGATGAAACCATCTTGTTCAGCAACCAATGTTCCCACAAAAACCTGGTCACCTGCTTTAACAACTGGTTTTGCAGGTTTACCGATGTGCATTGCTGTAAGAAGTGTAACTGTCTTTGGAGCAGGCATTCTAACAGCTGACATATCGGCTGTGTTTTTTCTGTGAGGTACATGGATACCTTTGAGAGAAAAAGCCATTTTTTTGACCTACCTTTCATTTTTCGTATCAAAACAAAGAATACATTTTCTGGTAATTAACTTTCCAGAAGACATAATTCTGCATAATACTTCATTATCACTAGATATTATATATTTCTTATCGAATTCTGTCAATAAACACATTGATATTATTTTGTTGGTAATTATGTAAAAATTTTTCTTTTTTTATTGTTTAAAATCGTCAAATTTATGATTGACTTTGCGGTTTCAAAGTAGTATCTTTTATTAGGTATATATAATACCTATTTATATGGCTTCTCAAAGGAGAATATTTTATGATAATTTTATTGTTTTTATTATGGATTGTATTAAACGGTCGCTTTTCGGCTGACGCGGGTATGATTCAGGTTTGTGTGGTGGGTGCTGCGGTTTCAGCATTCGCTTACTTCTTTGCTCACAAAGCCTTGGGATACACTCTCAAAGCTGAACTTCGTTGGTGGAAGAAAGCCCCAGTTTTGTTGGCATACTTCTTCATACTCATAAAAGAAATTATAATTGCAAATTTTCAGATGATGAAAATTGTAACAAGCAAAAAAGCAGAAATTCATCCTGTTATGATAAAAGTTAAGATTCCACTTAAAACAAATGTGGCAAGAGTGCTTCTCGCAAATTCAATCACACTCACCCCCGGCACAATTACCGCTGAATTAGAAGATGATTATTTCACAATTCACTGTGTTGATGCTTCTTTCGCAGAGGGAATCGAAAACAGTTCATTTGTTAAAATTTTAGAAAGGTTGGAGAAATAAAATGCTTGAACAGGCTTATTCATTTTTGTATCTCGCTGTATTCATAGGTCTTGGCGTTGCAATTATTGCATCCCTTATCCGTTCAATCACAGCAAAAACCATTATCGGCAGATTTATTGGTGTAAATATTCTCACAACAATCGTTTTGATTGTCATTTGTATTCTCACACTTTTCCTTAAAGAGAGTTATTTAACTGATATCGCTTTAATTTATGCTCTTATTAGCTGTATTGCAGTTATTCTTCTCAGCAAAATCTATATCAACCTTTTCAAAAAAGACGATGGAGGTGAAAAATAATGCTTGAATGGATTCGTTTCGCACTTGTGGCATTATTTTTTGCCGCAGGACTTATTGTTCTTTTTATTTCAATTTTTGGCACATATCGTTTTGATTTTTCTATTAATCGTATGCATTCATCTGCTATGTGCGACACACTTGTTCTCATGCTCTTTATCACAGGTCTTATTATCGCATCAGGCATCAACATTATTTCACTTAAATTCTTGTTCATTGTTATTGTTCAATGGTGCACAAGCCCTGTAGTTTCACACATTTTTGTTAAAACCAAATTACTCACAGATAAAAACTTGTCTAAACATTGCGAAATGCGTATCGACGATAAAAAGGAGGAAAATGAATAATGGAAGATATTATTACCATATTTAGAATTTTACTTCTTGTTTCTCTTATTATCTGTGCTATTGCAACAGCACTTTCTAAGAGAGTTATGACTGCTCTTATCATTTTCACATCATACAGTATTGTTATGTCAGTTGTATGGTTATTGTTGCGCTCACCTGACTTGGCTATTACAGAAGCTGCCGTTGGTGCGGGTGTAAATGGCGTACTTTTCTTTCTCACTCTTCGCAAACTCCACCTTATTGATAAGGATTATGCAGATGACGAAGATGGCAAAATTGACGAAGGGGTGAATGTAAATGAAGAATAATAAATTTTCATCTCTTTTTAAAGAATGGTATGAGGGTAATTTAAGTTTTGATGAACGAATGAACATTGAAACTGAAAAACCTACACCTAAAAAAGAAGAAACTAAAAAAGAAAAAATCCGTCTTGTTAAAGATGTTGAAAATGCAGAAGAAAAACTCACTTCAAAGGGTTATAAATTCTTTTCAGTAATTTTCTGTGTTATTCTCGCTGTCATTCTTGTTGGTACAGTTAATTTTATGCCACTTTTTGCCGATGATAACACACCAACAACCAATGAAGTTTATGAACATTATGTTGGTGAGGGTCGCGACCAGACAGGCGCAGTTAATACCGTTGCTGGTATGATTCTTGACTATCGTGCATTCGATACATTGGGCGAATCTTTTGTACTTTTCACCGCAACTTGTGCTGTTCTTCTTTTGCTTGAACAAAGCAAAAACAAACCAATTAAGAAAAGAGAATCTTTCTCTTATTCAAACGACCCAATCGTTCGTCTTGTTGTAAAAATTCTCACACCGATTATCATCGTTTTCGGAATTTATGTTCTTTTCAACGGTCACTTATCTCCGGGTGGTGGATTCTCAGGTGGTTCAGTGCTTGGTGCAGGGTTTATTCTCTTTGCCATGGCTTATGGTGAAGATTTTGCAGCAAAAGTTATTACACAAAAACTCATTCGCGTTATTACCATCTGTTCATTGAGTTTCTACTGTCTTGCAAAAAGTTATTCATTCTTTACAGGCAACGAATTCAACGGCATTCACTCAATTATTACACCGGGTACACCGGGCAACATTGTTTCAGGTGGTTTGATTTTGCCACTTAACATTGCAGTTGGATTTGTTGTTTGCTGTACTATGTACAGTTTCTATATGATTTTCAAAAGGGGGCGTCTTGATTGAATCTTCTCATAAACTATGAAGCGGTAACATCAATGGTTTTGTTTGCCATTGGTTTTACCATGCTTGTTTTCTCTAAAAACATCATGAAAAAGATTCTCGGTCTTAACATTGTTGACACAGGCGTCTATCTTTTTCTTGCATCAATGGGGTATATTGAAGGAAAATTGACACCAATTGTTCCATCAACAGGTGCTGTTGACGCTCTTGATTATATTAACCCTATCCCTCAAGGACTTGTTCTTACAGGTATCGTTGTTTCTGTCAGCTTTTCAGCTTTGATGCTTGCGTTGACAGTTCGACTTTATAAAAAATATCGCACATTAAATCTTGATAAGATTTACGAAATGTGTCGCAAGGAGGATGAACAAGAATAATGGACTTTATTATGAATCTTCCTTTCGCAACTATTGTATTTTCGCTTTTCAGCGCAGTTATCTGTTTTGCATTCAAAGATAACAAGGCCCGTTTCATTTCTTATTTTCTTTTGATTGCATCAGGCATTATGTCTGCTTCAGTTATTTTCTATAACCTTACATCTGAAACAGGATATTTTGTTTATAGAATGGGACATTATGATGCACCAATCGGCAACGAAATTTCAGCAGGTCTTTTAGAACCCGCTTTCTTGCTTCTTTTTGAAGTGGTTATGCTTCTCTCTTTGTCAGGTGGCTCACACCGTATTATGAGAGATGTGGAAGAAGCAAAGCAGAAATATTTCTGCATTATGGTTAACTTAACTCATGCAGCATTGGCAGCACTTTGCTATACAAACGATATTTTCACAGGATATGTGTTTATTGAAATTTGCACAATAGCATCTTGCTCACTCTTAATGCTCTCAAAGAAAACAAGAGCATTGGTTGCCGCAACTCGTTATATGGTTTTCAGCCTTATCGGTTCAAGTTTAGTTCTTGTGGGAATCATCTTGCTCTATGCAATTACAGGTCATCTTCTTTTCCCACAACTTTATTCAACAATTCAAGAACTTTGGGCAACAGGAGAATACACATTCCCACTTACTATTGCATTGGGTCTTATCGTTTCAGGTCTTGCAATTAAAAGTGGTATGTTCCCCTTCCATTTCTGGATGCCCGACACTTATGGCACAGCAACACCATCAGCATCAGGCATTTTGTCAGGTGTTATTTCAAAGGGATATATCTTCCTCTTGCTTAAAATCATTTTCCGAGTTATCGGCTACGAAGTTTTCCTTGAATCAAATATTCAATATCTACTCTTTATCTTCGGTATCTGTGGTATGATTGTGGGCTCAGTTTCAGCAATCAAAACGAATAATATAAACTTTATGATTGCTTATTCTTCAGCCGCTCAAATCGGTTATATTTATATGGGATTAGGTCTTGGCACAAAAGGAGCAATTGTTGCAGCACTTTTCCAAATTTTTGCTCACTCTCTCACAAAGCCAATGCTCTTCCTTTCAGCGTCAGGACTTTCTGACACAATTGACAGACGTCAGGATTTCGCATCTTTACGCTCATCTGCTCACAACAACAAGATTGCCGCAATATCTTATTCAGCAGGTGCGCTTTCAATGGTTGGTATTCCAATTTTCGCAGGGTTCATTCCAAAGCTTCTTTTCTCAACATCTGCTTTTGGTCACGGAATACAGACATATTTAATGCTCATTGCTCTTGCAATTAGTACAATTCTCAATGTTCTTTATTTCCTTAGAACCCTTGTTAATATTTATAGTCCTGCAAAGGTTGAACTCACTCGTAAAACTATCACATTTAAAACTGCACCTGCATTTTCAATCATTGTGCTTGTAATGTCAGCAGTTAATATCGCCGTTGGTCTTCATTCTCAACCCATTGTTTCACTCTTTGAAAAAGGGCTTGAGTTGTTCATAAACATTCGATAAGGGGGATTAAAATATGCTTTTGATATTATTAACTTTATTCCCCGTAATCGGTGGTTTGATTTTACCTTTACTTAATAAAATCCAGAATAGAAACACTCGTTTGGGTTTAGTTGTTTTTGTTCAAGCAATTGAAGCAGTTCTCGGTTTTATAGTAATTCTCGGCGACAAAATCTCAACAGGTACATTTACACTTGTTGACCAGATTTCAGTTGGCTTTACCGCTGACACTCTTGCAAAATTCTTTGTTGCATTGGTTATTGTCGGTTGGACCTTGGTAACTTTATATGCTTGTGTTTATATGAAACACGAAGAAAACGAAATGAGATTTTTCTTATTCATGTTCCTTTCAGAAGGTGCAATGCTTGGCGCTGCTCTTTCACAGAATCTCGTTTCAATGTATGTTTTCTATGAAATGGTTACTCTTTTCTCAATGCCATTGGTTCTTCATTCACTTTCAAAAGAATCCGTTGCAGCTGCGAAAAAATATCTCTACTATTCTGTTGCAGGTGCGTTTTTAGCACTTTTCGGTATCTTTGTTCTTGCAACAAACAGTAGCACATTGTCATTTGTTGCAGGTGGCGTTGATATAACTACTTCACCACTTGTGCTTGTCGGTGTATTCACAATGCTTTTAGGCTTTGGTGCAAAAGCAGGTCTTTTCCCAATGCACGGATGGTTGCCAACTGCTCACCCTGTTGCTCCTGCCCCTGCTAGCGCATTGCTTTCAGGTCTTATTGCAAAAGCAGGTGTTCTTGCAATTATAAGAACAGTTTTTTATATTGTTGGCACAGATGCTCTCACAGGCACTTGGGTACAGACAATTGCGCTTAGTTTCGCACTTTTGACTGTACTCATGGGCTCAATGATGGCTTATCTTGAAAAAGGGTTTAAAAAGCGTCTTGCTTTCTCAACTGTCAGCCAGATTTCATATGTACTCACAGGGCTTTTCCTTTTCACTGACGATGGTTTCACAGGTGCACTTTGGCAAATTGTTTTCCACGCAGTTGTAAAGGTTGGTCTCTTCCTTTGTGCTGGTGCAGTAATCTTTATGTATGGCAAAACAGAGGTCAAAGACCTTAAAGGTCTTGGTAAAAAGATGCCAATAACATTCACTTGCTTTACTGTGCTTTCACTTTCACTTATCGGTATTCCACCAACAGGTGGTTTTTATAGCAAATGGTATATCGCAACTTCAGCGCTTAGTGCAGATTTAGGTGCTCTTTCTTATCTTGCACCAATCATTCTTCTAATTTCTGCAATTCTCACTGCGGCTTATCTTCTTTCAATTTCAATTGATGCTTTCTTCGGTAAAGAAGAAAACGAAACAGAAAAAGTGCGCGAGCCATTACTTATGGTTATTCCAATTGTTATTCTCACAGTTATTGCTGTTGCTGGTGGAGTTTTCTCACTTACAACAAGCGATATGCTTGCGTCAATTTTATAATAGGAGGTTATTGAGATGAACAGTTTATTTTTAATCGTCCCAATTTTTCTTCCTATAATTTTGGGCGCTTTATCATTCGTAATTCCCGCTGAAAAGAAAAAACAGAGAAATGCATTTGTTATGTTCACAATTCTCTGCTCATCTATTTCTGTTTGGGCATTAGCACTTAACACACCACAAGAAGCACTTACCCTTTTAAACTTTACTGACAATTTAAGTTTCGTGTTAAAACTTGATGGTGCAGGCAAGATTTTCTCTTGTCTTTCGGCTACACTTTGGCCATTAACAGCACTCTATGCATTTGAATATATGAGCCACGAAAAGAACTTGCCAATGTTCTATGCATTCTTTACAATGGCTTTCGGCGCAACAATGGGTATTGCGTTGGCGAGCAACATTCTCACAATGTATCTCTTTTATGAGTTGCTCACTCTTTTCACAATTCCACTTGTTATGCATGGATTCACAAAGAAACACAATCAGGCAGCAAGAAAATATATGAACTATTCAATTGGTGGTGCTGCTTTTGCTTTCGCAGGCGTTGCATTTCTTATTGTGAATGATGCTAACGACTTTGTGTTCGGTGGTCACATTACAAGTCCTGAAGACCCAACAATCGCACTCATTCTTTTTGTGTTTGCATTTTTAGGCTTTGGTGTTAAGGCGGCAGTTTTCCCACTTCACAGTTGGTTGCCAACAGCTTCAGTTGCACCAACACCTGTTACTGCATTGCTTCACGCGGTTGCAGTTGTTAAAGCAGGTGCTTTTGCGATTATCCGTCTTATCTATTATTCTTATGGCACAGACTTTTTAACAGGCACTTGGGCACAAAATCTTGTAATGGGTCTTGCAATGTTTACAATCTTCTATGGCTCAATGACTGCTTTAAGACAAAAGCATTTCAAGAGAAGACTCGCATTCTCAACAATATCAAACCTTTCATATATTGTTTTTGCGGCAACTCTTATGACAGAAGCAGGACTTTTAGCAGCATTCTGTCACCTTCTCTTCCACTCTGTTATTAAAATCGGCGCATTCTTCTCAGCAGGTGCTGTGCTTCACAAAACAGAGCGTGAATATGTGCCAGAGCTTGAAGGTATCGGCAGAAAAATGCCACTTACATTTATATTCTTTACTATTTCAGCATTATCACTTACAGGTATTCCACCATTCTGCGGATTTATCAGTAAATGGTATATTGCAACGGCTTCAATTGAAGCACAGAATCCGTTTGCTATTGTGGGCGTAGTTATATTGCTTATCTCTGCTTTCTTAACTGCAATGTATATGCTCTCACCCGCAATCAAGGCATTCTTCAAGCGCCGTGACAATGCAAATGATGTAACAGATGTTAAAGAAGCAAATGCACTTATGCAAGTACCAATGGCTATCTGTGCAGTACTTTGTATCGTAACAGGTCTTATGGCATCAAATGTTATTGAACTTATTAAGGGGGTATTGGCAATATGACACTTTTAACTATGTATTGTATTTTCACTCCCTTTATTGCAGCAATTATTTCTGCAGTTTTAGGTAAGTTTGAAAAACTTCGTAATGCAGTTGTAATTCTTGCGACTTTCATAAGCTTGGGACTCTCAATTATGATAGCACAATCCCCTGCAAGAATTGTTTGTTTTGCATCTTTGAATTTCCAAATTGGTGGTTTTAATTCAACCTATGCAATCATCGCAGCGTTCATGTGGTTTGCAGCAGCATTGCTCTCACCACAATATTTCAAAGACCACAACCATAAACTTTCAAGATATTATTTCTTCTTCCTTATCACAATGGGCGCTACCTTGGGCGTTTTCCTTTCTGCTGATTTGATGACAACTTTCATCTTCTTTGAAATTATGTCATTCACATCATACATGTGGGTTATTCAAGACGAAACCAAGGACGCAATGAATGCAGGTAAAACATATCTTGCAATTGCCGTGCTTGGTGGTATGGTTGCATTAATGGGACTTTTCGTTCTTTATAACATCACAGGCACATTGATGATTGCTGACCTTTATTCTGCAATTAAATATGTTGGCAAATCAACTGAACTTTATGTTGCAGCATTCTGCTTATTATTCGGTTTTGGTGCAAAAGCAGGTATGTTCCCATTACACATTTGGCTTCCAAAGGCGCACCCTGTTGCCCCTGCACCTGCAAGTGCACTTCTTTCAGGTGTGCTCACAAAAACAGGTGTATTCGGCATTCTCATAGTTACAGGTCAAATTCTTCGTGATGATGAAATCTGGGGTTACACTTTATTAGCCCTTGCAACTATCACAATGGTATTAGGTGCAGTTATTGCTGTATTCTCAAATAACCTTAAGCGCACACTTGCTTGTTCTTCACTTTCACAAATCGGATTTATCCTTGTTGGTGTGTCAATGATTACATTATTAGGTGAAGAAAACGCATTGGCAGCGAATGGCACATTCCTTTATATGATTAACCATTCAATTGTAAAACTTGTGCTCTTCCTTGCGGCTGGTGCTATTTATCTTGGTGCTCATACTCTTGACCTTAACAAGTTAAAGGGTTATGGCAGAAACAAGCCTATCATTATGATAACCTTCTTAATCGGCGCTTGTTCACTCGCAGGTATCCCTGGTTTTACAGGCTACCTTTCAAAGACACTTGTTCACGAAGCAATTGTTGAATATGCGCATTTAAGTCATTTACCAATCATAACTATTATTGAGTGGCTCTTCTTATTCTCAGGTGGTCTCACAGCAGCATATATGCTTAAACTCTTTGTTGCCATCTTCGTTGAAAAGCCAACTGCAGAAACTCCAAAGAGCAAAAAACTCTCTCCACTTTCAGCAATTGCACTTATTATTTCAGCAATTGCTCTTCCAGTAATTGGTGTCTACACACCTTTGGTTGAGAAAATCACTTATCCAATGCTCTCTCTTGTTAATGGGCATCATTTCCACCACGAGATTCATTATTTCTCATTCACAAACCTTAAAGGCGTGTTGATTTCACTTACAATTGGTATTTTAGTTTATATACTCTTTATCAGAAAAGTTCTTGTAAAGAATAAGACTTATGTTAACCCAATGGAAAACAAGATTTCACTTGAAAATCAGGTCTATATTCCTATGATTAGAATTCTCACAGCCGTTTTCGGTGTCATTTGCAGAATTTTTGCAGACTCAACTGATTTTCTTATTTTCCTTGCTCGCAAGAGCGTGTTAACCGATGCAAAAGAGCACACAGAGCATCAAAGAAAATATGCTTATGCTTTCGGTGATGTTATTGACCATGTCAAGCACGATAAAACTCACAAGAATGCAAACTTATTTGTACGCGTTTCAGAAACAATTTCAAAAACAACACAGAGAATTTCATCAAACTTCTCATTTGCCTTGTTTATGACCTGTTTTGGCGTTTGCATTATTCTTGTTTTCCTTATAATTTCTTTTGTGTCTTGACAAACACAAGTATTTTCATTAAAATTTAGTTTAGTATTTTTAAAGGCGTGATTTCAGATGAACAAAATCTATATTCCAGAAGGATATAGCCCAAAACTGAATAGATATGACACTCAAAGAGCCATTGATATTATCAAACAGCTCTTTCAGCAGAATTTCTGCAAGGCACTTTCATTGAAAAGAGTTTCTGCACCACTTTTTGTTAGTTGCAGTTCAGGTCTTAATGATAATCTTAATGGTACAGAAAGACCTGTAACCTTTGATGTGCCTGCAATTGAAGGTAATGCTGAAATCGTGCATTCACTTGCTAAATGGAAGCGCTTGGCACTCAAAAGATATGATTTCTGGATGCATGAAGGTCTTCTTACTGATATGAACGCTATTCGTCGTGACGAAGAGCTTGATAATATTCATTCTATCTATGTTGACCAGTGGGACTGGGAAAAGGTTATTGAAGACAGTGACCGTAACCCTGAATACCTTCGTGAAACAGTTCAAAAGATTGTTGATACAATCTGTGATGTAAATGAGTTGCTTCAAGAAAAATTCCCACAACTTGATACTAAAATCGAGAGAAATGTGAAATTTATCACTTCACAGGAACTTGAAGATTTGTATCCAGACTTAACTCCTGAAGAGCGTGAATGTGAGTTCGCAAGAGAGCACAAAACAATCTTCATCATGGGAATCGGTGGCAAGTTAGAGTCCGGCAATAAGCACGGTAACCGTGCCCCTGACTATGACGACTGGTCACTTAACGGCGACATCATTTTCTGGGACAACGTGAGAAATGCTCCAATTGAGATTTCTTCAATGGGTATTCGTGTAAATGCCGAAGTCCTTGACCGTCAGTTGACTATTGCAGGTTGTGACGACAGACGAGAGCTTGCATTCCACAAAATGCTTCTCAACAACGAATTACCACTTACAATCGGTGGTGGCATTGGTCAGTCAAGACTTTGTATGTTGCTTATGGGTTGTGCTCATGTGGGCGAAGTTCAATGCTCACTCTGGGACGAAGAAACCGTTAGACTCTGCAAAGAAAATCATATAAGATTACTTTAATAAAACAAAAAGCGTAGTAACCAATTGGCTACTACGCTTAATTTTTTTTGCGTTAAATTAGAAATCGCAGTTTTTAGGTGTTCTGCAATATGGGATAACGTCACGGATGTTTTCCATACCTGTAACATAGATGAGAAGTCTTTCAAAGCCCATACCGAAACCTGAGTGTGTGCAACCACCATATTTACGAAGATTGCAATACCAATCAAGTGACTCTGGTGCAATGCCAAGCTCGTTCATACGGCCAATAAGACGGTCATATCGTGTTTCTCTCTGGCTACCACCCATCAATTCACCTGCATCAGGAACAAGCAAGTCAACTGCTGCAACTGTACTTCCGTCATCATTCTGATACATATAGAATGCTTTGAATTCTTTTGGCCAGTCATAAACGAAAACAGGAGCATTGAATTTTTTCTCTGTGAGATATTTTTCGTGCTCACGAGCAAGGTCTTCGTCATATTCAGGCTTAAACTTAAAGTTTTCTGTTGCGTCTGCTTCTTTAAGGATTGTGATTGCATCTTTAAATGGAAGTCTAACGATTTCAGACTCAATAAGTTTTGTCATTCTCTCGCGAAGGTTAATTCCGTTGAATTTTTCAAGGAATTCGAGTTCAGCAGGACAACGCTCCATAATTGTTTTGAGGATTGATTTGAGGAAATCTTCTTCAACATCCATAAGGTCAAACAAATCAGCAAATGCGATTTCAGGCTCAATCATCCAGAATTCTGCAGCGTGTGTTCTTGTGTTAGAATTTTCTGCTCTGAATGTTGGTCCGAATGTGTAAATCTTGCTGAATGCAAGAGCAAATGTTTCGCCTTCTAACTGACCTGTAACAGCAAGTGAAGAATGCTTGCCAAAGAAATCGTCAGCATAATCTTTCTTGTCGTTATCAAGTGGGTCGTAAGTCGTAACAGTAAATGTGTTACCTGCACCTTCAGCGTCGTTTGATGTGAGAAGTGGTGTGTGAACATAAACATAGCCATTGTTCTGGAAATATTCATGAATAGCCATTGAAGCAACGCTTCTTACCTTGAACACAGCTTGGAAAAGTCTTGTTCTTGGACGAAGATATGCATTTTCTCTTAAAAATTCAAGTGTATGTCTTTTGGGTTGAATTGGATAATCTTCATCACATTCACCTTTGATTTCAACATTAATTGGTGAAATTTCGATTGAACCGTTGTTTTCGTTTACAACAACTTTACCCTCAACTTCAATACAACAACCAACTTTAACTGTATTTACAAGGCCTTGGAATTCAGGTGATGCACTATCATAAACAACCTGTAAAACATTAAAAATTGTACCATCATAAAAGTCAATAAAGCCCACATTCTTTTGCTTTCTGTGGTTTCTAACCCAACCGTTGAGCTTTACAACTTTTCCAATGTATTCTTCTTTGTTATTGAACAAATCGCAAATATACATTTCAATTCTCCTCAGATATATTTGTACTTACCGAATAATTATACTATTGTTTATTGTAAAAATCAAGATAAAAAAACAGCAGAGAAATAAATCTCTGCTGTTAATTTTAATTTAAATTAGAGAGCAACAACCAAAATTCCAAGAACTGCTAATGTTGCAACAACAACTGCTAACCACAAGTTGAAGTTTCCGCCTTCAACTTCTACTGGTGTGCCAGTAGTTGGCTGACTATTATTGTTATTGTTGTTCTGAACTGGAGCCTGTGGAGCTGGCTGTGTTGGAGCTTCTGTAGGAGCCTCAGTAGGAGCTTCTGTAGGAGTTTCTGTAGGAGCTTCTGTTTCTGGCTCTTCTGGCTCTTCTGGAGTCTCTTCACCACCAAGAAGACCACCAACAAGACCACCAAGCATTCCGCCAATACCTGTGATTGTATCAACTATACCGCCAAGGTCAAGTCCGCCGCCACCGTTGCCGCCAAGGCCACCGAGAAGGCTTTCAATACCGCCTGTGATTGCGCCTATAACTTCATCTGTATCAAAACCAGGAATTTCAGGAAGAGTGATTTCTGGAATTGTGATTTCTGGCATATCTTCTAAACCAGGAATTTCAGGAAGAGTGATTTCAGGAATTGTAATTCCGCCACCTGCATTTTCATCCATTTCAGCTTTTTCTTCCCAAGTCATAAGCATTGGAAGTGATTCATCATAATACATAAACTGAGGATATTCTGGGTTTGACTCAACAGTATATTTCTGAGTTCCGGTAAGAAGCCATACATAGAAATCACCTGTACCGTCGTTCATATCGTATGCAATATGACCTAAGTTCTTGATGAACCATGTCTGTGTTGGAGCCTGACATGTTGAAGCGTCAACCACATTGTCAGGTGAAACCATGTTGATTCCATCAATGTCTTTTTTCTGTGTATAACCATCGCCTAATGTTTCGTCCATGTTAGCAACTGTTGCGAAACCACTTGTGTTAATTGTTTCAATAACACCGTCACTGTTCCAGTTTGCTGTTGGTGTTACAGGAGCGATATATTTGTTATAGTTTGAAACATTGTAGTAATTTACATTACCACCAATATATGTCTGAATGAAATTCACTCTTGTATCTGTGCCTGCTACAACGCTTTGATAGTTAGCAACAAACTTTTTAAGGTTTGAGCCAGCATTTTTAAGCATGAAGTTTTCTGCTGCATCATATTTATCAGCTGGAACAAGGCTCCAGAATGAAGGGATATAACCAAATACAGGAATAAGAATTTCGTTATAAATTCTATCTTTACCTGCAAGCATAATCATATCAGCCATTTCTGCTATATCAACTAAAAGGCCAAGAGAAGGAATAAGGTCTGCAAGTGCTGAATTGCCAAGAACTTCTTGCTTAATAAGTTCACCAAGTTTTTCACCATCGATATCTGTGTTACCTGTGAAAAGTTGGCCAATCATTGCAAGTCCGTTAAATGCTGAGTTTGACATAACAAGGTTTTCAATACTTGTACCAGCCATTGGGTTCTTTGTCAAATATGCATTAACAACTGCACCACCCATGCTTTCTGCACAAATTGAAACTGTGCTATGGCCTGACTTTGTTTTAACTTCTTCAATAAAGTCTGCAAGCTGGTCAGCAACTACAAATGGGTCTGCTGTCCAATCGTATGTAAAGAAATATGAATGGTCTTCGCCAAGTTCCTGACTGAGCATATATGCAAGAGTCTGTTCTGATGTTGGGTTGTAACCAAAATCCATATAATCTTCAACAGGGTCACTGCTACATTCAACAGTAACTTCATTAGTTCTATTACCATCGTTATCATACATAACAGGTTTAAAAATTGTTGTCACAGCTTCCTTAGCAGCGTCAACAAACAAGTCGATATTATTTGTATCTGCAAGGAATTGAGCAAGTTTTGGAAGAACTGGTAAAATACCTGAAATAATATTTTCTGTTGAGAACACTTCTTCGCCGTTAACATAGAGTGTTTCACCGATGCCACGAACCTGAATTACAGGTGCTTTGCCACACTGGCAATCATCCTGACCAAAGCCCCAAGCTGCAAATGCAGGAACGAGCATTGTTACAAGCATAACTGCAACAAGGCAAATGCTGATAATTATGTTTCTTTTTTTCATAATATCCCTCCGTTATAATATAACTAGGCATATTTTAGCACATTTTTTTGCATATTACAACACATTTTTAACATTTTTTTAAAATAGACTAAATATATTTTTCTCAGCATTTTTCGGTGAATATTGCCAATCGCTTATATGTGTGCCATCATAGTAATATTTAATGGGGTCAGGTTGACTATTATTTGGAAAATTATCTACAATTGAAAGCTTAATTTTCATTTTTTCGGGATTTATACTCTTTATATATACACTTGCTAAATCCCCTTCTTGCACATTGCTTGTATATTCAGCAAGACCTGCAAGATTGGGGGCTAACTCGATAAATACACCATATTTTTCAATGGAGCGCACAATTCCACCAACCGTTTGCCCCGCTTTAAAATTCTGCGCATTTTCTTCCCAAGTACCTAGCAATTCTTTAAGAGATAATGTGACCCTATTTTTCTCGTCAATACTTTTTACAACTGCTTTAATAACAGTATTCACAGATAATCTTACACTTGGATGTGGAATTCGCGAAACCGATATACTGTCAATGGGCAAAAGTGCTGAGATTCCGCATCCTATATCGCAAAATGAGCCGAAAGTTTCGTTATGAGTTACTTTTGCACTGACAATGTCACCGGGGGTCAATTGTTTTATGTATTCTTCAATGCATTCTTCTTGCACAGCTCTACGACTTAATATTGCTGTGCGATTTCCGATTTCATCGTCCATAAAATCAATAATTTTAAAGCTGACGGGTTTATTAACTCGTGAAATTATTGCAATATCACGCACACTTCCGTCAGAAATGCCAACTGCACATTCTTCTCTGGGAATAACCCCTTTAATTACACCCAAGTCCACATGAAGATTATGGTCTCTGTCGCAAAGAAGTGCTTTTGCTTCAAGAATTCGGTCTTCTAAAAAGCATTCTCGCAATTCCGAGATTGATTCCATATTCTTTTTATTATGTTTTTTCTCAATCAAAAACCCTTCAGGGTAATATTTTCTCATCTTTATCACCTTTATTTTTCAAATTGGTATATAAATATGAGATAAATACTTAAATAAGAATTAAAATATTACAAAAAAAGTATCCAAAACAAAAATTGAGTTATTTTTTTGCAAGACAATGTGACAGAGACGAAGCCGTATTATATATACTGCGAGTCGCTAGTCACGAAGTATTGCAGAAAAAGAACCAATTTTACAAATAGGTATTTTATTTTTATAATGTTTATGGTATTATATAATGTAATATATTTTGAGGTAATTTTTATGGATATTAAAGTTAACGATATTCTTGAAATGAAAAAGGCACACCCTTGCGGTGAAAAGAAGTTTTTAGTGCTTCGTGCAGGTATGGATTTCCGTATTCGTTGTGTTAAATGCGAGCGAGAAGTTATGGTGCCACGAGTAAAAGTTGAAAAGAATATTAAAAAAGTTTTGAGAGATGGAGAAATAGTAAATGTTTGATAAATTATTAGGTATTGAAGCAAGATTTGAAAGTGTGAATGAACAGCTTTGTGACCCTGCAACAG
>JAZQWV010000073.1:0-27871 GCA_045632525.1 Candidatus Fimenecus sp.
CCAACGAAAAGACCAAAACCATGATAAATGTCGATAAGACGAAGAACGTCAAGGTCATATGTGATACCTAAGTCACTACGAATTTTATTCTTTTCAATATCTTTTGCACAAATAGCAATAATGATTTCTGCATCATCTTTAAGTTGAAGAAGCATTTTCATTTTACTGTCAGGCTTAAAGCCGGGGAGTACTCTTGCAGCATGGTAATCGTCGAATATCTTACCACCAAATTCAAGATATAACTTGCCACCGAATTTACTTATTCTTTCTTTGATATGCTCAGATTGCATACGAAGATATTTTTCATTGTCAAAACCTAATTTACGCATAACATTCACCTTTAACTGTTCTCTTCTTGTTTAAATTCTATTTCTTCTTCGGCAGTTTTAACCGAAACTAATTCTCTTTCTCTTTGCTTCTTGTTTTTAAGCCAGTTGATAATAAGTGCATAGATAGCAGATGCAGTTGGCACACCTAACAGTACACCAAGAATACCACCAATGTTACCACCGATTACAACTGCAATAAACACAAGCACACCTGGAAGTCCCACAGATTTGCCCATGATTCTTGGATAGATAAGATTGTTATCTATCATCTGAAGAATAAGAACAAAAATGATAAAGAAAAGTGCTTTGATAGGACTTTCCATAAATATAATCAAGCAACCAATAACTTCACCGACAATAGGACCAATGATGGGCACCAATGCAGTAATTCCGATTATGATTGAAACAACCGCAGCATTTGGGAATCTGAAAATCAACATCCCAATAAAGCACATGGACCCAAGAAGCAATGCATCTGTGAATTGTCCTGTAATAAAACTTGCAAATGAATTTGAAGCAACGCTACAAATCTCTTTTGCTTTTGAATAAACTTTTTCAGGAAGTGCTGCTGAGAAAAATCTGCTTGTGAATTTGCCGATATTGTCTTTCTCTGCAAGAATATACACTGCGATAATAAGACCTAAAACAAGATTTGAAACACCTGAAACAAGTGATGATGTAACACCCAATGTGGTGTTGAGAATATCGCTTGTGCTTTCAATTGTGAAGAAATTCTGAGCCATTGCATAAATATTGTTGATGTCAAATTTTGGGTTGTGGAATATTTCAGTATTCACATCAAGACCAAAACGCACAACTAGTGACTCAATCCAGTTAATCAAATCTGTATAATAAACAGGGATTTTCTCAACAAGCAACATGATTGTGTCTTTTAATTGTGGAATAATGATGAAAAGCAAAAGAACAAAGAAACCAAGTGTGAGAAGAAGAGTTGAAACAAGACTTACAGGTTTGAAAAGATTTCTCACAACTCTTTTTTTGCTCTTTTTCATAAAACCAAAGACGCGTCTTTCAAGAACATTCATAAGAATATTTAACATAAATGCCAAAGTAAGTCCCACAATAACAGGTGCTAAAATGTTAAGAACACCTGATAAAAAGTTAAAAACTGTTGTGAGATTCTGTGATACGGCTAAGAGTATTATGGCAAAAGTAATAATGCCGAGAATTTTTTTGATATTCTTCTTAGAAAGTTCCATTTTTTCACCTGCTTGTCCTATTTTCACTGAATAATAATTATAAATGATTTTATCAATATTTTCAATAGTTTTGAGCAATTCATTAGTTGCCCAAATTAATAAAAAAAACCATACATTTTTGTATAGTTTTGCAATAAAAAACGGTAGCCATAAAGACTACCGTTAGTTTTTCCATTTTTATCAAAGAATATCATCAAAAAGTTTGAAGTTTTCTTTTGAAGCAGTGAGTTCACCATTCTGAATTTTCTTGATAATTTCAACGATTCTGTCATTGATTGGTGTAGCCACTCCACATTTTTTACCGAAGTCACAAACAACACCATTGATAGCATCAACTTCACAAGCCTTACCTTTTTTAAGGTCCTGTAACATTGATGGTTCAATGTCTCTGTGTTTTTTGAGTGCAATTGGGAGCAAGAAACAACCAAAAGCTCTCTTTAATGCACCTTTCCAATAGAAAAGACCAACAATATTTTTGCCTTGAACAGGTGCAAACTCAACGCCTGCTGCGTGACCAACATCAATGATTTCTTTCATACAACGAATTGCAACCTTTTGACCTGCTTTGTCTTCAGTAACATCACCGAAAACGCCACCGACAACTGTGCCAAGACCTGAGAATGTTGAGTTGATTAAGAGTTTTGACCAACGAGCACCCATAAGGTTTTCTTCTTCATGAACAGGGCACATCATTTCGAGCAAATCTTTAACCATATTGAACTGTGCATCTGTAATTCCATCCATTTTACCCATATGGAATGAAAGGGAGTCTTTGTCACTTGTAAGTTCGCAAACACCGGGCTCTACAAGTGCTGCGCCCCATTCAACAGCACAACCCATTGTGTGTTCTGTACCGATAATTTCAGCAATTCCTGGTTCAGGAATACCATTCTGAAGAGTAACAACAACGCCATCTTCTGTGAGATAGTCTTTAAGCATTGTTACAACTTCTTTGTTAAATAATTGTTTTGTAAGAAGAACAATAACATCATATTTGCCTTCCATCTGGTCAGGTGTAATAGCCTTAACAGGCACTAACATATCAACTGTACCAATAATTTTAGCACCATTTGTGTTAAGTGCTTCAACGTGTGCTTTATTTCTGTTGATAAGGTCAACCTCACCGCCATTCTGAGTGATAAAAGCACCGAGCACAGTGCCAAGTGAACCTGCACCATAAATCGCATATCTTGCCATAGAATAAACCTCATTTCGATTTGTTACAAATTTATCAAAGTAATTATATACTGTTTGTTAATTAATTTCAATAGGAAAATAAGATAGATTACTCAGCAAAATTGAATTTGTCGGGCTGTTTTGATTTTTATCTCTCGTTAAAATTAACCATTAAACAATGTAGGGGCTGACGACCACGGCAGCCCGAAACAATTAACATCAAAACCTGCGGGACGCCGAGTCGTCGTCCCCTACAACACACCAAATGGATTACATCTATAATTCGCAACGCAGTTCCAACACTTTGCGTTTTGCGTTTTGCACTTTGCATTCATCCCCACAAACCCTAATTTGTCACAAAAAATGGCAAGGTCTTCTGACCTTGCCATTTTTTATATATCCGCCTCATAAATACCAATACATTCTCTACCAGTCAAATTATTCGACACATTTCGTGCATTGAAATAGAGACGCAATTTGTTGTCGTGATATGTAAGACAGCATGCATAAACATATTGCGCCATCCATTTGCTATCACCTTGGATTTGTGGAACTAAAAACGGCTTTATAAACTCAAAATTCACACCGTCATCAGATTTTAATAGCATAATTGACGAATGACTTTTTCCGTCTTTTTCAAACAAACCATTTTGAAGTCCTATGTAGCAATCTGCCAATTTATACACCTTTAAACAACCTGAACAAAGATTAAGATATTCAACATTTTTATCAGGACTAATAATCGGCTCTTTCCTTGAAATATAGCCATTTCTGATGCATTCACTTTCTGCAAAACTGATGTGTGTTGGCTCACAAAATCCGCAATCTTTAATGAATGTCTGACCGCAAGAATAATACATTCTGTAGCCCTTTTCAGTAGCCAATAAAAACGGATTAGAAATAGCATATCCCTTTTTGTATTCTTCATAATCACGGGTTTGTCGAATTACGGGATAAGGCTTTGACCATTCAGAAAAATCTGTTGATTCAACACAATAAATTTCTGATTTCCATTTAGCACCAACAAGACTTAAAAGATTAAAAATCACAGGTCTTGTTCTTTCGTAAAAAAGATAATATTTTCCGTCAATGAAGTTTATATTCGGTCGCATTGCACGGTTGACGATTTTACCCGTATTTTTAAAACTTATCCCATCAACGCTTTCATATCGATAAACGCCAAAAAATGTATGACAGAATAAATGCCATTTACCATCGTGTGACACATCGGGAGTCAAAACACTTGGGTCTGCAATAACAAAACTATTTAATGGATTTTTTATGATGGGATTACCCTTAAACAATTTAAAATCCGCATTGTTAAATTGTTCAAATGTAAGATTATTCATAGTCAATTTCCCTATTTGCAACAATAAATGTCATTCTTTCCTGAATACTTGCTTTGCCATGGTCTGTGCCATATCCACCGTGGTCAGATGTGATGATAATAAGCCAGTCTTCTGTGTCATAAGTTTCTCGTGCCTTTATTGCATCAATTGTTTCCAAACCATATTGGTCAGCAGTCTGGAATGCTTCTTTATATCTTGGATTATTAATAGTAAAACCGTAATTATGACCTGTTGAATCAGTTGGTTCATAAATTACAAAAATAAAGTCAGCACAATCACTCTTTTTAACTTCATTTAATGTGTATTCGTGAGAAGCAACATCATCTTTACACCTGTTGAATGCCACATTGAGATTGTTTTCTTCGCAGTATGCCTTTTCGTCATTGTATGTAGCTTTCTTTTTGTCAAAATGACCTTTCCATCTTGTAATGAAAGTAGAACTATCAATAGTTCCGTCTTCAACAAGGGTAGTAAGAAGTGTCTTGTATTCAAGTGACTTTGTAATGCCATTTGCAGTAATACCGTGCTTGTCAGCCCAAACACCTGTGAGAATTGAGCACCAACCGGGTGCAGTTGATGTGTCCTGAGTGTTTTCGGCAGGGTAGTTAACACCACCACAATATGCAAGATTTATTGATGCACCGTCGTCTAATAATGTATCAATAGCACTATTCCCGTCTTGCATTTCTTTGAGCACATCTGCACGACAACCGTCGTAACCAATGATAATTGCTTTTTTCTCTGTCTTGCCGTCAGCAAGAGGGGAGTCAAAGTGATTTTTCACAATGTTATAAATCTCAGTTTGTGGAATAGCAGTTTCAACTGTATTCTCATAACCTACCAAAGCAATATTCTGTCTGTATAATTCTTCGGTATCACCCGAATCTTTTGCCCATTCTGATTTAGGAACAGCAACACCGATAATAATACCAACTGCAATTGCCACAACGAGTAATGGAATAATAATTAAAAGCTTCTTTTTCATAAAACCAACTCCTTTTTATAAGCCAATAATAACATATTATTTTGCTTAATACAACAAAAAAATACGGCAAGAAAATCTCGCCGTATTTATTACACCGCATACATTACATTTAAGTTTCGTATTTCTGAATCCTGGATTTTATCATTTATGGAATATGCATGATTGACAAGATTGTTTGAAGATGCACGAGTCAAACTCTGTTTTTCAAGTTCTTTTATTACCAAAGAAGCAATATTTTCGATTACTTCAATTTTTATTTCTGACTCTTTTTTTGTGTTTGTACTTGAAATCAGGTATTCAAGTTGGTTAGATAATTCTGATAAGATTTCAAGGTCTTTTAATGCACGGAATGACCATTTGTAGTATGGTATATATTTTTTATTCAATAGAAAAATTACTTTCAAAGTTGCATTTACAAATTCGCCCATTGCCAATTGTGCTGCACCAGTTTCTTGTCTGGCAACACATCTTTGATAGTTATATTGACCCGATTGTGCCATAACAAGAATGTTTCCTGCTAACTTTTTAAGGCGTATATCTTCAGGGAGATATGATAATTTGTTGCGAATGTCTGTTATAAGCCCAAAATTATCACAGAATATTTTTCCATTTGTAGCTTCAAGAAGAAACTGCTCTGAAATGTAAAACCATCCATCAGTTGTGATGTTTCCTTTTTCATCGCCAACTTTATCTTTGAAGAATTTGCTTATTCTTATTACTCCATGACGATTTCCACCAACGGGATTAAGCTTACTTCTTTCATATCCCATAAATTTGTTTGGCAATTTTGAATAAGCACGCTCAAGCAAAAATTCGTCTCTTTCAGAAACTAAATCTTCATCAGGGATAAATATGCAAAATCCAGCTTCAAAATCGTGGTCCTGAGAAATATTGTCATCAAAGCCCAGACACTCTGATCCACTACCCGCAAGACCAATTGCAAGATACTGCTTTATGTGAGAAAAATTTTCGTCAATCATTTTCTCGCCATATTCTTTATAAAATTTTTCAGCAAGTTCAAGACCTTTCATAAATTCCCCTCGCTCTTTTTGTCAAATCGTTCTGATATGCAAAAAATCCGTAATATCCAAAAACTGATGCACATTTCTCACACACAAAGGCGTAATATCCATCTCTTTTTTTGTATTCATCTAAAATTTTCATTGCTTTATAAAGATAATCTTCTATGATTGGTTCACTATCTTCAAGTCCTAATTCTGCTTCTTTTGCACTTGCAATATTAAGATAAGTAATTGCAACTTCAAGCATACCATCATTATGCTTTTCCATAACAGAAATTGCTTTTTCATACAATTCATAGGCATCATCAAAGCGTTTCAAATCAACTAAAGACAAAGCCATGTTGTTATAAAGCCCACCAAAACGCTTGTCGTTACTTTCAAGTTTTTCCTTATACACATTCAATGCTTTTTCGAATAAAGGCATAGAGTCTTCTGCTTTGCCAAATGCCTTTAATACTGTCGCACAGTTAATATAGGTTGTACCTGCACCAATGTTGTTTTCAATGCCCATATCTCTAACTAATTCAAGAGCATTCTGCACAGTAATCAATGCATCTTTTTCTCTTGAAAGTTTACGATAAAGCCCTGCAAGTTCGTTTGTAAGAAGAAGTTTACAACGCTTGTCATTAGCACTGTCTGCTTCACCAAGCCAATATAAAATATGTCTTTCAGCAGATGCATAATCATTTCTGCTTAAAAGTTCATCTAATTTCATGAGCACTCGCTCTGTAGAAATAAAATTCGCCATATTGACCTCCGAAGTTTAGTATAAAAATATTATACCATATAAGTATTCTTGGTGCAACGAGCAGATAATGGATATTTTCGCTCTTGTTTCGAGCATGCAATACAAGGGGACGGTTCTTCTGTGTACGACAATTCCAACAACTAAAACTTAATAATTCAACAAAACAGGACGAGATTTCTAACCTCGCCCTGTTTTTCTTACTTTTAATAGAGTTTTTCTTTAAACACAATAAAAAAGACGGTAAGAAAATCTCACCGTCAAAAATAGGTTATTTATTGATTTTTTGCTTTTTCTTCTAAAAACAATTCTGTTCTTGTTCTGGTTTCGTTAAGATTTTCACCGTTGAATTTAACGCGGTCAGAATTGGCACGCATTTCACTTTTGGTGAAAACTACTTGAATTGTTTTAATTACCATTTTAATGTCTAAGAGCAAACTTACATTTTCTATGTAATAAATATCACTTTCGAACTGTGCGTTCCATGTCCAAGATTTAGATGTGAGTTTATTACTTCCGTTTAAATTCCAACAAGCTAAGCCAGGACGAACATCGTGTCTGTGTTTATGGCGCTCGTTATAAAGCGGAAGGTAATCCACCATTAAGGGACGAGGACCAATAATAGACATTGTTCCATTAAACACATTGAATAAACCTGCTAACTCATCTAAAGAAGTTTTTCTTAAAAAGCGACCAAAGGGGGTAATGCGTTTGCTTGGGTGAAGCAATTTTCCATTTTCGTCACATTCGTTGGTCATTGAACGGAATTTATACATATTAAAAATTTTGCCGTCTTTGCCAGGTCGCTTGTCAATATAAAAAACAGGCGAACCATGATAAATTAATTCAAGAACGACAATAATTAACAAAACCGGACTAATACAAAGTATGGCTGTTCCACTAATGATAATGTCTAAAAGTCGTTTTATATAGCGAGAATATAAAGTGCTTTTAGGTGTTGGAACATCTGTGCGAATTTCCATAGTGTCATTCATTTGAGTTTAACTCCTGTAGGGTATATTGTTTTAGAATTATTCCTGACAACTCATATAAGCTTCATACAAAGCTTTGCCGTTGTAATTGAATAGTCCTTTGTGTTCAAAGAATTTATGAATTTTTTCTTTTGATAAAGTAGGACCACACATAATTTGTTCATAGTCCATAGCTGGATGAGAATTTATCTCGCAAAGCTTCATGCCATCTTCAGTTATAATGATATCTAATCCCAAATAATCTAAAGATGATACATGCTGACAAAGAGCATCAATCATTTTTCTAACATAAGCCCAGTTGGGAAGTCCTGTGGTTTTCCATTCAACCTGAGTGTCAGGATGCTTTTTAAATTTCCATTGACCATCAGCACAATAACGCTTGTAACGAATACAGAAATCGTTATATTTACCTGTTTCAAAGTCAAATCCTACACCTACACCACCAGAAGAAAGATTGCTAGCACCACCGTTTACAGATGTACCGAATCGTGCATAAGATACTGCACATGACCAAGTAGCAGGTGCATAATTATCTTCTTTAGGGTCCTTGACCATAATTACGCGAAGTGTACATTCGCTGTCAGGCCAAACTTCAGCAAGTTCATGGTGCTGTTTGCAATATTCTGTAACAATATAGTTTCGCATTGTGTCACGGATTTCTGCAACACGTTCATAAGACACAGGTTTGTTGTTTTCAAAGATTTCTTCGCCACGTAATTCAAGCTTGATAAATCCCAATCCACCTGATGTGCCTGAATTCGGCTTCATTGCTAAAATTCCTTTATGCTTTAAAAGATTCATAAGAAAATCAGCATTTTTTGAGATGTGTTCGGGACAATCCATCAAATATGTAAAACTGCCGTCGTTCTCTACATAGACATAGTACTCTGGCATAACACTTTCGCAGCCATTACTGTTCAAAATGTATTTTAGTGTTGTTTTATCTAGCCATTTTAAAAAATGATTATTCAAGGGATGAAGCATAAAGTAATTGAAATCCGGAATAAAACTGTGATAGTTATCCTCATTAAGTCCGTATAGTTCAATTCTTCCAGGATAAAATCCACGCTCTAAAGCCCATTTTGTTTGCTCAGCGGTTGCTTTAAAAGCTTTTTCGTCATCTGAAAGCTTTTTAACAAACATTTTAGACCATTTATAATCCATCCCTAATTCTCTGACTTTTTCAAGTAGTTTATCATAATTGGTCATTGTGAAATAACCTTTCGTTGATTTGAATTATAATTTTATTCCCACTCAATAGTGCCGATTGGCTTTGGAGTAAGGTCGTAAAGCACGCGGTTAATACCATCAACCTCGTGTGTGATTCTATAAGTAACTTTATGGAGTACTTCATAAGGAATCTCTTCGATTGTAGCGCTCATAGCGTCCTTTGTGTTAACTGCACGGATAATTGCAGGCCAGCCTTCATAACGGCTTTCATCTTTAACACCAACGCTCTTAACATCAGGCACAGCAATAAAATACTGCCAAACTTTTTCAGCGAGACCACAGTTGTCGAATTCTTCACGAAGAATTGCATCTGCTTCACGGAGAGCATGGAGTCTGTCGCGTGTAATTGCACCAAGGCAACGAACACCAAGACCAGGACCTGGGAATGGCTGACGATAAACCATAGCGTGTGGAAGACCAAGTGCTTCACCAACTACGCGAACTTCGTCTTTGAAGAGAAGTTTGATTGGTTCAACAAGTTGGAAGTTAAGGTCTTCAGGAAGTCCACCAACATTATGGTGAGATTTAACTGCTTTCTTGCCTTCTGCCTGTTTGAAACTTTCAAGAATATCAGGGTAAATTGTACCCTGTGCAAGATATTCTACACCTTCAAGTTTTCTTGCTTCGTCAGCAAAAACATTTATAAATTCTGCACCGATAATCTTTCTCTTTCTTTCAGGGTCAGAAACGCCTGCAAGAAGGTCAAGGAAACGGTCAGTAGCATCAACATAGATAAGGTTTGCGTCAAGTTCTTTGCCGAAAACCTCAATAACATTTTCACTTTCGTTCTTTCTCATAAGACCGTGGTTAACATGAACACAAACTAACTGTTTGCCGATAGCTTTAATAAGAAGAGCAGCAACAACTGATGAGTCAACACCGCCGGAGAGCGCGAGAAGAACTTTTTTGTCGCCAACCTGCTCACGAACAAGCTTAACTTGCTCATCAATAAAAGCATCTGCTAACGCTTTGGTGGTAATTCTTTCCATTGATTCGGGTCTAACATTACAATCCATTTTGAATTCCTCCATTTATATTAAATTAGTCTGTATAGTTATCGAAATATCCCTGAACGAGAATGATTGGTGTACCCTTGTCACCTGAACCACTTGTAAGGTCGCAAAGTGAACCGATAAGGTCAGTAAGCTGACGAGGAGTTGTACCCTGAGATGCCATATTACCAACAAGGTTATCATTCTTAGCTTTAATGCTCTTTGAAATTGCTTCTTTGAGTTCAGCACCTGAAAGGCCTTTGAAGTCGTTATCAGCAAGATATTTAAGTTTCAATTCGTTTGGAGTACCGATAAGTCCGCTTGTATGAGCAGGAGATACAACAGGGTCAGCAAGTTCCCAAATTTTACCTTGTGGGTCTTTGAATGCACCGTCACCATAAACCATAACTTCAATGTGCTTGCCTGTTCTCTTCAAGAATTCTGCCTGAATATCTTCAACAAGTCCCTGACACTCTCTTGGGAAGAGTTTAACAGTATCTTCTGTTGATTTGTTTGAACCAAGAAGACCATATTTTTCGTTGCAACCACTACCATTTACAGATGCATTGAGAATATCGTCAAGACCGCAAACAACTTTAGCACCTGCTGCTTTAAGAATTCTCTTTGTGCGTGCTCTTGTGTGAATGTCACAAGTAAGAACGCAATCTGTGTAGTTGAGAATTGTTTTTGGCTGGTTAGCAAAGATAATTTCTGCTTCTGCGCCTGCTTCTCTGATGATGTCTGAATAGTAAGCTACATAGTCTACGCCTGTGAATTCGTGTTTGTTTTCGCCAAAAAGTTCTCTGTATTTTGCTTCATCAAGAACATCTGAATAAGGATTAATTCCTGCTTCGTCAATCTGGTCATAAGTAACGAGTGAGTTACCAACTTCGTCACTTGGATAACTGAGCATGAGAACAACTTTTTTAGCACCTTTTGCAATGCCACGAAGACAGATAGCAAAACGGTTTCTTGACAAAATTGGGAAAATAACACCGATTGTGCCACCACCGAGTTTTGCTTTAACATCAGCAGCAATATCATCAACTGATGCATAGTTGCCTTGCGCACGTGCTACGATTGATTCTGTAAGAGAAACAACGTCTCTGTCACGCATTTCGAAGCCTTCGCTCTCTGCTGCTTCAAGCACGCTTGTTACAGCAATGTCAACAAGGTCATCACCTTGTCTAATGATTGGACAACGAATACCTCTTGAAACTGTACCGATTTTTCTTTCCATATATATCTCTCCAATATAAAAAATACGAAAGTAAATCAAAACATCCTGCAAATAAGCCCTAAAAAAGTCCCTATTTGCCGAATATTAAAAATTACACACTATTATATAATAACTTCCCCAAAAAAGTCAATGACAAACATAGGTCATACAGACAAAAATTAGTAAAAAAATTAGAAAAAATTTTGTGCAAAATTTTCTTGAACAAACATCCTTTTTTGGTGTCGAATTTCATTGACTTTATAAGTATATTATAATATAATAATTCAGTATCTACAATTATGGCTGTAATTAACTTCAACTTAATTAAGCGGTGTCTATAAAACTTGGCGGTGGGGTAGAAAAATGTATCAAAAAATATTTAAAAGATTAATTGACGTTTTCATTTCATTCTTTGTATGTATGTTCTTTCTTCCAATTTATTTAGTTGTTGCTATTCTTATCAAAAAAGAAGATGGTGGCACAGTTCTTTATAAAGGCGAAAGAATTGGTAAAGATGGTAAGTTTTTTAAAATGTATAAATTCCGTTCTATGAAAGAAAATGCACCTGATATTCGTTTGGCCGATGGTTCTACATATAATGGTGAAGATGACCCTCGTGTTACAAAAGTGGGGCGTTTTCTTCGTGAAACATCAATTGATGAATTGCCACAGTTCTTTAATGTCCTTAAAGGTGAAATGAGTATAATTGGTCCTCGTCCTGACCCGACTGATTGGATTGATAAATATCCTGAGGATATCAAAATTTTCCTTACTGTCCGACCAGGTATAACAGGCTATAGTCAAGCATACTTCAGAAATGATGCAGATGCAGAACTTAAAATGAAAAATGATGCGTATTATGCTCGTAATTGTACATTTGTTATGGATGTGAAAATTTTCTTTAAAACGGTAATGTCGGTGTTAAAACACGAAAATACATATAAGGACACTGCGGGAGAAGAAAAAGCTAATGAAGAAGCACAAGCTCTTTTTGAAGAGTACGCAAAGAATAAGGAGTAATTTTTGTGTGTAATGTTGTTAAAGAATACGGTAGTGAGTTTGATTGGGATTCCACATTACCATACATATCTGACACGTATTTAGAACATCCTCTTAAATCTACAACAGCATACCTTTTTAGAAGTGGAAGAGATGCCTTAAAAGCTGTTGCTCAAGGATATTCTGTGACTCACAAAAAGATTATGCTTCCGGCACTTTGCTGTGAATCGATGGTGTCTCCTTTTACCATGAATGGTTATGATATAATTTACTACAGACTTAATGCAGATTGTACAGTAAATGAAGAAGATGTTGTAAGCAAGATTTCGAATGACTGTATTTTTCTCTATATGTCATATTTTGGTGTTAAACCAATGACTGATGTTTTTCTTAGCTCATTGAGAAAAAAATATCAAGATGTAAAATTTGTTGAAGACAGAACTCATAACGCTCTTCATAGAGTGGGCGAAAATACATTTAAAGCAGATTCAACAGTTATCAGCATAAGAAAATGGCTTTCAATTCCTGATGGCGGTTTGCTTTTTACAACCGACAGTTTCGATAATGATTATTTATTGGATACAAAATTTTCAAATATAAGAAAAGTCGCTATGCAGAAAAAAAGTGAATTTTTAAAAACGGGTGATGAAGAAATTAAATCACAGTTTAGAAAATTGCTTAACGAAGCGTCAGAATTACTTGATGTTTTAGCTTGTCCATATAAAATGACTGACGATTCAATGGAACTTTTGAATAAAATTGATTTTGACAGAATGCTTAATGACAGACAAAGAAATGCTAAAATTCTTGAGAAAGAACTTATGCCTTTAATTGAAAAAGGAAAAATTAAGTTTATTTCAAAAGATAGTGAGAGCAGTACAATTTATTTTCCTATAGTTGTTAATAACAGAGATTGGCTTCAAGGAAAACTTGCTGAAAAATCAGTTTTTTGTCCCGTAATATGGCCACTGCCAGTTGGAGCAGAGGATGTTTGTGAGAATAGTAAGTTTATTGCTGAAAATATGCTAGCGATTCCTTGTGACCAACGTTATTCAGCAGAGGATATGCTCGTAATAGCTAAAACAATCAGTGATGTTTTGAAATAATTTTTAAGAAAGGTGATATCTTATGGAAAACTCAAGGAAAAAGATAATGATTCTGGGCGCAAGTGTGTTGCAGACTCCTGGAATAAAAAAAGCTAAAGAAATGGGCCTTGAGATTTTTTCTGTTGATATGGACCCTAGTGCAGAGGGATTTGAGTTTGCCGACCATCAACTTGTAATTAGCACAATTGATATTCCTAATATTCTCCAAGCGGCAAAAGAATGTAAAATAGACGGAATAATGACTCTCGCAACAGATATGCCAATGAGAGCAGTAGCAACTGTAGCCGAAGAGATGGGTCTAGTTGGAATAAGTGTTAATTCCGCTCTTAAAGCAACAAACAAGGCAATGATGAGAGTCTGTCTTAAAGAAAACGGTGTTCCCGTGCCTGATTTTTATAAGGTTTCAAGTTTCGATGAATATAAAGAAGTGGTGAGAAAATTTACAAAACCATTCATCGTAAAACCTGCTGACAGTTCAGGCAGTCGCGGAATATACTTAATTGATAATCTTGATGATTTAGAACTTATTTATAATGCATATAAATACAGCCACGAGTTTTCTCGTTGTGGTGATGTGGTTGTTGAAGAATACATGAGAGGTAAAGAGGTAAGTGTCGAAACTCTTTCAGTTAATGGTGAGGTAACTGTTTTACAGATTACAGATAAAATTACAACAGGTGCTCCTTACTTCGTTGAAATGGGGCATTCACAACCTACAAGACACAGCTCTGAAATCGCAGAAAGAATTTCAGAGGTGGCAATTGCTGCAGTAAAGGCAATTGGTATAGAAAACGGACCATCACATACTGAAATTATGGTAACTGAAGATGGACCTAAAATTGTTGAAATTGGAGCTCGAATGGGTGGCGACTGTATTACAACTCATTTAGTGCCTCTTTCAACGGGTATAGATATGGTTAAAAACACAATTTGTATTGCTTTGGGAGACGAAACAGACATTGTTCCAAAATTTAGCAAAGGCTCTGCAATAAGATATTTTAATGTGCCAAAGGGTGTTATTAAAACTATCGAAAATGTGGCAGAAGCCGAAAGCATTGAAGGTGTGCGTCAGATTTCATTTGTAAAAAATATTGGCGACAATGTTACAGAAATCAACAGTAGTGGCGCTCGTGTAGGTTTTGTTATTGCACAAGGCGACACAGCAGATGACGCTATTGAAATATGTGAAAAAGCAATTAACACAATTAAAATTACAGTGGAGTAAACAATAATGAAAATTGCTATTGTAACCCCAATATTGTTTGATAAAACAAGTCCGTTTAATCATTTGTTTTCAGATATTATTAAAGGATTTTTGAAAAATGGTTACAGTATTGAAAGACATATTGCCGTTGAAGACAAAAATGACAACGGAAACACATTGGGAATAAATGTTGAAAATATAAAGTATCATACATACAAAAGAAAAAGGGCAGCAAAAAGCAATATAATTTTTCGCTATGTCTTTGATACCCTTACAACAATAAGAATGGCTTTTGGTATTATGAAAAGTAATGCCGAGGTGCTTTTTGAAGATGTATGTTATTCTTCGTTCTGGTCTGTAAAGATGGCTAAAATGAAAGGTATGCGTGTTGTGGCCATGGTGCAAGATATTTGGCCCGATAATGCAGTGGTAAGTGGAATAATCAGCAAAGGTTCATTTTTATATAATTTCTTTGAAATGTGGCAAAAGTCAGTATATAAGGATGCTGACACAATAATATGTATATCAGAGGATATGAAAAAGTATATTGCTGATAAAGGTATATCACAGGAAAAAATTATCGTTATACATAATTGGGGATATACTGATGAAATTGTTGATATTCCAAATGAAGAAAATGAATTTATAAAGAAATTCAACCTTAATCAAGATGTTTTCTATGCTGTGTATGCAGGTAATATCGGCAGAATGCAGAATGTTGAACTTATTGTTGAAAGTGCAAAACTTTTAAAGGATTGCGAAACCATCAAATTCTTGATAATAGGCGATGGTGTAAATCGTGAAGAAATTGAAAAAATGGTAGCAGAAGAAAATCTTACAAATGTAGAGATGCTTCCAATGCAACCAAGTTCACTTGCTACTCACATCTATTCAGCGGCAGGAATCAATATTATTCCGTTGGTAAAGGGTGGAGTTGACACTGCACTTCCAAGCAAAACGGGTGTTGTGCTTTCTTGCGGAAAAGAAACTGCATTCTGTTTTGGTGAAGATTGTGAATTTAGTTCACTGCTTAAAGCATATTCACTTAATCCGTCAATTTCTTCGGACAAGCCTGAAGATTTGGCAGAATATATTAAAAATACTGCAATGAAAGGTAATCATAAACAAGAAAATTGCTACAAACTTTTCAAGGCAGAGTTTACAAGAACAGAGAATGTAAAGAAATATGTTATGGTGATTGAACAATAATGAGGGTTTTATTTATAAATACGGTTTACGGAAAAGGTAGTACCGGTAGAATAATTAAAGATTTGGGTAACTCAATAGTAAAAAATGGTGGAGAATTCTGTGTGGCTTTTGGTAGGGGAGAATGTGGTGATGACATTAATTTCTATCGTATAGGCAACAAAAAAGACTATATGCTTCACGCACTTTTGTCCCGTTTTACTGACCGAAGCGGATTTTATTCAGCAAACCCTACAAAAAAACTTATCAAATTTATAAAACAATATAACCCCGATATAATTCACCTTCATAACTTGCATGGATATTACATTAATATTAAAATTCTTTTTGAGTATCTCAAAAACGAATATAAAGGCAAAATTGTGTGGACTCTTCACGACTGTTGGGCATTCACAGGGCATTGCACATACTTCACATATGCGAAATGTGATAAATGGCAGAGTGGTTGCTTCTCTTGTACCGAAAAACATAGTTATCCGCAATCATTACTTATGGATAATTCAAAGAAGAATTATGTTGAGAAAAAAGAGTTTCTTTCAGGAATTCCAAATCTTAATGTGATTACAGTTTCTGATTGGTTAAAGAGTGAAGTAGAAAAATCTTTCTTAAATCAGTATTCTATAAGACGAATATATAATGGTGTGGATTTGGAAAAGTTTTCACCAACCGAAAGCGATGTAAGAAAAAAATATAACTGTGAAAACAAAAAGCTTATTCTTCTTGTTTCAGACGGTTGGGATGAGCGAAAAGGTTATAGCAGATTTATGGAAATTGCAAAAAAATCCCCTGAGGATTGGCAGTATATTGTAGTGGGGCTCAGTAAAACGCAAATTTCTGAAATGCCTCCGAATGTTATCGGTCTCGAACGCACATGGAATCAGCAGGAGCTTATTGACCTGTATTCAGCGGCGGATTTGTTCTTTAACCCATCTGTTGAAGAAACTTTTGGTCTAGTAACAGTTGAGGCAATGGCTTGCGGTACTCCTGTTATTGTAGTGAATTCCACTGCAAGTCCGGAACTGCTCAAAGAGAACGGATGCGGCTTGATTTTTGAAACAGGCTCAACGATTGATGAAATGCTTGAGGTTATAGCAAAAGGTTTGATATTAAAGCAAAACGGCAGAAATATCTCTGCACGCAGAAATGCAGAAAACTATTCTGTACAAAAACATGACGAAGAATATATGGATTTATATAGTTCACTAGTTAGAAAGGGAAATGAGTAATGAAAGTATTAGTATTATCTTTTATACCTTCACCGTATAGATGTGCGTTTTTTGAAGAACTTGGGAAAAAATGTGATTTGACAGTTCTTTTTGAAAGAGCATCATCAAGTATCAGAGGAAATGTATGGGATGATTTTAATTTCCAAGGTTATGAGGGTAAAATTCTTTCCGGTGTTACTATTGGAGGACACGACAGATTTTGTCCCAAGGTAAGAAAATATCTTCTTGATCGTTCATTTGATAAAATTGTTATTTCAAATCCAACTTCGCCAACAGGCATTTATGCTGCGGCAGTGTTAAAGGCTCACGGTAGAAAGTATATGGTTGAGAGTGACGGAGCATTCCCATCGGGCACAGGCGGAATAAAAGGGAAAATCAAAAAATTTGTTATGGCAGATGCAGAAGTTTGCTTCAGCACAGCCGATACTCACGATGAATATTATATGGAAAGCGGAGTAAAAAAAGAAAATCTTCGCCGTTATCCTTTTACATCGGTAGGTGATAAGGATATTGAAAACGCACATAAGCTTCTTCGCGAAAATTTGAAAGAAGAATTAAAGGCAAAACTTGGAATGACCGAAACAAAAATAATTCTTTCTGTTGGTAGATTTTCTTATGAAAACGGGTATGGAAAAGGTTTTGATATACTACTTAATGTAAGTCAGAAACTTGAAAATACAGGAATTTATATCGTTGGTGATGAACCTACTGAAGAATTTACTAATAGAAAAACAAATGAAAAACTAGATAATGTTCATTTTATAGGATTCAAAACTCCTGCAGAATTAGCGGAGTATTACACAGCTTCAGATGTATTCGTTTTGCTCACAAGAGGAGACGTTTGGGGGCTTGTAATAAATGAAGCTATGATGTATGGCTTACCAGTTGTAACTACTGATAAGTGTGTTGCAGGTGTTGAACTTATAAATAATGGTGAAAATGGTTATGTTGTTTCTCTTGACAATCAGGAAATAATTGCCGAAAGAATAAATGATATTTTAAATAATAATAGTTTAACAAATGTGATGAGAAATAATAATCTTTCTTTAATAAATGGATACACATTTGAAAAAATGGCTGATGCTCATATGAGTGTTTTTGAAGAATAATACATTTGGTATTAGGGAAGTGATAGTATGAAAAAGGCATACGCATTGCTTACGGTTTTTTTGCCCGTATTGGCAGTATATGCATCACCCATACCGGGCTTTGACTTGGGTACATTTATAGTGCTTCTGTTCGGTTTGGTCTGCATATCTTTTGCAAACAAAACAACTAAAATTAAAATACCCATAGCACTTTTACTGGTGTTGGCATATACAGCATTTACTGTAGTGTTAGCAATATTAGAAACAGAAAGATACAATTATTCTGCGACATCAAGTATTATAATGAGAACAGCGCGCTTCTTGTTTATGATGATAATAATGCTCTGCATTGGTGCACCATCATATTTCGACTATGAGCTAATAGAAAAGTATTTGAGAAGATTAACACTCTTTGTTGCTGTTTATGCTGTGATTCAGTTAATATTCTATAATATTACAGGTGCGAAACTTATTAATCTTATCGCCCCTACAAAACTAGGTATTGAGTTTGACTCTCAATTGGGTGAATACGAAACAACTTATCGACCACCTTCAATTTTTATTGAGCCGTCAAGTGTTACTTATTATATCGTGCCATATCTTTGTATTGCTCTTTTTGCTTCTTTCTCAGGTGATATATTTGGTGAAAGAAATCGAAAAAAAGATTTAATTGACGCAGTGATAATAACAATAGGCGCTTTTTGCACAACTTCAGGTCAAGGGATTATTGCAATTACATTAGCTTGGTCAATATGGCTTCTTATAAGTGCATTCAAAAGTACTCAGAGAAAGAACTTGTGGTTCGCACCACTAATATTTGGAATTGTTATATATCTTTACACCAGTGGAACATTAGATTTTACTTTGCAAAGAATGGGAATTAATTCTGACAATATGAATGCAGTTAATGCAAGAATGGGTGGATATCTGGCATTTGAGCAACTAAGCGATTTTACGAAAATTATGGGCACTGGCTATGGTAATTATATGGAAAATGTTTATTATGCAAGTTTTGCTGACATTATGTTCTGTACGGGTTATATAGGTTTATTCTTGGTTGTAACAATGTATTTAAATTTCTTTATTAAAGGACATACCTTTCAAAAGATAATGGTGGTAACAAGCTTTATTATTATGTTGGGCGGAGGTATCTATACCGCTACTTATCTGTGCTTCTACCTGCCCTTGTTGATGTGTAAATATTCACAAACAGAACATAAACTTTTGGTATAGAGAACATAATTGTAAGAAATGAGGAACGATATGAAAAAAGTAACTTTTTGTGGACATACAGGTTCTCATAATCATGGTTGTGAAGCCATAATCAAATCAACTGCTGATTTGTTTAATGATAGAGGTGTCAATGTGGTATTGACTTCCCACGACCTTGATGGTGATAAAAAATTTGGTATTGAAGAATTCAACGAAACCATTGAATATGTAAATTTTGTGAACAACAAGTTTAAAAGATTGATTTCAGTGGGCTTCAGTCGTGTTCTCAATATGAAAAATGTGTCAAATGCCATTGTACAAAAGCCTGTTTGGGACAAGTTGAAAGATACACTTGTATTAAATGTTGGCGGAGATACATATTGTTACGCTAAACCATATCCAAGCATATATCTTAATAAGTATTGTGAGAAGAAAGGTCTTAAAAATGTGTTGTGGGCTTGTTCTATTGAAGAAGATGTTGTAAATGACCCCGATATTCGTAAAGACCTTGATAAATATTCACGCATTTATCCCCGTGAAACACTTACTTACAATGCACTTGTTAAAGCTGGTTATCCCGAAGAAAAACTTTTCCTTACTTGTGACCCGGCTTTTACAATGCGTCCAAAAGTAACAGAACTTCCCGAAGGTTTTAAAAAGAACAATACTGTTGCAATAAATATCAGCCCTACAATTCTTGCATACAGTAATAACCAGTCGGCTGTAGTTAGCGGTTACTGTAAAATCATTGATGAAGTTTTGAATACCACTGATTGCAGTGTTGCTCTTGTTCCCCATGTTTATAATGGAAAACGTGAAGATATTAAGGCTCTTTCAGAACTATATAAGAATTATGAAAATAACGAAAGAGTTGTATTTTTCAATAAGGCATATAGTTGCAGAGAGTTAAAGTACATTATCTCTCAATGTTGTTTCTTGATTGCCGCAAGAACACATGCATCTATTGCTGCTTATTCAAGTTGCGTACCTGCACTTGTTGTTGGTTATTCAGTTAAAGCAAAGGGTATTGCAATTGACCTTTTCGGCAAATACGAAGGTTATGTTTTACCTGTACAGGATATAGACAATGAAGAAAAACTTCTCGAAACATTCAAAAATATTTTTGCTCATAGAGAAGAAATGAAAAATAAGTTAACAGAGGTAATGCCCGAATATTCTTCAAGAGCAGGTCTTGCTATTGATAACTGTATTGCGGATGGTAAGTTATGGGAATAAATAATTTGAAAAGGCAACGAACCGTAGGCGTTATAATGTCCTATGTGTTCCTTGGTATAAACTCGGTAATAGGATTTATTTTGAATCCTATTATGTTGAATTTCTTAGGTGAGACAGATTTTGGTGTTTATCAGACAATTGCCACATTCTCAAACTACCTTCTTATAATAAACTTTGGTTTGGGAACGGTTATTACCCGTTATGTTTCGTTTTACATAGGAAAAGGGGATAAAAAGTCAAAAGAGAACTTTTTATTTCTATCATTGGTAATTACTGTTTTGTTTGGTTTAATTATCAGTGTGGCAGCATTGGGTTTAAGCTCACAGATTGATAATATTTATAAAAATACTCTTGATTCAGCACAACTTGGTCAGGTTCATCAAATTTTTCCATTGTTGTGTGGCAATGTGGTTATCAATTTAGTCGCACAATCTTTTCAAGGTGTGCTTCTCGGTTATGAAAGATTTACACAAAACAGTGCTTTCAATATTCTGCGAATTATTTTAAGACTTTCCAGTATTGCTGTTATGCTTGTAATGGGCTATGGCGGATTGGGTATCGCATTTGCTGAAGTTTTGACCAGTGTTGTTTATCTTCTCTTATTACTGATTTATTGCGTTGTAAATCTGAAAGTAAAATGTAAGTATTATTTTTTTGATAAATCTCTTTTTAGAGAAATAGTTGTGTTTTCATTAACACTCTTGCTTCAAAACTTCATAAATCATATGAATAATCTTTTGGGCAAGTTTTTCGTCAGTACAATGGTTGGTCCGGAACAGGTTACAGTTTATGCAAATGTTATGACAATCACCACAATGTTCTCGGCAATTTCAACTGCAGCAGTTTCAGTTTATTTACCAAAGGCAACAAAACTTGTGGCACAGACTGATGACAGAAAAGCACTTACAGAATTTATTATTATGCCTTGTCGTATTCAGGTAATTTTATCTTCTTTAATTTTGGGTGCTTTTGGTCTCTTTGGTGGTCAGTTTGTATCTCTTTGGATAGGTGAGCAATATATAGATGTATGGAAAATTGCCATGATTATTATGGTGCCATCATTCTTTTTCTACGCAAACGGAGTTATAGTAAGTGTGCTTGATGCTCTGAGAAAAAAATTGGGTAGGTCAATACTTATGCTCACTTCACTTGCTTTAAATGTAGTTCTTTGTATTGTACTTATTCCAAAGTATGAGGCTTATGGTGCCGCATTGGCAACAGCAATTTCAGTGCTTGTTGTACAGGTTGTAATAATGAACATTTATTACAAACGTGGCGTTGGAATTGATGTGTGGTATCAGTTTAAAAAGATTTTTGCAGGGACATTACCTTGTCTTATAATCTCAGTTGTAATCTCACTTCCATTAGCACTTTATAATAATGCAGTTGGATTTATTCCATTTGTTATGAATGTAGGTTGCTTCTGTGTTATTTATCTTCTTACAATGTTTATAAAAGGATTTAATAAGGACGAAAGAAATATGATTGCAAACATTTTGACAAAACTCGTTATAAAATTGCCTGATAATCAGAATGCAAAACAGAAATCTTGGCAGATACTTAAAGGTCTCTGTATTGCTGCAGTGTTGTTTATCCACTGTAAAACAGGTACAGAGTACGAAGTGTTTTCACCAAACTTCAATTACTGGTTAATTTTAAGACAGTTTATTAACTTTGCGGTACCAGTATTTTTCTTTGCTTCAGCGTATTTTGTAAATACAAAAAAAGTTCTTGGTTCTTTTGGTAGTTACTTTAAACCAAGATTTAAAAAATTGATTGTTCCATTTTATGTTTGGGCAACAATATATACTGTAATCAATGTGGGCTTTGATATCCTTACAAGAACTCCTATTGATATAAAAACTACATTTATAAATTGGGTAACAGGTAGAGTAGGTACACCTTTCTATTTCGTTCTTGTTCTTATTCAGTTTACATTGTTGTTACCTTTACTTGTCCGTTTAAGTGAAACACTTAAAGGTAAGATTGTAGTTTATGGTACATGTGGTTTGTGGATAGGCATTGTTTATGCATATAACTATATTGCAAAGGATTCACTTCCTGTATATGAAACCGTATTCTTAACATGGTTAATTATGTATTTCTCAGGTCTGCTTTGCCGCAAAAATAGCTGGGAGGGTAAGGGAAATGTAGTTACAAGATGGTTAATGATGCTTGGTGCAATTGTTTTAGGCATAGGCGAAACACTTCTTATGATGAGTAATGATGTTTCCGTAGGTGCGGCAGTAAGCCAAACAAGAGCATCTTCACTCTTATTCTCATTTGCACTTATTAATCTTTTCTTGCACTATAAAGAAAGATTAGATAAATCGAACGGTATTATTGCTCAAATCCTTATGTTTATGGGTAACAATAGTTTTGGTATTTTCTTTATTCACTGTATTTTCAGAAAGTTTAGTAACTTTGTTATTCCTTTCTTCCCATTTGCAAACAAAATATTACCACTTTATCAGGTTATTCAATTTGTGTTTATGCTTTCAGGCAGTGTGGTTGCAATGTGGATTATTCAAAAGATTTTCCGTAATAAATCAGGACTTCTCTTTGGTGTTGAAAATCCACCGGCAAAAAAAAATGTTTCAAAGGATTTTTACATTCTTGACAATCCTTCCCAATGTACTGGTTGTTATGCATGTGCAAGTGCATGTCCTAAAAATGCAATTACAATGGTTCGAAATGCAGAGGGCTTTGAATATCCAAAAATAGATAAAGAAAAATGTGTTGAATGTGGAGTATGCCGTCAGGTATGCCCATCAAACAAAAAAGGTGAAGAAACAAAAATCATTTCTGCAAAAGCTGTTGTAAATAAAAACAGTGACGTAAGAAATAACAGCTCATCAGGTGGTGTGTTCAATGCACTGGCAGAAAATGTTTTAAACAACGGTGGTGCAATTTTCGGTGCAGGTTATGATGAAAAATTCACCGTTGTACATAAATTAGTTGAGAATAATGACAGTGTAAATGAACTTATGCGTTCAAAATATGTTCAGAGCCGTATTGGTAATTCCTTTGTTGAGACAAAAAACATCCTTGAACAGGGAAGGAAAGTGCTTTTTGTGGGCACACCTTGTCAAATCAGTGGGCTTAAATCATTTTTGAAAAATGATTACGAAAATCTTATAGCAGTTGACTTTATCTGTCACGGTGTTCCATCACCAGCAGTTTGGGAAAAGTACCTCCAAAACCTTGAAAAGAAAAATGCGTCATCGGTAAGTGATGTTTCTTTCCGTTCAAAGGAAAAGGGATGGGGTAACTACTCATTCAAAGTGGGTTTTGCTGATGGTGAACAGATTTCTCAATTAGGTAGTGTAAATATTTATACTCATGCATTTCAGCAAAGTCTGACACTTCGTCAGTCTTGTTATAACTGTTCAAATAAATCCTGCCGTGCTTCTGATATTACATTGGCAGACTTCTGGGGAGTCAAAAATGTTCTTCCTGAATGGTATAGTGAAGAGGGTGTGTCCCTTGTGCTCACTCACACTGAAAAGGGTGAAAAAGTTTTAGCAGAACTTACACAAATCAAAATGACAGAAGTTGCTGTCGAACAGGGACTTGCAAATAACCCATCATATAAAACATCTTCCATGGAAAATATGAACAGAGGCAAATTTTTTAAAAATCTTAATAAGATTGATATTGAATCAAACCTTAAGACAAATATTATGTCACCACATGTGTGGAAGGTATATAATATAGCGAAAAAAATTATGAAATAAAAGGTCGTGCATTATGAAAGTTTCAATAATCACTTTGCATCGAATCACAAACTTCGGTTCACTTTTACAAACATATGCTACACAGACTTATATCAGAAAATTGGGTTATGATACTGAAGTTGTTGATTATGTTCCTGACGGAATAACTTTTAAGCGTTCTGTATGGCCTAAAGGTGCTTCACTTGTAAGCAAGGCAATCAAACTCGTGCCTTTAACTGTAGTCAGTCTTATTCAGTTTGATATGGTGAATTCTTTTATGAAAAAGTATATTACCGTGTCACCCAAACGATATGGCTCTTTTGCAGAATTAGTAGCAAATGTGCCAGAGGCTGATATTTATCTCAGTGGTAGTGACCAGGTGTGGAATACTCAAAATAACAATCCACACGATGACCTTAAGGCTTATTATCTTTGCCATGCACCAAAGGGTAAGAGAAAAATTGCTTATGCAGGGAGCTTTGGTAAGGAAGATTTTTCAGAGAAAGAAAAAGCTGAAATAGGCTCATGGTTAAAGGACTATGATGTTATTTCTGTCCGCGAAGACGCCGCACTTAAAACACTTGATACTTTAGGTGTTAATGGTGAATGGGTAACAGACCCAACATTATTACTCACTCAGGAAGAATGGCGCGAATTCTGCAAGAAAGACAAACCCAAACCAGGCTATGTTTTTGTTTACAACCTTAACCGTAACAAACTTTTAGAAGAAGCGGCAGTTAAAATAGCCGAGAAAAAAGGTCTTCGAGTAGTTAATTTTGCTGATACTTTTGAGTTTATCAAAGGTGCAGAAAATCGTTTTAATAATGATGCTTTGGATTTTCTTAATTACATAAGTAATGCTGATTTTGTTGTTACAGACTCTTTCCACGGAACAGCATTTTCGCTTAATTTCAACCGTCAGTTTATATGTGTTTCAGCACCTAAATACAATTGTCGTCTTGAGAGCATTTTACGTCTTACAGGACTTCTTGACGAAAGACTTGTGTTTGATATAAAAACCGCACTTAAAGTAAGCAATAAAGAAATTAATTACAAGGATGTTAACTCAAAACTTGAAAGTGCACGAGAGTTTTCACGTAATTTCTTGAAAAATGCATTAGAGGGTAAATAAAATGAACAATATAAGTTTTGTTGGCAACAAATGTTGCGGATGTCGTTCTTGTGAGCAATGCTGTCCGGTGAATGCGATTGCATTTCATGAAAATGATGAAGGCTTTTTATATCCACAAATTGATTTTGAAAAATGTGTTTTATGTGGACTTTGTATAAAAAAATGTCCGGTTGCACAACCCGAATATCAGGACTTTGTTCAGAAAGGGTACGCTGCATATTTAAATAATCGTGATGCTTTACGAAAAAGTGCTTCAGGTGGAGTGTTTTTTGCAATTGCACAATATGTTCTTGAAAATGGTGGAATGGTTTTTGGTTGTGCAGAAACTGTGCCAGGTAATGTAAAACACATTATGGTTGATAATGTGTTAGATTTACCACTTTTGCAAGGTTCAAAATATGTTGAAAGCAATATACAGAATGCATATTCACAGGTTAAAGAACAGTTGAAAAATGGTAAAGTTGTTCTTTTTTCTGGTGTCCCTTGTCAAGTAGCGGGTTTAAAAAAGTTTATAGGAAATAGTGATAAACTAATTTGTGTTGATATTATTTGTCATGGTGTACCGTCAAGGAAGATGTATAATAATTATCTTGAATGGTTTGAAAACAAAAACAGTTGCAAAGTAAAAAAATATTATTTTAGAAGCAAAGAGAAAAATGACTGGTCACTTACATATCGTGCAGTTGTTGAAAAGAATAACAAGGAAAAAGTGTATGAAGCAATTGCTTCAATTGACCCATATTATCATCACTTCTTAAGAGGTTATACTTACAGAGAATCTTGTTATCAATGTGAATATGCAAAACCACAACGTGCAAGTGATTTAACAATAGGTGATTTCTGGGGAATAGAGAAGGTCGCCCCTAAATTTATGAATATTGATGGTGTGTCAGCTGTTTTAATAAATTCTGAGGTGGGCGAAAAAGTTTGGAATGCTGTCAGCGATAAAATTATTTCTAAGTCAGTTGATATAGAACAGATTATCGCAAACAATGGTCAACTTCAGAAAACAAGCCAAAAGCCAAATGTGAGAGATGATATCTATGAAGAATTAAATCAAAACGGATTCAGTTTTATTGCAAATAAATATAAAGATAAAAAAGAAGTTTTAATTGATTCTATAAGAGATATGATTCCAAATAAAACACGTCAACAAATAAAAAAAACAATGAAAAAGCTTTTAGGAAAATAAAAAGGAGTAAATCATGGGACTTTTTACAAATAAAACACTTTTAATATCAGGTGGCACAGGCTCATTTGGTAACACAGTGCTTAGAAGATTTTTGGAGACAGATATCGGTGAAATTCGTGTGTTCTCTCGTGACGAGAAGAAACAAGACGATATGCGTCATGAATTTCAACAGAAAATGCCTGAGGTTGCTGACAAACTTAAATTCTACATTGGTGATGTAAGAGATTTACAGTCAGTTAAAAATGCAATGCATGGTGTCGATTACATATTCCACGCAGCAGCACTCAAGCAAGTTCCTTCTTGCGAATTTTTTCCAATTGAAGCAGTTAAGACAAATGTTATCGGCACTGATAATGTGCTTACAGCTGCTATTGAAGCAGGCGTTAAAACAGTTATCTGTCTTTCAACAGACAAGGCTGCATACCCTGTAAATGCAATGGGTACATCAAAGGCTATGATGGAAAAAGTTGTTGTTGCAAAGTCAAGAACAGTTAGTCCTGACAAGACAAAGATTTGCTGTACTCGTTATGGCAATGTTCTTTGCTCACGTGGCTCAGTTGTACCTCTTTGGATTGACCAGATTCGTGAAGGTAAGCCAATCACAATTACAGAACCTTCAATGACTCGTTTTGTAATGAGCCTTGAAGAAGCAGTTGACCTTGTTCTCTTCGCTTTTGAAAATGGTGAAAGTGGTGACATTCTCGTTCAAAAAGCACCTGCTTGCACAATTGAAGTTCTTGCAAAAGCTGTTACTGAACTCTTTAATCCTGAAACAGAAATCAAAGTTATTGGTATCCGTCACGGTGAAAAGATGTACGAAACACTTCTTACAAATGAAGAATGTGCAAATGCTATTGATATGGGTGATTTTTATCGTGTACCAGCTGATAAGCGTGGACTTAACTATGATAAGTATTTCAAAGACGGTGACACAGAAAGAAATACTCTTACAGAGTTTAATTCGAACAATACAGATTTATGGACAGTTGAACAGGTAAAAGAAAAACTCTTGACTCTTTCATATATTCAAAATGAACTTGCGAACTGGGAGAAATAATTTATGAAAATTCTCATTACAGGAGCTAAAGGATTTGTGGGCAAAAACCTTGTTGCAACATTGAACACTATCAAAGAAGGCAAAAACAAGACTACAGCATTACCACAAGACCTTGAAATTTGTGAATTCGATATTGATACGGATAAAGCTCTTTTAGATGAATATTGTAATGGTTGCGATTTTGTTGTAAATCTTGCAGGTGTCAACAGACCACAGAGTACAGAAGAGTTTATGCAGG